>JBJDWY010000043.1:0-54744 GCA_051866255.1 Anaerovibrio sp. | reverse complement strand
GCTCATAATAGCAGATTGTCTTGCATAGTAGTTGGTAGTATCAGGTCTCGTCAGCTTCCCGGCTCCCCCTTTTCAGCTTTTTCGTAAAGTTAGATTGATTACCTTAGTAGCGTACAGCAGAGTATAGTTGATAACTATGTGCATATCTGTTCAGACACAAAGAGGGACAGGTGCGGCATGTACCCAAAGAAAACCTTGAGTGCAGCCTCGCTTCTTAGCGAGTGCGAGCGTAAGCGACGCAGGAGCTTAGAAGCGCGAGGCTGTGCTAAGAGCGAGAGCGAGTTTTCTATGGGTACTGCCGCTACCTGTCCCTTTTAAATGTCTGAACAGAGTTCACGAATTATCAAACTACATCATCAGTATGTGCACAAAGTAACGATCAAGCACTACGACAAACTGAAATTTAACAATAGGGAGAGAGTTTCCGATAAATTCTTTGACAACATCATGCTTTAGCGTATTAAGGGATTGAATATTATAGATTTTCCAGGGAGGGATATTGTGTAATGGCAATGGTAGTAAAAAATAATATGACTGCAAAGCAGACATTGAATAAAATGAATAAAAACAGCAAGGCACTGTCCAAAAGCTTGAAAAAGGTTGCTTCGGGGATGAAGCTGAACAGTGCTGCTGATGATGCTTCCGGTTTTTCCATATCTGAAAAAATGCGGGTGCAGATCAGGGCACTGGATCAGGCAAATGCCAATGCCCAGAATGCAGGCAGCCTGCTGCAGACGGCAGAGGGAGCGGCCTCATCTACAGTAGAGATATTGAAAACGTTAAAGGAAAAAGCGATTAATGCTGCCAATGATACCAATACAGACATTGACAGGGCAACCATCCAAAAGGAAATGGACCAGGCTATTGACCAGATTTCAGATAATGCCAATGTCACCTTTAACGGCATAAGAATTTTTGATGGCGGGGCAGATATCAGCAAATCCGTGCAGGATACCATCATCAAGGCATTAAATTCAGAATGGCTCAAGGCAAGCTTTGAAATGATACAGGATGCCTATGGTATTAACTTCACCGATGGCAGGGCCAGTGTCAACGAAATGGAAGTAGTGTTGAAGGATGAAGGAGCTAATGACCGTTTGGCGTATGTAACTCACAGAGCTGTTGGCGGTGTGACGGATAAGCTTACTTTGACTGTTAACATGCATTATTATGATGATATGGATGAGAGTGATCCTAATGGTTCTTCACCATCAACTGGCAGTCAGTATCTTGATCGTGTTATTGCCCATGAGCTTACACATGCTGTGATGGCGGCTAATGTCAAAAATATGGATAATGTGCCTTTATTCATTGTAGAAGGCTTTGCAGAGGTTACTCACGGCATAGATGATAACAGAAGGTCAAGGCTGGAAAATTTAGCAGCTTTATCAACGGGCTTGTCCGGTGAGGATGCTTATGCCGGTGGTTATGCTTTTTTGCGCTATATGAATAAGCAATGCGGCAGTGGCAGTGTACAATCCTTTATGCAGGGGCTGGTACAGTATGAAGGAAATGTGGATAAGGCGGTGCAGTCCGCTACTGGCGGCAGGTTTAGTACATTGCAGAATATGATAGATTCTTTCAATGGGGCTAAGACGGCAGCAGGGAATACAAAGGCCTTTCTGCTGGATAAATGCGGCATAGACCTGGATAACCCTGATGTGGGCTCCATTCTTGGCGCGGATGCCAATCAGGGAGAGGTGCGTGATGATAAAGGCACTGTACTGGAAGGCCTGAATACCAAATTCTGGTATTATCCGAGTGCCAACTCAACCCTTATAAACGGCCTGACCGTCAAGTGGCCTGATTTCCAGAAGGGTGAAGGGCTGAAATTCCAGGTTGGCACCAGGGCCAATCAGGTAATCAATTCCGCCTTTGGCAGCATCAGTGCCGAAGGACTGGGGCTGAAGGCGGACAATGGTACAAATCTCAGCGTGGGTACCCGTGTCAAGGCAAAGCAGGCAATGACCATCCTTGACAATGCCATTGAAAAGGTGCTTGACCAGCAGACCAACATAGGCGCCATTGAAAGCAGGCTGAAATATACTCAGGCAAATCTGACTACCGCCAGCGAAAACACCGTCAGTGCAGAGTCTGTCATCCGTGATGCGGATATGGCCAAGGAAATGACAGAATACACCAAGAACAATGTGCTGCTGCAGGCGGCGCAGTCTATGCTGGCTCAGGCAAACCAGAACAGCTCCGGGGTTCTGAGCCTGCTGCAGTAAGGGAGAATTATTGTTAAATGTTCTTGACACCATTATGCATTTTGGTATAGTATAAAATCGGATTTGAAATTTAATATATCGTGAGCGGTACCTTTGCAGCGAAGTGCTTTTGTTGCAAGGTTTAATAGGGAATACCGGTGTGAGTCCGGAGCGGTCCCGCCACTGTAAGGGGAGTATGACGCATTAGTTAGGTCACTGGGCACGTCCCGGGAAGGCGCGTTGATATGATGAACCTAAGCCAGGAGAACTGCCGATCATGAATCACCGTTGGCAGGGAGTGATCCCTGCTGTACCCACGAGCGATGGGAAGGAGATTGACGATACAGGGGGAGTCTTTCTTTTTGTGGAAGGACTCCTTTTTTGTTGCGACAGAGCTA
Organism: Anaerovibrio sp.; assembly: GCA_051866255.1. GTDB lineage: Bacteria > Bacillota > Negativicutes > Selenomonadales > Selenomonadaceae > Anaerovibrio. Next base: position 52,139 of record JBJDWY010000043.1, on the reverse strand, counting down.
GTATGCTCCTGCGTTTTTGCCTGTGTCCAGCCGATTGCGTATTTGCTCGTGATTGGCTTTTTTAGTTTCCGGGAAAAGCTTCCCAGGCCGGTGCAAGGTGAAAAAGTGTATCAAAGGTGAATGTTGAGGTGAGGGTGATGCAGCAAGGGGATCATCAGGTATTGGAGAGTTTTCTCCAGGAGGACAGCATTTCGGACATGGCAAGGTTGCGCCTGGCAGTGAGGCATTTGTGGGAGGAACAGAAAATAAGCGATCTGGTGACTGAATTTGCCCATGATTTTTATTGCCGGACCTGTGGATCGCGGGATAGGCAGGATTTGGCTCATTGTCAGCAGTGCAGGGAGCATGACAGGACAAGGATGAAAAAAAGGGCCAGGGAAATGCTGGGGTTGTAGAAAATGGTTTGTTTTTTGTACAGGAAGGAGCTTTATGCTGATGAAAATGGTTAGTGGAAAGCGCAGGAAGATGCTGTCATTGACAGTGGCATGTATGCTGATGGGGAGCTCTCATGCTTGGGCGGAGGAAGCAGAGGTCAGGGAAAATGCTTCCGAGGCGCAGCAGGAGGAAAATCTGGATGTATATACTTTTGATGATACAATTGTTCGGGGGGGGCAATATCGTCCGCAACCCCTATACTACCGGCGGTGATGTGAATGTTATTACCAGGGAAGATATTGAAAAGCACAATTACGCTGATGTAGCTGAGGCACTTAAGCGTGTGCCAGGTGTACGCATTGCCACCCCGGGCTATCATGGCGGTGAGTATGGCTACGATAGTTTTAGCAGTGAATTATCCATCAATGGTGAAAACAACATCGTGGTCGTGGTAGATGGCAACAGAATAAGCAATGATGCCAGTGCATTTGCCGGAAGCAAGGCAAGTGTCAATCTGGCCACCCTGCCGGGGATTGACAATATAGAGCAGATAGAGGTCATCAAGGGAAGCGGTGCGGCTATTTATGGTGCCAATGCGGCAGGTGGCGTTATTTCCATCACCACCAGGCGGGGCAGCAAGGAACCGCGCACTACCCTGGATCTGGCAACAGGTTCTTGGGATCATCACCGTATGGCACTGACTCATACCGGCACTGCTGATGAAGGGACGCTGGAGTATTCCTTCTCTTTAAGCCACGAGCAGAGCGGTGATACCAAATACAAGGATGATTACACCGGCAATACAGAGAAATTCCGAAATACCAGCTACGACAAGGACAATGCTGCCATCAACATCAAGAAGCAGCTGGATGACAAGCGCAGCATTTCCCTGAATTTCACCCACGCCTATGAAAAAGCCCATTATCCGATAACGGCACCGAACTATCGTTATATGGAAGATTTTTACAATGGCACGATGGCTGCGATTGATAATGACCCTGCTTCTAGTAAATATCATCGCTATACAGGCTTGAGCAGCAGCTATCCAGGCTATCGCAATATATTCTTGTATGATGCCATACTGGGCTCCTATGGCGAAACCCTGACAAACAACGTATCTGCAAAGTATGTGTTTGACAAAACAGACGAGGATGCGGAAAGCTATGTGCGCCTGTACAGCAATTACACACGCTATGATATGAAGGATTATTCCAGTATCTGGAATGTACCGTGGACAAATTTGCATGAATTTATTGCTGCAGCCAAGGATAAAGTTAATGCTCATACGGACATTGAGCGTTCAGTGGGCGGCGCGGTGCAGCTTGCCCGGCATATTGGTAGGCACAGCCTGACAGGCGGCTTTGAATACAGGCAGGACAGCTATGATGGCTGGGATTCATCCGATAGATATGATGCGGAGCGCAATCTCTGGAATTTGTACTTGCAGGATAAAATCCAGATCAGCAAGAAATTTGCCTTTACACCAGGCTTGATTTATACTCATTATGCTAATGGTACCTACAATGGCAATAATGTACCGGGAAGCAGCAGGCTGACGGCTTCCCTGTATTCCAGCTATGACTTTGACGATGCTACGAATGCATATGTTTCTGCCAGCCAGATTTTCAAGCCGGTAACGGGGCTTGACCGCAGCCGCCAATACGCCAATGATGTGCTGGAGGATGAGACAGGCTGGAGCTACAACGCAGGCATCAGCCGCCAATTCAGTCCGCGGGATTATGGTGAAATCAACTTTGGGCTGACTGATATGGACAATGCTATCGGCAGGTACAGTATTTACAATGAACTTACCAGCAAGTGGCAGACAAGGGCAGTAAATGCCTCTCGGATTAAGCGTTCCATGAATGTGGGATATACTCATGACTTTGATGATGTGTGGAAATTTGGGGCTTCCTATAGCTGGGTAAAAGAAAATTTCTCTGCTAAGAATGTGATTTTGAATCCAGATGGAACAACCACTGATGCGCTGATTAATTCTTTCCGTCCGCGCAATACCTACAGGCTGAATGTATCCTATGACAAGGACCGCTGGTTTGGGGATTTGTCGTATACTATCTATTCCGGCAATGATACTAGGTACTTTACTAGCAGTAGCTTCGGTACGCTGGATATGGCTCTGAGCTATACTTTGTCCAAGCAGTGGAAGATCTATCTGAATGCATATAATTTGCTGAATACTGCCTATGAGACAAAGGCAGTTGCATCTTATGGGCCGGGTGCTTTGCCGGAGGCAGGGCGCAGCTTCATGTTGGGGGCAAAATGCACTTTCTAAATAGAATATATGATGGCGGCAGGCAGATTTTTATCTGCCTGCTTTTGGTGCTCGTATTTGTCTGCTCCGGCTGCCTTTTTGCCGGGGGCGGGGAACAGGATATGCCAGAGGAAGCCTCAGACAAAGGGGTGGAAATAATCAACTATAATTCCCAAGGTGAAAAAGTAGCGGAGGTGTTTGCCGCTCCGCCTCGCAGGGTGGTTGCTATCTGGCAGAATAATGTGGAAACCATCTTGGCGCTGGGGGCAGGTGACAGAATTGTGGCCGCTGTAGGTGTTCCCTTTGAGGAGTGCCTGCGGCCTGAATACAGGGAGGCGTACAGAAAGATTCCTGTGCGACAGATGGAGATGCCGGGAGTGGAAAATATGCTCATGCTGGAACCTGAGCTGATTGCAGGCTGGGCCTCCACCTTTACGGAGCGAGTGACGAAAACGACAGAATTCTGGCAGGGACGGGGCATACGCACCTATATGCCATATTCCTCCATTGGCAGGGGACAGGTGCGCCGCATAGAGGATGAGTATAATTATATCCTTGATTTTGGGCGTATTTTTGGCCGGGAGGCACAGGCAGAAGGCCTGGTGGCCCGTATGCGCCAGGAAATCGATTTTGTGCAGTCCAATACCAGGGGACAGCCAAAGCCACGCACGGCAATTCTGGAGAAGCAGGGGATGCAGTTTTTGGTTTATGGTGAAAATTCCCTGGCTGGTGATATTCTGCGCCATGTCAACGGGGAACTGGTGGCATTGGGCAGCTCTGCCAGTTATGAGCAGCTTATTGAGGCAGATCCGGAGGTAATTTTCCTGGTAGTCAGCGAGTCCATGTACCGGTATGCGGATGAAATAGCGGCAGATATGCTGGCAAATCCTGCCCTGCAGGGAGTGGCCGCCATTCGCGGCAGGCGCATATATGTGATTCCGTTATATATGGTGTACGGTAGTGCGACTAGAACTTATGATGGAATTTGCCGGATGGCAGGAGGGCTTTATCCTGATTTGTACGAAGGGAGGCTGCCGGAATGAAGTACTGTCGAACCGGCATGGTGTTGCTTTTTTTGTTTTTGTGTCTATGCGTGGAATTATTTATTTCACTGGGGCTTGGTTCGGCGAAGCTGAGCTATGCCGTAATTTATCAGACAATTGTGGATGGCTTGTGCAGTCCGCTGCCTATTATGGCTCCCTTGCAGGGAGCACCTCATGATATTGTCTGGCTGTTGCGTTTGCCACGGCTTTTGCTGGCGGTCTGTGCAGGTATGGGGCTGGCAGTTTGCGGCGTGATTATGCAGGCCATTGTCAGAAATCCCCTGGCAGATCCGTATATTCTGGGGGTATCCTCCGGGGCTTCCCTTGGAACCTCTGCTGCTGTACTGCTGGGTATCGGTGTGTGGCTGGGCAGCAATTTTGTAGGGATTTGTGCGTTCCTAGGTGCCTTTGGGGTATCGGTGCTGGTACTTTTAGTGGCAAATATCCGGGGGACGGCAGACTCAGTGCGTCTTTTGCTGGCAGGTATGGCATTATCTACGGCCTGCTCGTCCGTATCAAGCTTTATCTTTTATTTTGCCAATAACAAGGACGGGGCACAGTCAGTGGTTTTTCAGCTGATGGGAAGCTGCGCCGGGGCAAAGTGGGAGGACATGGGGATGATTTTCCTGGTGACGGTTCTGGGGACAATATTTTTCTGGACTCAGAGCTCCGTATTGGATTTGATGCTGCTGGGAGATGCCGAGGCTATTACCCTGGGGCGTGATCTGAAGGTCTTCCGTCAGATATATCTGGTAGTCAGTGCTCTGATTATCGGCTTCTTGGTTTATGCTGCCGGCATGATTGGCTTCGTGGGACTGATTATTCCGCATATAGCGAGGCTGTTTATAGGATCATCCCATCGCAGGCTGTTGCCGATAGCTGCCTTGTCCGGGGCAATTCTCATGGTGGGGGCGGATGCACTGGCGCGGAGCCTGCTGGAACGGACGGAAATTCCGGTAGGCTTGATTATATCCTTAATAGGTGCGCCGGTATTTGTCTATTTGATTGTGAAGCGTAATTACAGCTTTGGCAGCAAGGCTGATTAGTGGCAGGAGGGAGTGCTGATATGGATATTCGGGTGGATGGGCTGGACAAGTATCTGGGGGATAAGCAGATACTGCATAGCATTAGCATGGCTGCCCAAAATAAGGAAATGGTAGGTATTATCGGCCCCAATGGCAGCGGCAAAAGTACCCTGCTGAAATGTATCTACAGGGTGCTGAAGCCGGAAGACGGTGAGATTTTTCTTGGCGGGGACAGTCTTTTTGCTTTGCCGGTGCAGGAGTCTGCCAAACGGCAGGCAGTGCTGGCACAGCACCATCATGCCAGTTTTGATTTCAAGGTGCTGGATGTTGTGCTGATGGGGCGGAGTCCTTACAAAAGGATTTTGGACAGGTATACGGGGGATGACTATGAAAAGGCTCGTAGATATCTTGAATTTACAGGAATGGCAGATTTTGCCGGACATTCCTTTGCCAGTTTGTCAGGGGGAGAGCAGCAGAGGGTGATGCTGGCACGGGCTTTGACTCAGGAGGCTCCCTGTCTGATTTTGGATGAGCCTACTAACCATCTTGACATCAGGTATCAGCTACAGATTATGGAAAGCGTGCGGAATATGAAACTGACAGTGATTGCGGCAATCCATGATTTAAATATTGCTGCTGCTTACTGTGATAGGCTTATTGCCATAAAGGATGGGAGGATTATCAGGGAAGGGGTTCCAGACGTGCTTTTGACGGAGGATTTTATTTTTGAACTGTATGGCGTACATGCGAGAATTCTTCATCTGGAGGATGGCAGCCCGGTTATTTCATATCATTTGTAATTTGTGCAATTTTTACTTGCAATATTTATTGAATAGGTCTATAATGCAACCCATAAATGTGCTGTAAAAAATACAAAGATGTAAAGACAGTGTACATGGTCGGTGGACAGCATATTTTGCGCCGAGTGCAGCAGCAGAGATGCAATAAATGCGATATGTGACGAAAGCCGCTGCTGTACTATGTATGCTGCATGGAGAAGCCGCAAGGGACTCCATGAGAAAAGAGGAGGTTGTTATGAATAGCTTTCGTTTAACTGAAGAAGAAGTGAATTATCTGGCAGAGAAGTATCCGACACCATTTATGGTGGTGTCACTGGACAAGGTGGAGAAAAATTACCACTATCTCCGTCACAGGCTGCCCCGGGTGAAGGTGTTCTACGCCATCAAGGCAAATTCTGAACCGGCGGTGCTGACCAGGCTGGCGAGCCTTGGTTCCAATTTTGATGTGGCCTCTGAGGGTGAAATCAGGCTCCTGAGTTCCCTGGGCGTACCTGGCAGCCGCATGATATATGCCAATCCCGTCAAGCCGCCTGACAGCATCAGGCTGGCGGCGCAGGCAGGGGTAGATAAATTTACCTTCGACGATGAAAGCGAAATACCAAAGCTGGCTGCAAATGCTCCCGGTGCCAGGGTGCTCATCAGGGTGCAGGTGGAGAATAAGTCAGCCGTTGTGAATCTGAATGAGAAATTCGGCGTAGTGCCAGAGCTGGCACTGCCTTTATTGCATAAAGCCAAGGCCGCAGGGCTGGTTCCTGCCGGTATCTGCTTCCATGTGGGCAGCCAGTCACTGAAAGCTGATGCCTACGGCAGGGCACTGAGGATGTGTCGCAGGCTCTTTGACCAGGCAGCCTGTGAGGGCCTTGACCTGAAAATCCTGGATATTGGCGGCGGCCTGCCGATTCCTGAAATCGGCCAGCCGGAGCCTGACCTGGATGCCATGACAGGGAGCATCCGTGCAGGTCTCGACGAGCTGTTCCCGGATGTGGAAATCTGGTCAGAACCGGGACGCTACATGTGCGGCACAGCCGTAAATCTGGTTGCCAGCGTCATCGGCACCAAGCTGCGTGGCGGTCAGCCGTGGTATGTGCTGGACGATGGCCTCTACGGAAGCTACAACGGGCTGGTCTTTGACCACTGGACCTACAAGCTGGAGTTTTTCCGGGAGGGGGCCAGGACTCCGTCCGTGTTTGTGGGGCCTAGCTGCGATTCCATTGATGTGGTGGCAAGGGATTGGCTGGCACCGGCCTTGCAGGTGGGGGATAAGGTCCTGACACCGGAGGCAGGCTCCTACTGCGCTTCTGCCGCTACCAGCTTCAACGGCTTCCAGCCGGCGAAGACCATCGTGTATGAGGACAATGTTGCCACTTTCAGGCAGAAGGCCGTAAGCTAAAATAAATATATTGTTGCATATACCGCTGTATATGCAGTAAATGAGAGGATTGCTGTATCACCCTCCGGGGGATGCGGCAATCCTTTTTGAAATATTGTTGCAAAAAAGTGGAAAGTCTTTGCGTAAATTTGCTTTATCATGTAAAATAGAAGCTGAGATAGTTTAATTGTTTCGGAATTATGGGAGATAAAGGATGAAGCTTTCTAGCGATATGGATGTGGAGCAGCAGGGAGAACGGCTGCTGCGGGAGGCATTTCAAAACACTGTGGAGGCTATGGAAAATAGCAAGGGGCAGATATTTGAAATCTATGAGAATACCAAAAATGATGTAGAGGCGGCTCGCGTCATGCTGAAGGAGCTGAAGGAGGAGACAGCCAAGCTGCAGGACGAGGTGGATGTGCTGGTTCACTGCGAGCAGCAGGAAAAGCAGCGGCTGGTGAAGGTCAGCAGCAATTTTGCCAACTATTCAGAGGATAAGATTCGTGCCAGCTATGAGGCGGTCAAGGATGTGCAGGTGCGCCTGGCTCTGGTGAAGGAAAAGGAGTTTCAGTCCAGGCGCCAGCGGGACAGGCTGGAAATCAGGCTGCGGGGCATGGAGCAGACACTTTTGATGGCGGAGCGGCTGGCCACCAAGCTGGGGACGGTTGTTGGCTATCTGACTTCGCAAATCAGCAATGTGGTGGCACAGATGGATATTGCCTCCAAGAACAAGTTCCTGGGGGTACAGATCATCAAGGCGCAGGAGGACGAGCGGCTGAGGGTGTCCCGTGAAATTCACGATGGCCCGGCTCAGGAGATGGCAAACCTGATTTATCAGGCCTCTATCTGTGAGCGGCTGGTGGATACCAGGCCGGAGGAGGCAAAGGCAGGCTTGCAGGAGCTGCGGCGGCAGATTCGCACCTGCCTGGCTGATGTGCGGCAGATTATCTTTGATATGCGTCCTATGTCCCTGGATGATCTGGGGCTGGTTCCGGCTCTCAGGCAGCTGGTCAGCAAGCTGGAGGAACGCAAGGTTCTCAAGACGGATTTCCAGGTCAATGGCAAGGAACGTGCCCTGGAGAAGCATGTGGAGGTGACGCTGTTCCGCATTATTCAGGAAGGCCTGAACAATATCCATCGCCATGCCGGTGTCAGCGCAGGGCGCCTGCGGCTGCTGTTTTCATCTAACGACCTGTCCATTCTGATTTCTGACGAGGGACGGGGCTTTGATATGGAGGAAACCGAGGAAATGCGCAAGAGCGGTACCGGCAACGGGCATTTTGGCATCCTGGGCATGGAGGAAAGGGCAAAGCTGATCGGGGCTTCCCTGAATGTGATTTCCAATCCCGGGGAGGGCACGAAGATCCATGTCAAGCTGCCTTATCCAAAGCTGGAGAAGAATTAAGGCAGGGCTATGGAAAAAGAATGTATTTCAAATAAATATGCTGAATATATGCTAAATCAAGATGAGGCGCCGATTTCTCATGCAATGAAGGAATATGCAGGGGACGGCGCCCTTGCTTTTCATACTCCCGGCCACAAGCAGGGGCTGGGTGCCCATCGGCTTCTTCGGGAGCTGATCACGGAGGAAGGCTTGCGGCAGGAGGTTTCCCTCATGGAGGAGCTGGATGACCTCCATGAGCCGGAGGGCTGTATCAAGGCGGCTGAGGCACTGGCGGCAGAGCTGTGGGGAGCGGAGGATACGCTGTTTGTCATCAATGGCACTACAGGGGCTATTCATGCTATGCTGCTGGGAACCCTGTCACCGGGGGATGAGGTGCTGATTCCCAGGAATGCCCATCGCTCCATTATCGGGGGCGTGATACTGGCAGGGGCTGTGCCTGTCTATGTTCAGCCTGAGGTGGATGCAAGGCTGGGTATTGCCATGGGGCTGAGCCTGTCTGCCGTGCAGCGTGCCATAGCTGCCCATCCGGGAGCCAGGGCACTGGTGGCAGTGTATCCCACCTACTATGGCTATGGCTGTGATCTGCGAGCTATTGCAGAGGCGGTGCACGGGGCAGGTATGCTGCTGCTGGTGGATGAGGCTCATGGCGCCCATCTGCGCTTTAGTGACGAGCTGCCGCCGCAGGCCATAGAGTTGGGGGCGGATGTGGCTGCCCAGAGCACCCACAAGCTGCTGGGCTCCATGACCCAGACTTCCATGCTGCATGTGGGCAGCCATCGGGTGGACAGGAGCAGGCTGCGGCAGGCAGCAGGGCTTTTGCAGTCCACCAGTCCCAACCAGCTGCTGCTGGCTTCTTTGGATATAGCCAGGCTGCAGATGGCGGAGGAGGGCAGGGAGCGCATGGCGGAGGCAGTGCGGCTGTCTCACCTTTTGCGCTCAGAGGTCAATAAAATCAGCGGCCTCTACAGCCCGGGGATGGAAAGCTGCCGTCAGGGAAGTGGCAGCGGTGCGGTATGCCTCGATTATACCAAGGTGACGGTAAATCTGTATGGGCTGGATGTGGATGGCCCTGAGGCGGAGCTTATCCTCAGGCATCAGTACAGGATACAGTGTGAGCTGTCCGATGTGCGCAATTTGCTGTTTATCATTTCCATGGCGGATAATGAGGCAGTAGTTGCGAGGCTTTTGGCAGCACTAAAGGATTTGGCGGCAGGCCATCTGCGGACAGGAAATGCAGGAAATACGGAAAATACAGGAACTACAGAAAATGCCAATGGCTGCCGGGGGGCAATGGGGGATATGCCTGCGCCACGGCAACGGATCAGCCCCAGGGAGGCATTTTTTGCGGATTATAAGGCAATTGATTTGGAAGGGGCTGTGGGGGCTGTGTCAGCGGAAACGGTGGCTTTTTACCCTCCGGGGGTGCCGCTATTGTGCCCGGGGGAGGAAATTACGGCGGAGATTGTGAATTATATACGCCGCTATCAGGCTATGGGGATGCGCCTGTCCGGCCCGGCTGACGGACGGCTGGAGACTATCAGGGTGATAAAATAATGGTATAATGCGTTTTTGAGTTATTTGGAAAGGATTTGTTGCTGATGGCAAAAGCAAAGGGCAGGCTGATAACAATCGAGGCAGGGGACGGCTCCGGCAAGGCTACCCAGACAAATGCCCTGTATGACCGCTTGAAAAGGGAAGGCTATGATGTGCTCAAGGTGGAATACCCCGACTATGCCTCCGAGTCCTCGGCACTGGTGCGCATGTATCTGGGGGGAGCCTTTGGGGACAGGGCGGAGGATGTCAGTGCTTATGGGGCATCTGCTTTCTTTGCCGTTGACCGCTATGCTTCCTATCAGCTCAAGTGGAAGGAAGCATACGAAAGGGGCGCGGTTATCCTGGCGGACAGGTACACCACCTCCAACATGGTGCATCAGGCGGTAAAGCTGCAGGAGGCGGCAGAGCGGGAGACTTTTTTGGACTGGCTGTGGGATTTTGAGTTTGTCAGGCTGGGGCTGCCGGTGCCGGATGCGGTGATTTTTCTTGATATGCCGCCGGAGGTCAGTGACAGGCTGATTGCGGCGCGGGCAAAAAACAATGTGGCACGGCAGAAGGATATCCATGAAAAGGACAGTGCCTACCTGCACCGCTGCCATGAGGCGTATAGCATGGTGGCTGACAAATACGGCTGGGCAAGGGTGCAGTGCAGTGAGGCTGGTGAGGTGCGCAGTATTGAAGACATTCACCAGGATGTGTATAATGTAGTGAAGGAAGTCTTGGGGAGATGAGATTTTGATAAAGGAAGTTCTGGTAGTTGAGGGCAAGATGGATGTGGTGGCTATCGGCAAGGCGGTGGAGGCGGACTGCATTATCACGGAGGGCTTCAACCTGAAGCCGCAGGCCCTTGATGCCATTGAAAAGGCATACAAAAAGCGGGGCATTATTATTTTGACGGACCCGGATTCAGCCGGGGAGCGCATCCGCAGGTTTTTGACCAAGAGGTTCCCGGGAGCGAAGCACGCCTTTGTGCCCCGGGAGGATGCCACTGCCAACAATGATATCGGCATTGAGCAGGCATCCCCGGAGGCTATCAGGAAGGCACTGGAAAAGGTGCGTACTATGGACTGGGAGCCGAAAAATACCTTTACGGGGGCGGACTTGCTCCGGGCAGGTGTCAGCGGCGGAGCAGCTGCCAGCCAGCGCAGGGCGCAGCTGGGGGCTATCCTGGGAGTGGGCTATGCCAATGCCAAAACTTTCTTGCTGAGGCTCAACCATTATGGTGTCACCCGTGAGGAATTTGACAGGGCCCTGGCTGAGATAAAGTGTATATAAAGTGTATGTGAAGTGTGGCTGAAAGGATAGTTGATAATTTCATGACGGAAAATATAGACAAGGATATTTCTCAGGAGCTGGCCGGGACGAAACGTGCCAGCTCCCCCCGCCCGGTGATTGCCAATCCCCAGGTGACGCGCCATATCATGAAGGCATTCAACCTGCGGGCAGCCAAGAAGCTGGGGCAGAATTTTTTGGTGGATGCAGGCATCGTGCAGGGCATTGTGGATGCGGCTGAGGCTGGTCCAGGGGACAGGATTTTGGAAATCGGCCCCGGCATCGGCACCCTTACCCAGGGCCTGGCGGAGTCCGGGGCGGAGGTTACAGCGGTGGAGCTGGACAAGAAGCTGCCTGCGGTGCTGGCGGAAACCCTGGCCGGATATGACAATGTAACCATTGTGCCGGGGGATATACTCAAGGTCAACATCCGCGAGCTGATGGGAGACCAGCCCTTCAAGGTGGCAGCCAACCTGCCTTACTACATTACTACGCCTATCCTGATGGCACTTTTGGAGCAGCACCTGCCCATCAGCGTGCTGGTGACCATGGTGCAGAAGGAGGTTGCCCTGCGGATGGTGGCAAAGCCTGGCAGCAAGATTTATGGTGCCCTGTCCGTGGCAGTGCAGTATTATACCAGGCCTCATATTGCCTTTGATGTGCCGCCCCGCTCCTTTATCCCGGCGCCGGAGGTGGACTCGGTAGTGATTGTCTGCCATGTGAGGGAAAAGCCTGCTGTGGCGGTAAAGAGCGAGAAGATGTTCTTCCGGGTGGTAAAGGCTGCCTTTGGCCAGCGGCGCAAGACCATGTCCAATGCCATGAAGGGGGCAGGCTTTGTGCCGGAGCAGATTGCAGCTGCCTTTGAAAAATGCGGCCTGGACAGCACCCGCCGGGGAGAAACCTTCTCCTTGGAGGAATTCGGCATTTTGGCAGATGCCTTGACGGAACTGGCATGCTCATAATTGGGAAAGGATGATAAAAATGGCAAAAATAGAGTATGAGCCTCAGGGAATTTGCCCACGGCTGATGCGTTTTGAGGTGGAGGACAACAAGCTGAAGGGATTTCAGGCACTGGGGGGCTGCAACGGCAACCTGCAAGGGCTGGGCAAGCTCACCGAGGGCATGGATATTGACGAGGTTATCAGGAAGCTGGAGGGCATCCGCTGCGGTGCCAAGGCTACCTCCTGCCCTGACCAGCTGGCACAGGCACTGAAGCAGTACAAGGCACAGCAGCAGTAGCATACCACAAGCTGCTGCAAGCAATGATAGCAGGGGAATTGCCGCCTGTGGCGGTGTTTTCAGGTGAAATCGAGGTTGAGAATATGATATTTGACAATCATTCCCATACGGTATTTTCCTCAGATTCGGAGATGGAGGCGGATGTTGCCATTGAGGCGGCGGCAAGGCAGGGACTGGGACTGGTCTTTACCGAGCATTATGATTATGACTACATCAATACGAAGCATTACAAGGAAATGGAGTTCCGCTTTGATGCAGCCAGGTATTGGGAAAAATACCAGCCCTATCGGGGGGACAGCCTCAGGCTGGGGGTGGAAATCGGCCTGTCAGATACCAGCGGCGCTGCCAACAGGGCGTTTTTGCAGGGGGCGCCTTTTGACCTGGTGATAGGTTCCATCCACATCATTGATATGCTGGATTTGTACTATCCTGATTTTTATGAGGACAAGTCCAAAACGGAGGCCTTTGGCAGGTATCTGAGGGTGATGGCTGATATGCTCAGGGCAAACCCTTATATTGACGTGCTGGGGCATATTGATTATATCTGCCGCTATGCCGTCTATGAGGACAAGGAGCTGGTATATGGTGACTTTGCCGGGCTGGTGGATGATGTGCTGCAGGCAGCCATTGACTGTGATGTGGTGATGGAGCTGAATACCAGGCGGCTGGGGGACAGCCGGGCGGCGGAGGCGCTCTTGCCGGTGTACAGGCGTTACCGGGAGCTGGGGGGACGGTATATCACCCTGGGCTCAGATGCCCATGCGGCAGAGAATATCGGCATGAACTTCAAGGCGGCACTGGACATGGCGGAGGCACTTGATTTGCAGCCGGTGACCTTTGAGGCGCGGAAAATGGCGTATTGCAGGTAAGTGTAAATGAAATAATGCAAAAAATAATGCAAAAAAACAGGGTTCTCCTGACTTCTTGCCGGGGCATGGCGCTGCCTGCCGGGCTGATAGCAGGAAAATCCTGTTTTGCTTTTTAGATAATTATGTGTAATTTATTTACTCCTGCATCAGCAAGGAAGCAGGGTTGAATTTCAGGCGGAAACAGAGGGCACCAAAATCATTGCCGTCGATGACCGAGGTAATAAAATCGCTGTCATGGTCGGTGGTTTCGATGGTGATTGGTGTCGGCAGCAGCTGGTTGCTGTTGTCAGCAAAGAGAATCAGCCGCGGATACCGGGTCATGCCGATGTGCACGTCCTTGACAATGCCGTAGCCCATGGCGGTTTTCAGCACCGTGCCGATAGGATACAGCGCCACATGGTCAAAGAACAGCTTCAAAAGCGGCGCATCAAACTGCTTGCCGGAGCATTTCGTCATAATCTTGTAGGCGATGTGGGGCGGATATGCCTTTTTGTATGGCCGCTGGGTAGTCAGGGCATCATATACGTCGGCAATAGCCACGATTTTGGAAAAATCGCTGATATGGTCCTCCGTCAGATGGCGCGGATAGCCGCTGCCGTCCAGATGCTCATGGTGCTGGTAGGCGATGTTGGCGATGGCAGCCACATCAAGGCTGGTGGAGGTTAGCTCTCGCAGCCGCCGCCAGCCCCACTCAGGGTGCAGGTGTATGCACTGGAATTCTTCTTCGGTCAGCGCTCCCGGCTTGTTGAGAATCTTGATATTTACATTCAGCTTGCCGATGTCGTGGAGCAGTGCCCCCATGGTCAGGGTAATCAGATCCGACTTGGTAAAATGGCACAGGAGCCCCAGCATGGCAGACAGGGCAGCCACATTGACAGAATGGGCAAAGGTATAGTCATCATAAAGGCGGATATCCGTCATCTGCACCAGATTTTCCGGCTTCTGTATCAGGTCAGCGATAATACTTTCGGAAGCACTGAGCAGAGGCGGGATTTCCATATCCTTGGCCTGCTGGATTCTGGCGTATGTATCGTATACCTGATGGATGGCTGTTACCCTTGTATCCTCACATATGATGTCTTCAGGGGGCGGCAGGGGCATATCAGGATCCAGGGAGGTGATAGCCACGCTGGATATGCCTATCTTGTGCAGCCTGTCGATGTACTGCTGGCTCAGCTTTGTGCCACGGGTGAGATAGCTGGCACCCTCGCTGTTGTAGATGCTTTGCGCTGTTACCATGCCATCCCGGAGACGGGTTATTGGTAAACGTATCATATAAAAGTCCCTCTTGTTGTAAATAATGGTTTCTTTCTACATTAATGGATTTTTAATACATTGTACATAATATGATAATATATTTTGCGAAAAAAAGAAATAGTGAATTTGAAGCTTTCTTTGCTCTTGCTAGAGTGTGGGCATTTTGGTATACTGAAATGTGGATTGGAAGCTTTGTTTGAATTCTAAGGAAAAGAGGAGTTTTTAGATGCGAGTAAGGCGCAGGAGACGCCGTAATTTTACGCGAGTATATATTTTGGCAGCCTGCCTGCTGGTGGCACTGGCAGGGGTATTGGCGGCAAGCTTTATGGGTGGCAGCCAGGAGGAAAACACAGTAGTGGCAGAGTCAGGCATTGAGCGGCCGGATGACTACATGCATGTGATGGTAATGGGCGTGGACAGGCGCAGCGATGATGCCGGGCGCAGTGATACGCTGATGGTGGTGACGGTGAACAAGACCACCGGCAAGGCGGAGATTTTGTCACTGCCCCGGGATACCCGTGTACGAATAGAGGGCAATGGCTACGACAAAATCAATCATGCCTATGCCTTTGGCGGCTCCAAGCTGACCAGGAAAACCGTGGAGGAGCTTCTGGGGGTGCCTATGGATTATTATGTGCTGGTGGATATCAAGGCATTTGAGCGGATCATTGATGCCATGGACGGTATCGATATTGATGTAGAAAAGCGCATGTATTATGAGGATCCCTGGGATGACAACGGGGGACTGGTGATTGACCTCTACCCTGGGATGCAGCACATGACCGGGGACAGGGCCATCCAGTATGTGCGCTACCGTGATGGCGAGGGGGATATCGGGCGCATCGGCAGGCAGCAGCATTTCATGCGGGCGGTGATGGACAAGATGCTGTCACCGGCTATTCTGCCGAAGCTGCCTCAGCTGGTGGAGGAAATCCGCTCTGCGGTGGAGACGGATATGCCCCTGACGGAGATGGTGTCATTGGCACAGCTTCTGCCGTCCATCCGGGAGCATGGCATGGAGTCGGTGATGGTGCCGGGCAAGCCTGCCTATCTGGAGGATGTGAGCTACTGGCTGCCGGATATCATGAGCCTCAGGGAGCTGGTTTCCAAGCAGATGGAAACGGAGCTGGCGGATAAGGCACTTGCCAGTGCGGAAAAGGTGAAGGCACAGTATGATGACTCCCTGCCGAAGGGGCTGACGGTTATGGCTGAGAATACTGAGGGGGCTGTGAATAGCGCAGCAAAGGAGGCAGCAAAGACTGCTGACGGAAATGGTGCAGCAGAGGCCGATACTCAGGAGGATGCCAAGGAGAAACAGGTGAAACAGGTGAAGCAGGTGAAGCAGGTTGCCAGGGCTGATGGGCCGGGTGATATTTCCGTGCTGATTATCAATGACAGCGGCATCAATGGGGCTGCGGCACGGCTGGCTGACAGGCTCCGTGCCAAGGGCTTTAATGTGACCGGTGTTGATACCGGCAGAAAGAGCGACCGCAGCCATACGATTATCGTGACGGACAGCAGCAATACGGAGTGGTTTTATGGGATGCCGTTCCCTTGCACCATCATGGATGGAGGGGAGCCTAATGAAGCTGTTGTGTATATAGGGCAGGACTATGAATGATGCGACAAGGTTCGGCGGGGAGGCATATATATCCCCACGAAAACTCGCTCTCGCTCCTAGTTGTGCCTCGCGTTACTAACATTCATCTATCGCCTGCGGCTCTGATGAATGAAGTAACGAGGCGCAACAAGGGTTTTCTTGGGGGATATATATGCCTCCCCTCAGTTCCTGCTAATATGATAATTTGTTATTTCTGCAAGCAGTTTATATTCGTGGCATATTTATTACAACAGCTTCATTGCGGCGTATAAGGAGTGTGTTAGATTTGGGAAGCATAAAGGTTAGCGGTTTGTGCAAGGCCTTTGGTATAGATGAGCTTTTTAATGATGTGAGCTTTGAGATAAAGCGCGGGGAAAGGGTGGGGTTCGTAGGAGCCAATGGTGCCGGCAAGTCCACTCTGATGAAGTGCCTGCTGGAAAAGGTGGAGTATGACAAGGGAGTTATCTCTATTGATCCGGCTGATACTATCGGCTATGTGGAGCAGCAGGCGGAGATGGCTAGCGAGGCAACCCTGTATGAGGAGCTGAAAAGTGCCTTTGCAGATGTGATGGCACTGGCTGCTGCCAAGGAAGCCATGGAGGCGGAAATCAAGCATGACCACAGCGAGGAAAAGCTGGCGGCCTATGGCAGGCTGGTGGAGAGGTTCGAGCATGCCGGGGGTTATGACTTTGAGAGCCGCATCCGCCGTACTGCCTTCGGGCTGGGCTTTGCCGAGGAGGATATGGAGAAGAAGGTGGCTCTGTTTTCCGGCGGTCAGAAAACCCGTGTCTGCCTGGCCAAGGCCCTGCTCCGGGAGCCGGATTTCCTCTTTCTGGATGAGCCTACCAACCATCTGGACATCGGCATGATTGAGTGGCTGGAGGGCTTCTTGCAGAGCTATAGCGGCGGCGTGCTGATTATTTCCCATGACCGCTTCTTTTTGGACAAGGTGACCAACCGCATTTTCGAGATAGAGAACAAGGCGGTTACTGCCTATGAGGGCAATTACAGCTACTACATGAAGGTCAGGGAGCAGCGCCGGGCGGCACAGCTTTCTGCCTACGAAAAGCAGCAGGAGCATATCAAAAAGACCGAGGAATACATCAGGAAGTACAAGGCAGGCATCAAGTCCAAGCAGGCCAGGGGGCGCCAGAGCCAGCTGAACCGGCTGGAGAGGATTGTCAGGCCTGCGGAGACAGCGGCATTTAACTATTTTGCCTTTAACGAGCCGGGGGAGTGCGCCCAGCGGGTGGCAGAGCTGGAGGAGGTGGCATATCATTTCCCGGATACGCAGAAAAAGCTCTTTGAGCATGTGGATGTGCTGATTCGCAAGGGAGACGGCGTGGCCATCGTGGGGCCTAACGGTGCCGGAAAGACTACCTTTTTGCGGCTTTTGGTAGGTGAGCTGGAAGCCACGGAGGGGCGAATAAAGATTGGCTCCCGGGTAAAAATTGGCTATTTTTCCCAGCAGCATGAGGGGCTCCACATGGAGCGTACCCTGCTGGAGGAAATGGAGTACGAGTACGGCCTGTCCGAGGAGCAGAGCCGCCGCTATCTGGGGGCGTTCCTTTTCCATGGGGACGAGGTGTTCAGGCTGATTGGCGCCCTGTCCGGCGGTGAGCAGTCCAGGCTGGCCTTTTTGAAGCTGATGCTGACGGGGGCGAACTTCCTGGTGCTGGACGAGCCTACCAACCATCTGGATATTCCGGCCAAGGAAGCGGTGGAGGAAGCCCTGTCTACCTTCCCGGGAACCTATATCACTGTTTCCCATGACCGTTATTTCCTGGACAAGGTGGCAAACTGCGTGCTGGAAATTGATGGTGGCAGCCTGACGGAGTACGATGGCAATTACAGCTACTATCGGGAAAAGAAGGCGGAGGAAGCCAGGGAAGCCGAGGAAGCGGCAGCCGAAAGGGCAGCCCAGGAGGCTGCCCTGGCAAAGAAGGCGGCTGCCAAGGCAAAACAGCAGCAGGATGAGGCGGAAAAGGCGGCACTGCAAAGGGCGGCAGCCCAGGCGGAAAGCAAAAAGCAGGCGCAGCTGGGGGCTATCCAGAAGATGAGCGAGGCCAAGCGCACGGAGCTCATCCAGCGGACGGAGGCGGAGATTGCCATGGCAGAGGCGGAGCTGAAAATGCTGGAGCATGAGATGAACGATGTGAGCTTGCAGGCAGATCCTGCCAAAAGCCAGGAAATAGCCGAGGCATATGCGGCAAAAGAGCAGGAAATTCAGGCAAAGTATGAGAAGTGGGAGCAGCTGACGGAGGCCTGATAGGATATATGATGAAGGTGCAAGCAGTATAAGTAGTGTGAGCAGTTGACGGAGGCAGAGTAGCAGTCATGAAGGCGGTCATGGAAGTGCAGGATGAGCTGGAAGCCCTGACGGGAGTAGTGGACAATATCATATTTGCCAGCCCGGAGGGGAGCTTTTGCGTGTTCCGGCTGCTGCCGGAGGGGCAGAAAAGCACCGTGACTGTAACGGTGCAGATGGCTGCGCCCTTGCAGGGACAGCAGCTTGACCTGAAGGGCAGATGGGTGGAGCATCCCAGGTTTGGCACCCAGTTTAATGCCCTTCACATGATTGTGTCCGCCCCTACAGGGGTGGAGGGCATCCGGCGCTTTCTGGCCTCCGGCACCATTGAGGGCGTGGGCAAGGCAATGGCGGCACGCATCGTGGACAAATTCGGCGGCTTGGCACTGGAGATTATTGAAAAGCAGCCCCACAGGCTCCGGGAGGTGCGGGGCATCGGCAAGAAGACCGCGGAGAAAATCCATGCCTCCTATCAGGAAAAGGCGGAGCTGCGGCAGGTGATGGTCTGGCTGGAGCAGCATAACGTGTCGGGGATTTTTGCCGGGAAGATCTACGAGCGGTACGGCTCCTTTTCCGTGGAAGTCATGGAGCAGAATCCTTACAGGCTTGCCACTGAGATTGAGGGAATCGGCTTTAGCACGGCTGATGCCATCGCTGCCAGCCTGGGCATGGATCCCTGCGATGTGTGCCGGGTGTCGGCGGCCCTTTCCTATCAGCTGCAGCGGATTGCCGTCAACGGTCATTGCTGCGTGCCGGAAAATCAGCTGGTGGATGACGTGGAAAAGGGCATCAGGGTACCCAGGGATGTGGTCTGGGAGGTGCTGAAGCAGGATTTGGCCACAGGCAGGCTGGATCAGGAGTCGGTGGGGGGCACCATCCTGGTTTACCCGGAATATCTCTATCGGGCGGAAGCCGAGACGGCGGAGAGCCTTTTGTATCTGCAGGAGAAGGCGGCGCCTATTGCTGTCAGCAATCCTGGACGGCTGGTACATCGCTGGGAAAAGAAAACGGGAGTTGTGCTGGCAGAGCAGCAGCGGCAGGCGGTGGAAGCGGTGCTGGAGCATGGCGTTTTCGTGCTGACCGGCGGGCCCGGCACCGGCAAGACCACCGTGGTCCGGGCTATGCTGGACATACTGGAAAAGCTGGGCTTGCAGATTTTGCTGGGAGCTCCTACCGGCAGGGCGGCAAAACGCCTCAGTGAAGCGACAGGCAGAGGCGCCAGGACAGTGCACAGGCTGCTGGAGGCATCAGGCGGTGATGGTGAGGGCTCCGGCTTCGGGCGCAATCAGGATGAGCCCCTGGAAGCAGATGTGGTTATCCTGGACGAGGTATCCATGATGGATATTGTGCTGATGCGCCATTTTTTGGAAGCGGTGCCTGTGGGCTGCCGGGTGATTCTGGTGGGGGATGCGGACCAGCTGCCGGCTGTGGGGCCGGGCTCGGTGCTGAAGGATATCCTCCGCAGCGGCGTGGTGCCTCAGGTGTGCCTGACGGAGGTTTTCCGTCAGAAGGATGACAGCACCATCGTCATGAATGCCCATGCCATCAACGCCGGTAGGCTGCCCCAGTGCTCCCTTGATGAGGGCAGCGATTTTATCTTTATTGAGCAGCAGAGCCCTGAGTGGGTGGAGCAGCATATTGTCACCCTGTGCCGGAAAATCCTTCCGGCCAGGGACTACGATGTGCTGGAGGATGTGCAGGTGCTGTCCCCCATGCATCGGGGTATCTGCGGCGTGGAACGTCTGAACCAGCTTTTGCAGGATTCCTTGAACCCTGCCGGGGAGGACGTGCCGGAGCTGGCTCACGGCTCCCGGGTTTTCCGCCTGGGGGACAAGGTGATGCAGAACAAAAACAACTATGAAAAAGGCGTCTTTAACGGTGATATAGGCTATATCACCCTGCTGGAGACGGGGCATGTCCGGGTGCAGTTCGGGGATGAAATAGAAGTTGAATATGAAACCACGGAGCTGAATCAGCTGCAGCTGGCATACTGCATGACTGTTCACAAGAGCCAGGGCAGCGAGTATCCGGTGGTCATATTGCCGCTGGTGCCGGGGCATCATGTGATGCTGCAAAGGACGCTGCTCTATACGGCAGTAACCAGGGCAAAGAAGCTGGTTATCCTGCTGGGCACCAAGGCGGCACTGAATACTGCCGTGGCAAATGACAGGACGAAGAAACGCTACACCCTGCTGGCTGAACGGCTGGGGCGAAAGCTGTGAGTAAATAAATTAGGGAAATGGGGTGAGGCTGTGTTGGACTGGGTGCTGGATTTGCTCTTTCCGCCCAAATGCCCTGTCTGCGGCAGGTATACGGAGCGCAGGGATACATGGTGCGATGGCTGCTTTGCAGGACTGGTGAGGCCCCACCGCCTGCCTCTGGATGCTGAGATGCATAACCTGTTTGATGGGGGCGTATGGGCATTGGGAGTGTATGAGGCAGGACTCAGGGACATGCTGCGCCAGCTGAAATACGAGGGTAAAAAGAGCCTGTTGCCGGGCTTGCACAGGTATATTTCGGAAGGTCTCAGGCAGCTGCCGCTGGCAGCAGGTGATGGAAGGCTGGCAGTGCCTGTGCCTCTGCACCCTGACAGGCTGAAGGAGCGGGGCTTCAATCAGAGCGAGCTCCTATTCAGGGAGCCTCTGGCAGCACTGGATATTCCCCTGCAAGGGGCACTGGTGCGGTGCCGCGCTACAACGCCCCAGTTCGGCTTGACAGCGGCAGAGCGCAGGGGCAATCTCCAAGGGGCTTTTGCACTGGCGGAGGGAGCGGTGGCGGCAACGGCAGCTGGCGGTGCTTTGGCCGGCAAAAAAGTCATTCTCGCAGATGATATCATGACAACCGGCGCTACCCTGCAGGAATGCGCCCTGGTGCTAAAGGAAGCAGGTGCTGCCAGCCTCATGGGACTGGTGGCAGCTTCCGGCAGAAAATAGCGGCTAAAAATTTATATTGAATAAAAATACGGAATAATTTATAATAAAAGCGTAGTGTCGAGCTTTAGGGAGAGGATTACATGAACAAGCTGAAAAATTGTAACGGCTGTGGCAAGCTGTATATGGAAATAGGGCAGGGAATGTGCCCTGATTGCTACCGCAAGGAGCAGGAGGATGAACAGACAGTTTATTCTTATGTCCGTGACCATGATAGGTGCAGCATCAAGCAGATTGTGGACGATACGGGAGTAAAGGAACGAGTTGTACTGCGCATGCTGAAACAGGGGCGTTTCATCGCCAGCGGCTTCCAGATAAATTATCCGTGCCAGGGGTGCGGTACGCCGATTACCACCGGCAAGCTTTGCAGCAAATGCAGCAATGACATCATCAACCAGGCGAAGCGTCTGGAGGCTGCAAAAACTGTAAAGAAAGTGGACAAGAGCTCCACCATGTATAACGCTACTCGTAACAGATAAATAGCAGATAAGCAGCAGGACAGGCATTTTATGGTAGGGTGCTCCGGCTGGTAATGCTGATAATTTAGAAGGCTAGCAGGATTATTTAAGAATCCTGCTATTTTTTTCGATATTTTTGCTAGGATTAGAAGATGATGGGTTTATTCTTACAGAGAATTTTACAGAAAATATAGTGGCAAGGATGGTGAAAAATCGTGATTATAAATAACACCCTGCAAGGCGTAGCCGGTGTCTATACCAATTCCGGCAGTGTCAACAAGCTGGCAAAGGCATATCGCCAGGAGACGCCTGTCAATGACAATATCCAGATTTCATCCCAGGGGCAGCAGTTCAGCGAGATTATGAAGAAGCTGAAGGCAGGCTCCGATGTGCGCATGGACAAGGTAACTGAGTATGAGAACCTGATTGCTTCCGGTGCTTATCAGGTGAGCAATGGTGATTTGGCAGATAAGATTTTGCAGTATCGCTATTGAGTTGTGGCAACCGTTGAGAGGGAGGGCAGCCCATGTGGCAGGAATTGGCCAAAATACTGGCAGTCTTGATAACCCAGTATCAGAAGCTGAAGCAGCTGAATGAGGAAAAGCGCGGCATACTGGTGCTGGTGAAGATGCAGGAGCTGGAGCAGCTGGTCAGGCAGGAGGAAGATGTTATCAAGGTCATCAACCAGACAGAGAAGCAGCGCCAGGAGCTGCTGGCAAGGATGGCAGCAGGCGGTGTCAGGGTGACTCCTGATATGCGCATGGACAGCGTGTGGTCCCAGTGCCCGGAGCGGCAGCAGCGGGAGACCTTGTACAAGCTTCACAAGATGCTGGGCAAGCTGGTGGCAGAGGTGCAGGAGGCATCGGCAAACAATGAAATACTCATTTCCAGTGCACTGGATGCTATCAATTTCAGGCTGAACCAGCTGGGGGGCTCCATGGTGGAGCCTGCTTATGGCAGCAGGGGACAGGAGCAGGTTTCACATGTCAAGAACTTTGATTTGGAGGTATAGCCGGTGCAGGATTTGATACACATTATCAGGCAGCAGCTGGTGCTTTGCCTCAGGCTTTATGAGCTGACCGGGGAACAGCGGAATGCCCTGGTGAATACGGCAGCTCCGGCAGTGCAGCGGCTGACCAAGGAAATCGAGGCTGTAGTTATAGATTTGAACAGGCTTGAGAAAAAACGTCGTGATTTTTTGCAGCAGCACGGCAGCAGGGATGCTGCCAGCTGGGTAGCGGCCCAGCCTGAGGGGCTGGAAAAGGATATGGCGCTGCAGCTATTGGAAAAACAGGCAGGACTATTGCAGAAACTAAAGGAAGCCTCTGGCAACAATCTGCAATATTTAAATAAAAACATAGAATATATCGATTATAACGTGAATGTCATGACATGTACTGCGGCAGGGGTAACCTACGGAACACCGGGCGATAACGGTGGCATGCCGGTACAGGGCAACAAGATGTTCGAGGCGAATGTCTAGAAGCGTTCAGGAATATTCGGGAATATTTAGGAACGGCTGAAAACGTCTAGTCGGCATAGCGTGACAAATATTTGAGAGCAGGTGAAACAACATGCAGAGTACCTTTTCCGGACTCAATACCATGGTAAATGGTATCTATACAAACAGGCTGGGGCTGAATACGGTCGGTCACAATATCAGCAACTCCAACACGGAGGGATATTCCCGCCAGACAGCTCATGCGGCGGCAACTCCGTCTTCCGAGGTTTATACATTGGCAGGAGCCAGCCAGGTGGGCAACGGCTCCACCGTTACTTCCGTAATCAGGGCCAGGGATATTTATGCAGACCGCCAGTTTTGGAAGGAAAATAGTACAAACAGCTATTATGTGGGCAAGGCAAACAACTATGCCAAGATAGAGTCTATTTTCAATGATTCTGACAATACAGGCGTCCAGAACGCCATGGAGAAATTCTACGAGGCATGGGAGGACTGCTCCGCTACGGCCAGCAGCGATACCAGCCGTCAGAATGTCATCAACGCCGGGCAGAATTTTGCCCAGAGCTTGCAGATTGCAGCCAATCACGTTAAGGAGCAGATTACTTCCCTCTATGATGATATTGCCCTCAGCGTGGAGGATATGAACCGCCTTTTGGGGCAAATGGTGGAACTGAACAAGAATATTTCCGGCATCGAGGCAAACGGCGCCAATGCCAATGACCTGCGTGACCAGCGGGATCTGATTGTGGATCAGCTGACGGAGATGACCAATATCACCGTCTATGAGGCCAGCAACGGCATGTACACGCTGGTAAGCAACGGCACTACCCTGGTGAATGGCATTACCAAGGTTGACTTGGAAATGTCTGAGCCAAAGAATAATAACGAATACAGCCTTACTGATTATGACATCATCATCAAGCAGACAGGCACTATCTACTCTCCGGGGGGCGGCGAGCTGCAAGCCCAGTTTGAGGCAATTGACGAGGACAAGGCATATATTGACGAGGTTGCCAGGATGGCTACCTTCCTTTTGACTACCTTTAATGACCAGCATAAGGCAGGCTATGGGCTTGACGGCAACAAGGATAAGCCGTTTGGCAATACTAATCCTGTTGATGATGCCACTACCGGCCTGAATTTCTACGGCGAGTCAGATTGCATTTATGAGTGGACTGAAGAAGATGGGTTTACTGTTACCAAGAAGGATGCTGTGGGAAATCCGATTGCTGGCAGTACAGTGAAGCTGTCTGGCATGCAGATTTTGGACATCCTGACAGTGAATGGTGAGCTAACTGCCGTTGATGGCCACAAGAAGCTGGCTACCAGAAGCGGCGAGCGTGATGCTGATGGCAATCTGCTGTATCAGACCAAGGACCCTGTTACTGGCACCATAGGACAGACTACGGATATAAATCATCCTGATATAGTAAAGGATGTAAAGGGCAATCCAGTGCCTGTGGA
Source organism: Anaerovibrio sp. (assembly GCA_051866255.1). Classification (GTDB taxonomy): domain Bacteria; phylum Bacillota; class Negativicutes; order Selenomonadales; family Selenomonadaceae; genus Anaerovibrio. The sequence continues at coordinate 27,437 of JBJDWY010000043.1, read as the reverse complement.
TGTGAATGGTAGTGGTGATGGCAGTAATGCTGTATGGATGGCGGCACTGCTGAACTGCGAAAATGATAAGACCAGTCCCGAGGTGTTGCATGATGACAGGGCCATTGGCAAGGGCTCTTTGTTCAGCTACTATAATACCAGCATGACCACGATGGGTTCCTCCGCCGCCAATATGAACGGCAGGGTTGAGTTCCAGGCAAACGTTATGACACAGGTGGAGAACCTGAGAAGCACTACCAATGGCGTCAACTGGGATGAGGAACTGACCAACATGATTATGTTCCAGCAGGGGTATTCCGCCTGCTCCCGCTGCCTGAATGCTATGGACGAGTGCCTGGACAAGCTGATTAACGGCACCGGCACTGTGGGCAGGTAAGCAGCCTGGCGATAAAGTGATTTATAAATTTAGGTTTTAGACCGTGAAATAGAACAGGGTGAGATAATATGCGTATAGCTAGTACAATGATGTCCCACAACTATCTGAAGCAGCTGAACAGGACTTATGAGCAGTATACCAAGCTCATGGAGCAGAGCGATGGCAGCAAGCTGCATCGTGCGTCGGATGATGTGGTGGGATACTCCAAGTATCTGCGTTATCAGAACAATAAGATAAGCAATGAGCAGTATCAGGACAATGTAAGCACAGCTTCAACCTGGATGAAAAATGCTGATGCGGCACTGGTCAATGTGACGGATTTGCTTGCCACCTTCAAGGAAAAGACGGAGGCGGCAGCCAATTCCACCCACAATGAAAGCGACATGAAGGATATTGCCAAGGAGCTTCTGGCCAATGTGCAGGAGCAGGTAGCGGATCTGAATACACAGATTGGCGACCGCTTCCTCTTTGCGGGTCAGAAGGATACCACCATGCCGTTTTCCATTACTGATACCAAGATGTTCAGGGGGGAAACCCGTACACTGGATGACAAGCAGCAGGCTTTTTTTGCTGGTGCTGATGAATGGGGAGTGGAAAATACTACCCTTAAGCAGATGCTGAAGCTGAATGGTACGGACGGCAAAAGCTATTATATGAATGTCCAGAGTGGTGATATCTTCACGGAGGATTTCGTGGTGAACGGCTACAAGGATGAAGAAAAGTTCGATCCATCTGCCCAGAGGATTAGCCATGTTACTGGCTTTACCACATCAGTTCATTTTGACTCTTATGGTGTAATCAAGTCAGGAGCACCTGGCTCTGGTATTGGTACAGCCTGGAGCATTGGAATTGTAAACGATGAGGGCAACAGAATTGATTTGTCCTTTGCGACTACTGAACAATACATTGTCAAATACAGTGGCGATGATAAATATATTTCCATGGTTAAGAAAAATGGTGGTGTGGATCAGGCAACTGACACTGTTAACGTTACTGGTCAGGATATTAATGGTACTGATATATTTGATGTCGGCAGTGACCCTGCCACCGGCACTGCCATGCTGAATCAGCTCATGTATGCGGTAGCCAAGATAGAAGGCGGCGATTATATCTGGGCAGGTGAGGAGGGCATGACCATTGCCGATACGGCACATTCCAATGTGCTGGGGGCGGAAACCAAGATGGCAGCCCGCCAGCAGGCATACACAGCTGCTGCAGGCATGCTGACCACCCAGAATGAGTCCATTGTCAACGATATAACTGATGTATCTAGCACAGATGTGGCATACCTGGCCACCAAGCTGATGGAATATCAGACCATCTACAGCATGTCCCTGTCAGTAGGCTCCAAGATACTGCCGGGCAGCCTGGCTGATTATCTGAACTAAGTGCCCGGTGCTGGCAATACTTTATGATGTGAGTTAAGATGTGAGTTGCTGAAAGGATGTGAGGCAGCATGGGGATATTGGCAAGCCTTGGCGGTACCGGCATGTTATCCGGCATGAAATACATGAATATCAGGCATGAGCTGCCGGAGCTGGGCATCCGCCAGCAGCAGGCATCCAGTGAGAAGAATGCTTACGTTCCTGCGGAAATGCATCGGGATTATGAGCCCCCTAAAGCTGATATGGGCTGGTCCCAGATCAAGGTGGACATTAACTGCTATCCCTGCCGCAAAGCCCTGGGGTATCTCAATGATATGGATTTTGCTAGAAAATATGGGCAGCAGGGCTACAGCGATGTGCAGGCTGCCACGTCCAAGCACACCAATGATGGCTGGGATATGGCGCGGAACGGTGCAAGGCCGGGACGCGATGTGCTGGCCCAGCAGGAATGGTCCAAATTCTGGGGCAAGGTCATCAAATGGCCCCAGTGGACGATTATAGATATACCGGACCCTGAGTTTACTGTAACCCCGTCGGAGGTGACGGGGCAGATGAATGTGGGGCATGACAAATACAATATTCAGACTTCTGCCCGTGCCGATGTTGCCCTCAGCCCCGGTAAGGCAGAAACATACCTTGCTAAGGAAGGCTCCATACGCATGTGGGCCACGGAAGGCCGCTTGGATATATATGCGTAAATTGATGTAAATTGATTTTGGAGGCTTTTGGATGAGAAAGATTAACACACTGCGTTTTGGCGAATTGGAAATTGAGGAGCAGGATGTGGTCAGGTTTGCTGACGGCATCCCGGCTTTTGAGGATGAGCATGAGTTTGTGGTGCTGCCCTATGAGGAAGGCACGCCTTATATGTTCCTGCAATCATTGGTAACGCCGGAACTGGCATTTTTGATGACGGATCCTTTTGTATTTTTCCCGGAGTACAGCTTTGAGCTGGATGATGAGAATATGGACAGGCTGGCTATCAAGTCTATGGATGATGTGCTGGTCTGCACCCTGATTTCCATTCCCAGGTCAGGGGTTGCCAGCATGACTACCAACCTTTTGGCACCGATAGTCATCAACAGGCATACCATGCAGGCAAAGCAGATTGTGCTGGAAAAGACACAGTACACCACCAAGCACAGGCTGTTCCCTGAGGCAAAGGGGGATAAGTAATGCTGGTTTTGACAAGGCGGCCCCATCAGCAGATTATGCTGGGGGATGATATAACGATTAACATCGTGGATGTGAACGGGGAGAATGTCAGGATTGCCATTGACGCGCCCCGGCATGTGAAGATATACCGCGGCGAGATCTATCGTGAAATTAAGGATGAGAACCGCACGGCAGCGGCGGCACCGATGGATTTCGATTTGACACAGGCATTACCGGTGAAGTGAGCATCCCATAATTTCTTGGGAAGCTGCTTCACGTGCTGACAGATTGAGGATAATCTGCCAAATATAAAGGAATAAATCATTTTCTATGGAGGGATAACGATGATTGGAAAGATGCGTGACATGGTAACAGCTGCGGTGGTTGTTTCGGCAGCTGATAATAAGAGTCCGAAATTTGCCGGGGCAGAGAATAATGTCAGCCAGAGCGAGGCCGACAGCAGAAATGGGGCTGCCAAGTTTGGCGTACAGCCGGAAACGGCAGATGCTGTATCTGCGTTACCTGATGCCACCAAGTCCTCAAAGGAGCAGCAGGAGGAAGAACAGGAGCAGAAGGGCAAGCTGTCCCCGGAGTTCGTCAGCGAAATGACCAAAGAGCTGAATGAGCTCATGGGCAAGCTGAATTGTGATTTGGAGTTCCAGTATCACAAGGAAGTGGATGTAATGTCCGTAAGGATGATAGACAAGAATACCAAGGAAGTCATCAAGGAATATCCTCCTGAGGAAATGGTTGAGGGCATGATACGTGCCCAGGAATGGCTGGGAGCTTTCTTGGACAAGAATGCCTGAGCATGTTAGAGTGATATAATATTGATTGACTGAGTAAAAGAATAGGAGGCGGCTAAAATGGGCGTAAACGGCATATATGGTTTGTCCGGCTCAGGCCTTGACATTGAGTCCCTGGTAAAGATGGGCATGATGAGCAAGCAGAGCCAGTATGACAAGATGTATCAAAATCAGATGTGGCAGACCTGGATGAAGGAAGCTTATGTTGATGTATATAACCAGACCAAGGAATTTAAGGATGCCATGTCTGCTTTCAAGTTGCAGTCCAACATGAGTGCAATGAAGGCAACCAGTTCCGATACCAGTGCGGTAACGGCTACGGCTAATGGTGCGGCAGCAGCCATGAGCCACAAGGTAACAGTCAGCAAGGTGGCAAGTAATGCCTACATGCTGACGGCTGATGGGGAAAAGATTGAAAGGCAGAGTACTCTGAAGCCAAACAGCAACAATCTGAGCGATGTGCTGTACAAGAGTGTTTCCACCACTGATAATGGCGATGGCACATACAAGTATACGCTGACCTTGGCAGATGGTTCCACTAAGACTGTCAACGGCAGTGATACGGCTATTTCCATTGATTTCCGTGACAGGGCTGACAGCGATGATACGTACACCCTGACATATACCTATGATGATTTAATTCAGGAAGGCAAGACCTTGTACGATTTTGCCAGTGCCGTATCCAAGACCGGGGCAAATATTCAGGGCAGCTATGACTCTGCCAATGATGCTTTTAGCCTGTACAACAAGACCAGCGGCAAGGATAATATTATCGGTATTGTGGGCAACAATGCGGATTCCGTGCAGCTTTTGAATTCCCTGAAGCTGGGTGTTTATGATGCCAATGCAGCAGACCCGACTAATGCTCTAAGCGGCCCGATAACCTTCCAGTCTGAGGACACTATGAAAACCGTCAAGACGGCGACAGGTGCCAAGACGCTGGCGCAGAGTACTTCCATTAAAGATGTGCTGGGGCTGACAGCCACACTGACTGATGCAGGTGGCGGTCAGTATACGCTAAATGTGAAGGGGCAGGATGGTGTGGATGTAACTATCACTGATACCCTGGATAATCTGAAAGCGGCCAAGGCCTATGGCATGACTTTGTCTGATGGAAGCAAAACTGCTGATGTGGATTTTACTTATGGCGAATTGTTCAATCTGGACAAGACCGGCAATTTGCAGTCCACAGGCACCCTTTCTGACCTGGCAGATAAGATAAATAAGGTGGCATCTGATAATGGCATGGGCATTACAGCCACCTACGACGAAGCAAATGATAGCTTTTCGATGGTGAATGTCTCCGGCAAGGCGGAATTGACTGGGGCTGCTGGTGATAAAATCGGTGCCCAGATGGTAAGTGCTTTGAATTTGGAGAGCAGCTCCAGTGCCACCTTCCTGCAGGCAGATAGTGGTACAAAGGCAGAAAATTTAGCAACGCTTTTTGGTTATACTAATAAATTAACTGCATCAAATAACGGTTATACTATCACGATGGAGATATTTGATAGTGCTGGCAAAGCTGTTGCTACGTATACAGGTTCAGTTAATGATTTTGTTGGTACATCCGGCAAGGCGGCTCAGACAAAGGTAACTTCTATTGCGGTGGGAGATGGGGAAAACACATCTACTATAGATTTCACAATGGGAGATTTTGTTGATTTTTCTAATTTTTACAACAATGGTGGCTATTTAAGTGCGCATAACGGAGGATTAAGCGGTAGTATTAGTGATAGTGGTAAAACTGCTACAGCTACCGCAAATAATGCTGTTGGCTTATCTGAAATGGCAGGCAGGATTAATCTAGCATCTGATGCTGACGGGAATAATGCCAAAGCTGCCTATGATGTAAATAATGGCTTTACTTTGTATAATCTGAATGGAACAGCTTCGCTTACGGGCAGCAATATAAGCACCTTGACAACTAATCTGAATCTGCAGGATAGTCCGGTGTCCTCCGGTGTAGTATCCAAGGGAATTTCCAGGGTGAACGCCAACAGCACGGATAATTATCTAAAGGATATTCTTGGTGTTACGGCTGTTTCTAGTTCGCAGGATGCCAGCGGCAATTATACTGTTACCCTGAAGGACAGCAAGGGACAGGAAACTACTTATACCGGCACAAGGGACCAGCTGGCTGCGCAGGAGATTTTCTCCATGAGTGTCGGTGACTCCAATAAATCGGCTGCTATATCCTTTACTTTGTCTGATATTTTCGACTTGTCCAATCTGGGGACTGACAAGCAGCTGACTACCAACAGAAGTACTGATTTGTCTACCTTGAAGGATAGGATAAACGATACGGCTTCCAGCGAAGGTATCAGTGTGACGGCAACTTATGACACAGCCACTAATAAGTTTACTTTATCCAATCTCAATGGTCATGCCGAGCTCACCGGCAATGATGCCCTGGGCAGTACACTGGCCAGCAATCTGGGCCTGGCGCAGTCACCGGCGGATGTGGCGAATAAGTATCAGAGTACAGCCGGTTCCAATGCAAATGTAAATATTGATGGCAAGAACTACGATCTGGATACCAATGTAAAGACAGTGGCTGGTGTTACCTACACCTTTAACAGCCCGACGGAGGTAGGCAAGACTGCCACAGTAACGGTAAATCAGGACACTGATACCATCGTGGATAATGTGAAGAAGTTTGTGGAAACTTACAACACATTGCTGGACTCGCTTAATGACAAGCTGTCCCAGGAAAGGTACTCTGACTACAAGCCGCTGACCAAGGAGCAGGAAGCTGAAATGACAGAGACGCAGGTCAAGCAGTGGAATGAGAAGGCAAAGTCAGGCCTCCTGTACCATGATTCCAATATCCGCTCCATTGTCAGCGATATGCGTGAAGCCCTGTACACGCCGGTGGACGCAGTAGATAGCAAGTACAATTCCTTGTCTGCCATCGGTATTACCACCACAAATACCAAGGGGCATATTACCTTGGATGAGGACAAGCTGCGCACTGCATTGGCAGATGACCCGGACTGCGTATATCAGCTGTTTGCTTCGGACCAGGATAGTTCCTATATTGCAGGCAGCACCAGTAATAAAAAGCTTTCCTCCTACGAGCAAAAAAGCGACTACAGAAATACCGGTGTGGCTAATCGCCTGTACAATCTGATGGGAACTCACATGAGTACACTGGAAAGCTATGGCGGCGTCAGCACATCGGCTGATGACCAGAGCTATCTGGGCAAGCTGATTACCAACATGCAGACCAGGATGGATAATTTCAAGACGCTGATGAAATCCTATGAAAATAAGCTGTACGATAAGTATGATGCGATGGAAGTTGCCCTGTCCAAGCTGGGTACGCAGCTTAGCTATATTACAGGCTGACAATCTGAATCTGAAAATGAGGTAGATGTATGGTAAATAATGCAGCAGAAGCATATAAGAGGCAGCAGGTTATGACCGCTACGCCGGAAGCTCTTACCCTTATGCTTTACAATGGAGCCCTTCGTTTTATGAAGGAAGGGCTGGAGGCCATGGAGGCAAAGAAGTGGGAGCAGTGCAATACGGCTCTGCAGAAGGCACAGCGGATTATTCTTGAGTTTCAGGCGACGTTGAAAATGGAGTATGATATTTCTAAGCAGCTGATGCCTTTGTATGATTATGTTTATAATGGCCTGGTTGAGGCAAATATGCGCAGCAAGCCTGAGAAGGTAACGGAGTGCATAGATATTATCAGGGAACTCAGGGATGCCTGGGCTGAGGCTATGAAGATAGCCAGGAAGGAAAGGGGGGCATCCTGATGGAGAAGCCTCCTGTGGTCAGGAAAGGGCAGCCTGCGTATACAGAGAAGCAGCTGTGGGAGAAATATCTGGCCCTGACTTATGAATTGCTGAAATTCATCAAGGCAGAGGAGATAGATTTGTTTTTGCAGCTGGTGGACCAGAGGCAGGAGCTGCTGGACAGGATGAAGGCCGTGCCAGAAGCCCAGCGGGATTTTAGCAGCACGCCGGAGTGCATGGCCATGCGGGAGCAGATCAAGCCTATGGATATGCAGATTATGTACAAGGCGCGTACATGGCTGAACAAATCCCGCCGCAACAATGCGCAGGTGCGCAATTATGATGTGACAGGTTACGGTGCCAGTGCCGGTCTTTTTAGCAGGGAGTATTAAAATCAGGGCAGGCTGTCTGTTTTCAGATAGCCTGCTCTCTTATTATAGGCAATTTTCAAAGGCAGCAGGGAAGGGAGCTGGTGCGAGTGGCAAAAGGGCAGGAAAGAAAGCTGGATGATAGTAAATTTTGTTTCATTGCCTGTGTAAATGATGAGTTTCTTTATGAAGAGTCTGTAGTGTATCTGGAGCAGCTGGCGGTGCCGGAGGGAATGTCTGTGGATTTGCTGGCAGTGCGGGGGGCACCTTCCATGACGGCAGGTTATCAGCAGGCCATGGAGGCCTCAGATGCCAGGTACAAGATATATATCCATCAGGATGTATTTATCGTCAACAAGCATATTTTACAGGATGTGCTGGATATTTTCAGGAGTGACAGGGCTATTGGCATGATTGGGCTGGCAGGGGCGGTGGATTTGCCTCAGGATAAGCCCATCTGGTGGACCAGTGACACCCGCTGCGGCATGGCTTACAATAAAAAATCCTTTGAGGAAGTACACAAAGATGTGTATGGAGTCATCGAGGGGGGGAGCTTTGCCGAGGCTGGTGCCATCGACGGGATTTTTATGGCAACCAGCTGCGACTTGCCCTGGCGGACGGATTTGTTTCATGGCTGGCATTTTTATGATATTTCCCAAAGCAGGGAATTTATCAATCATGGTTACAAGGTGGTGCTGGCCAGGCAGGAAGAACCCTGGGTGCTGCATGCCTGCAACAGAAAAATTATTGGCGAGGATTACAATGAAAATATGAGGATTTTTAAAGCCAACTATAAATATTGAGGTTTTGATGATGAGTTTTGAGGAAGTAAAAAGACAGTTTTTGCTGGAAGGCATAATTCTGCCGAAAAGGGCACGGGTGCTGATCAGCTGGCAGGATGACAGGCTGGCGGATATGCTGCGGGAGTTTATGCCTGCTGTACAGGTGGATTATCTGATGAATATGGATTTTGCTGCTTTCCTGCAGGAAACAGATTTAGATAATATGCTAACCTACGACTGCATATTGGACAATGGCCTTTTGGAGCAGGCAGAGCTGTCAGGGCCGCTTTTAAAGGCTATGGGGCTGCATCTGAAGCCTGGTGGCTTCATCCGGGCTGTTTTTTCCGGCAGTATGGATAAGGAGCGTGTCGGCAGGGAAGCTCATGTTAATAATTATGATGAGGCACGCCTGTGCTTTGAAGGTGAATATGGTCAGCAGGAGTTTTATATAGCAAGGCTGGGGTTATTTCAGCAGGCATCAGCCTGGCTGCAGTGCTTTTTGAAGCCGGAAGTTAGAAGACGTCTTTCTTATTTGTTGCAGAGGATAGACTTTGATGTGCGGCAGGCTGAAAGCGTGGCTGCTGTGCAGCAGATGTGCCGTGAGAATAATATCAGTAGGCAGTATCTTTCGATTTTCATTGATACGACTGTCGTACACAAGCCCATGGTGAAGAATTTGCTGGGGTTGTCCTAGGGGGAGGGTGCGTATGAAGAGGACCAGTATAGTTATCATTAGTTATAATACCTTGGAATATACCAAGCTGTGCATTGAGAGCATCAGGCAGCTGACTCCGGCTGGCAGCTATGAGCTGATTGTGGTGGATAACGCCTCCCGGGATGGTTCGGTGCAGTGGCTGCGCCAGCAGGGGGATATCAGGCTGATTGAAAACCAGGTCAATAAAGGCTTTCCGGCAGGCTGCAATCAGGGCATGGCTGTGGCGGAGGCAGGCAATGATCTTCTGCTTTTGAACAGCGATACGGTGGTGACCACCAGGTGGCTGGAAAATATGCAAAAGGCTTTGCACAGTGCTGAAAATATAGGTGTGGTCAGCTGCGTGACCAACTGCTGCTCGAACATGCAGCAGGTCGTTGCCGAGTATGGCAGCCTGGAAGAAATGCTGCTGTTTGCGGAGAAGCATAATATCAGCAACCCGGCAAAATGGGAACGGCGTCCCAAGCTGGTGGGTTTCTGTTATCTCATTAAAAATGCAGCCTTTTGCCGGGTGGGCTTTTTGGATGAGCAGTTTACTCCCGGCAACTATGAGGATGATGATTATTCCCTGCGGATGACATTGGCTGGCTATCAGCTGGTGCTGTGCCGCGATACCTTTATTCATCACTATGGCAGTGCATCCTTCAAGGCTGCGGCTAGTGATGAGGAAAAAGCCGCCAGGGAACGGTATTTTTTTGACCTGAATGTAGAAAATCAAAAAAAGCTGCTGGAGAAGTGGCAGATTACAGAGAAGTATATCTCCTGGGACAAGGTAACTGATGAGGTGCAGGAACCGGCAGATACAGAAGCCAGGATTCTGGTGGTGGGCTGCCACGCCGGCATGGATTTATTCTATTTGCAGGGCAAATTCCCTCATGCCAGGGTGACGGGGATAGCGGAAAACATCCGGGAGGCAGCCCTGGCGGGCAGAAGCTTTGAGGCGTATCACTGCCGAGATGTGGAGCAGGATATTTTTCAGTGCCTGTGGGGAGAATACGATTATATCCTGCTGTGTGAAAAGCAGTCATATTACAGGGATTTTGACGGTTACATACAGAAGCTGATGGCATATCTGTCCCCTTCCGGCAGTATTCATGTCAGCGACTAAAAAATTTTGAGCGGCACTTAAGTAGGCAAAAAAATATCACGATAATATTAGTGACAACAGCAAGAGATGCTTTCAGGTGGCTAGCAACCGGGGGAGCATCACATATTTGCAAGTAATTTCATAGGCAGTGTCAAGGATGACACACCTTGTTGACAACCAAGGAGGAATTTTATCATGGCAATGGTAGTAAAGAACAACATGTCCGCTCTGACCACATTGAACACCCTGAACAAGAACACTTCTGCTCTTTCCAAGAGCTTGCAGAAGGTTTCTTCCGGCATGAAGATCAACAGCGCAGCTGATGATGCTTCCGGCTACGCTATCTCCGAGAAGATGCGCGTTCAGATCCGTTCCCTGGATCAGGCAAACAGCAATGCCCAGAATGGCGGCTCTATGATGAAGGTTGCCGAGGGTGCAGTAAGCTCCACCGTAGAAATCCTGAAGACCCTGAAGGAGAAGGCAGTAAATGCAGCCAACGACACCAACACTGATGCTGACCGTGCCACTATCCAGAAGGAAATGGATCAGTCCATCGACCAGATCAATGACAACGCAAATGTAACCTTCAACGGCCAGTATCTGGTAGATGGTTCCAAGAACAAGAAGGTTGAGCAGACCACTACGGCAATGACCAATCAGAGCTTGAGCACTGATACTGCAAAGACAGATGCCTTGACTGCTTTGAAGGCTCGTAATGGTGACAGCCTGAATATTCATTCCACTGATACTGTTACCGTTTCCTATGTAAAGGATGGTAAGACCTATACTTCCAGTGTCCAGGTTAAGAGTAACACTTTGTCTGGCGTTATCAGCAGCCTGACCAGCGGCGCTGTTACTGTACGCAGTGCTACTTCTCAGATCGGTTTTGATGCTTCCCTGAATACTGTTAACACCGCATCCGGTGAGAATGCTATCACGATTGCATCCAATGCCAGCGGTATTGATGGCCAGGTAGCTGGTTTTACCATCTATATCACTGACAACAAGGGCAATGTAAACAAGTCCGCTAATGCAGCACTGGATGCCTTTGATGAGTCTATCCGTGCTCAGAACGCATCCGAGGATAATTCCATCGTTATGCAGGTAGGCACCAAGGCAGGCCAGTCCATCAAGGTAGGCCTGACCGACATGAAGGCACAGGCTCTCGGCCTCCAGGGCAAGAATGGTGAGACTTTGTCCATCGGCAACCAGGAGAAGGCTAATGCAGCTATCAACGTACTGGATTCCGCTATTCAGAAGGCTCTCGACCAGCAGACCACTATCGGTGCTGTTGAGTCCCGTCTCGAGTACACCCAGTCCAACTTGACTACTGCCAGCGAGAATGTAACTGCTGCAGAGTCTACTATCCGCGATGCTGATATGGCTAAGGAAATGACCGAGTACACCAAGAACAACGTTCTGATGCAGGCTGCACAGTCCATGCTGGCACAGGCAAATCAGAGCAGTTCCAACGCACTCAGCCTGCTCCAGTAATCAGTAGCTGTACCTGTGTACAAGTAAATTTGAGTTTTGTTTTCCAATTTGGGAGCCGCCTGGGGGCGGCTCCTTTTGCGTGGGAAAAATTGCTCTGCATTGTATATCAGGCATGATTTATGATGACAGGGAAAGACAACGATAATCTTATTAGAGTTTTGTTTTTGCAGGCAGGGGCTGGGGAGATAATATGAGCAGGGTTAAGATATCGGCATGCTATATAGTAAAAAATGAAGAGGAAAATCTGGTGCGTTCCATCAGGAGCCTGGCGGGGCAGGCAGATGAGCTGGTGGTGGTAGACACCGGCTCCACAGATGATACCAGGCAGGTGGCCAGGCAGCTGGGAGCCCGTGTCTATGAGTACCAGTGGCAGGATGATTTTGCTGCAGCCAGGAATTATGCCCTGGCAAGGACGCAGGGGGACTGGCTGGTGCTGCTGGATGCAGATGAGTATTTCACGGAGCAGACGGCAGGGAACCTGCGCAGGCTGGTGGAAAGTGCGGAAGCAGAGTGCAACGGCTATCTGGTGCAGATAGTGAATTATGATGGGGATAAAGGTGAAGTGCAGGATAGGTTTTATCAGCTGCGGCTGGCCAGGCGGCAGCCGGGGCTTGCCTATCAGGGAATTATTCATGAACGGCTTCTGGTGCATGGCGCTGAATTGGACGGGATAAAACTGGTCAAAAACAATGTGCTGGAAATCATCCATACAGGCTATCGTCAGGGGATTGCTGCGGAAAAGAATAAGCGGAATTTGCAGCTTTTGCACAAGGCGATGGCAGCGGGGCAAAGTGAGGAGGAACTGTCCAAATATCTGTGTACTGGCTATGCAGACCTGGGAGACTGGGAAAAGGCACTTTATTATGGTTGGCTGAATATCAGGCAGGGCAGGAAGATGATTACCTACGGCAGCCAGTGCCACAGGGTACTGATGGAATATTATGCCAAGCAAGAGGGACTGGCTGCCGCTGAAAAAAGGCTGGAGCTGTGCAGGCTGGCTGTGGAGCAGTTTCCTGAACTGCCGGATTTTCACGGGGAGTACAGCGAGTGCCTGTTTTTTTGGCACAGGTACGGGGAAGCTGCTGAGGAGATGGGCACTGCCTTGGCGTTGTGGGAAAAATATGACGGCATAGAGCCATGCCTTTTGCAGGAGTATCATATAAATATGATGCGGAAGCGCCGGGTGATGTTTGAGGAAAAGGCTGCGGCTGTGGCCGGGCTCCGCCTGACCGCCTGTCTGATCTGCCGGGATGAAGCTGCCAATATACAGGCATGGCTGGATAATGCCAGGGCATTTGCCGATGAAATCATCGTGGTGGATACAGGCTCGGCAGATGGCACACGGGATATTCTGGCAGCTAATGGCGTAGCTTATTATACTTATGATTGGCAGGGGGATTTCGGAGCGGCGAAAAACTTTGCCATAGAAAAGGCCTCCGGGGACTGGCTGGTGTTTTTGGATGCCGATGAAACTTTTCGATATCCGGCTAGCGTCAGGGGAAGCGTCTGCCAGGTGCTGGCTCAGCAGGCAGGCTGTGAGGCAGTGGCTGTTCCCCTGTACAACATTGATGCGGACAATAATGGCAACCTTATCAATACCAATCAGGTGGTGCGCATTTTTCAGCATCAGCCCTATCTCAGGTATGAGGGAGCGGTGCACGAGCAGCTGGTGGATATATCCCAAAAGGAAAGGCAGCTTTGCACCTGCTACGGGGGAAAGATGCTGTCTGTCCATCATACTGGCTATTCTGCCGGGATTATCCAGCAGAAGCTGGCACGCAATCTGCAGCTTATGCTGGAGGCTGTCAGGGGCGGGGCCGAGGCGGAACGCTATTATGGCAGCCTGGCAGAATGTTATTTTGGCAGGGGACAGTATCAGCAGTCGCTGGATTATGCACTGCTGGCTACCAGATCCCCCTACCAGTCACCTGCCAATCAGGGGGATTGCTACTGGGTGGCGCTGGAAGCTATGGAGGTGCTGGGCTATGCTTATGATGATATGCTGGCAGTAGCGGAAGCTGCCAGGCAGCTGCTGCCGGATTTGCCTGATTTTTGGGGCTACAAAGGTTACTGCCTGGCCAGGCAGGGGCATTGGGCAGCTGGCAGGCGGCAGATGGAAAAGGCCTTTGCCCTGCATGAGGCTGGCGAGGCCAAGGCGGTATTTGCAGGGGCATCCCATTTTGCCCAGCTGGAATTGCAGTTTTTGACATATCTGGCAGAATGTTATTTTCATCTGGGAGAATGGCTGCTGTCCCGGAATTTGTACCTGAAGGTACTGAGCTGCAATAAATGGTATGTAGAGGCTATCACAGGCTATCTGGATACAGGAGCGGAGGAAGATACGTTGTACAGCCTGTATGAGCCTGAGGAGCGGCAGCAGCTGGAACGAGTGCTATATCTGCATGGCTTCAGGCAGGAAAAGGCTGAAGCCCAGGAGAATATACGCAGCAAAATGACGGCCCTGGCAGAAAATATCCAGTTCCTGTTTGTCAGCCTGCTGGAAGGCAAGCCGGATTTTTCTTCGGTACTGGTCAGGGAACAGCTGAGGCTGCTGCCGGAGGGACTGCAGAAAATAATTTATCTGTATCACGGCAGAGGCGGAGCCGGTCAGATGATTGCCAGCGATGATTACAACAGCATGAAAGATGCTGTCAATATGTGGGGGACTGACGAGATGATTGTGGGTTATGTCGCATTGGCAGAAAAATTGGCGAGGTAGGGGCATGAAAATAGAGGCAAAGAAAAAACTGAGGCTGTCCGCCTGCGTGATTGTCAAGAATGAGGCGGAAAACCTGCCCAGGTGGCTGCGGTGCATGGCGCAGGTGTCGGATGAAATGATTGTGGTGGACACGGGCTCCCAGGATAATACAGTGGCCCTGGCAGAGGCGGCCGGGGCGAAGGTATTTCATTTTCAGTGGATAAATGATTTTGCAGCGGCGAAGAATTACGCCCTGGAGCAGGCGGCTGGGGACTGGATTTTGTTTTTGGATGCAGACGAGTATTTTTCTGAGGAAAGCCTGAAGGTGCTGCGGCAGGAGATGCAGCGGTATCAAAGGGACAAAAGGGCAGGCGTTATTCTGTGCAGGCTGATTAATATTGACAAGGACAACAATAACAAGATTGTGGATACCATGCTGCAGAGCAGGATTTTCCGCAACTTGCCTAATATCAGGTTTGAGGGCTGTGTCCATGAGAGATTGACTAACAGCAAGGGCAATTTAAAGATGCTCAGCAATAGCAAGCTGGTTATTTATCATACCGGCTATTCAGCCGCCAGTTTTCAGAAGAAGGCAAAAAGGAATATGGTGCTGATGCAGGAGAGGCTGAAGCAGGCCAAGACGCAAAAGGAGCGGGACAGCCTGGCCCACTTTATGATGGATGTCTATCACAGCCTGGGAGACTACGAAAACGCCATTAAATATGCCAGGCGGGCTATTGATAATGGTACGCAGCTGGTGGGCATGGAGGGGTATCTGTACGAGATACTTTTCAGTGCCAGCCAGAGTGCCGGCAGAAGCAGGGAGGAGCTGTTTGCTATTTTGGAGGAAGCCATGTCTGCTTATCCTCAAGAGGCTTCCTTTGTGATAGAGAAGGGGTATCTGCTCTGGCAGGCAGGTGATTTTTGCCAGGCGGAGGCCTGTATGCTGCATGCGCTGGAACTGCGCCGGGAATTTGAGCACAAGGTGGCAGGTGGCATGATGCTGACGGATAATGCCCTGCGGATTTTGCCGGAGGCCTACTATGTGCTGGGGGATATTGCCCTGCAATCAGGTGATAAAAAGCAGGCGGCAGACTATTTCTTTCAGGGGTTGCAGGTATATAAGTACCATAGCGCACTATTGCGGGGGCTGTACAGCTGCATTGATGATAATGAACCGGCGGATATTATCCTGCTGCTTAATTCTTTGTACAACCGGCAGGAAGATGGCCATTTTATCTTTAATGCCCTGAAGGGGTGCGGGCATAAGAAGCTGCTTTTGTATTATGCCGGGGCAGATACTGCTGTTTCCTCTGTGGAAAAGTTTCTGCTGGCAGGCAGATATGACGGGGCGGCAGTAGCTGCGGCAGAGAATATGCGCAATGCCGCTAGGCAGCTGGCCTGTTATGCTGTCAGGAGGCAGCTGTCCGAAAATGCTGTAACTGCGGCAGAAGAGCCGGAAAGGGATTTATCCATCCTGGAGGAAAAGGAATGGAAAAATAACAGGGCCATGCTGGAACTTATTCTGCCAGAGGCTTATAAAAAAATCGCCTTTTCCCCGGTGCCAGACCGATTTAGCATGGCTGGCAGGAGCATTAGCCGCAGCCTGCAAGGTACAGGGATACGTACCTATGATAACGTGTATGTGGCTGACAGCCAGTATCCGCTGGTGAGCATTATGATACCTACCTATAATCGTCCGCAGCTGTTTGAAAAAACGCTGCAGAGTGCCCTGGCACAGACTTACCCAAATGTGGAAATTCTGGTGACGGACAACAGCACCAACGAAGAGACGCGGCTGCTGATGGAGAAGTATGTAGAGGATGCCCGGGTGAAGTATTTCCGTAACAGGGAGGCAGGCTGCAAGGCGGATAATTTCCGTCCTTTGGAGAAAATCGCCCAAGGAGAGTATTTGCAGTGGTGCATGGATGATGATATTTTGCACAGGGATAAACTAAAGGTTATGGCTCAGGCACTGAGGGATAACTCCAATGTGGCCTTGGTAAGTTCTCAAAGGGCTTTTATTGATATGGATGGTAATTTGCTGCCTGATGACATGGGGCAGATTATAACGGATGCAGCCCGGTGGCGTTGCTATAAAGGCGTAGAGGTTTGCAGATTTTTATTGTCCAATGTTTCCAATTTTATTGGGGAGCCTTCGGCAGTTTTATTCCGGCGGCAGGATTTGCAGCACCATTATTGGAATGCTGATTGCCGTGGTTATAAGGCTATTTCGGATGTGGCCATGTGGCTGGAACTTCTGGAAAAGGGGGATTTGCTGCTGTTCAGGGAGCCTCTCAGCTATTATCGCCGCCATGCCGGACAGGAAGGTCAGCAGCCGGAGGTTGTCCTGCTGAGCCGCATGGAGTGGAGCAGGCTGCTGGATGAATGTGCTGCAAAGGGCAGTTATCTGGATGGTGAGGCTTATCGACATGGCAAGCTTGCCTTGTGGCAGGATTATCTGAGGCTGGCATCCCTGGCAGATATGCAGCAGGCGGTAAATTTTGCTGACTATCAGGTTTGTATGGAGTCCATAGGCTGCCTGCTGGGGAAAAAACGGGAATGAGTTAATATTATGCCGGAAAATTTCGATAACTAGTTCGTAAGATGTTTTCAGGAGGAGTTTGTATGTCCAGAATTAAAAATAAAATTGCCAACAAGAGAATAAAAAAAGCTGCAGAGACCAGGGTGGAAGCATTTCGTGATTTAAAGGCAGAGATGCAGCAGCTGATGGAAGCGGAAGATTATGTAACTGCCATGGATGTAATGGCAGAAATCGCTGCCAACAAAAAGATTGATCCTGAGGTTATGTACTGGGGTGCCATGTGCTATTTCCGCACAGGGGACTACGATAGGGCAGCAAAATGGATAGATAATGTGCTTACCTATGATGATAGCAGCAGAGCAAAGATTTTGCTGGCAGCCATTTGCATTGGCGAGGGAAGAGAAGAGGACGGCCTGAGGATTGCGGATGCTGTTCTGGCAGATGACGGGAAAGTAGCAGACGATAATGATAATGAGTTTTTGCAGGAAGTTCTGGAGCCTCTGCGTTATGGGCATGAAACTCTTTTGGCTCAATATCCGAGAATAAAGGAATATTTGGCAGCCAATGATGACATACAGGCTGCTCTGGAGGAGGCAGCCGGTGTCCCGGCAGTGGAGAAGGTGGCAGAAGATGCGGAGAAAAATGCTGCTACGGCTTTGGCAAGGCTGAGGCAGCTTTTAGAAAAGAGTAAAAAAGAAGCTGGGGAAAGCCAGGCAACTGCGAAGGCTGATGATGAGCAGCCAGATAATAAAACTGAAGTATCAGAATTGGCAGAAGAAGTACAAACAACGCAGCCGATACAGGAATCTGAGGTAGCAGCTTTTGATGTGGAGGGGACTGTAGCCAGCATTATGTCGAAGGGCATTTCCTTGCGGGAGAAAGTCAGGCTGCTGAATGTCTTCGCCGGGGCATGTTATCAGAACGGGGATAATCAGTCTGCCTTTGATTTGCTGTCAGCGGCTTTGCAGCTGGATTGCGGAGATGAGGCAACCTTGAAAAATATAGCTTATACCTGCCTGTCTGCCGGTGAGCAGGAGCAGGCACTGGAGTATGCAGCCAAGCTGCCGGTGGTGGATTTTGGTCTTTTGTATGCACTGAATAATAAGTAAGTGCTGTTTTGTGCAATGGTAGGACATTATGGGTGAAAAAAAAATCGATGTGGCTTTGTGGCCCTCTGAGGGGGCGGAAGGACTAGCAATCTTTCAAAAGCTGCGGGAAAAGCTGGACGGTGCTGCCTTTGATGATGAGTTTTTGGCTTTGCTGGAGCAGTACAGGCAGCTTTATCCTGATTCGGAACATGTGGATATTTTTGCGGCAAAATTTGCTTTTGCGTATGGTGATTATCAGGCTGCGCTGGATTTTGCCCTGAAAGCTTACAAGAAAAGAAAAATCAATCTTGTTATCTGGCAGCTGCTGGCACAGTGCTATGAGAAGCTGGGCGATTTGGTGGAGCGGTGCAGGTTTCTGAGCTATGCCAACAATCTTTATGGCATAGGCATGGAGCTGAGGCTGGATGGCATCCATGATGCACAGATACTGGCGGCACTGACGATGGCAAAGAGCCTGGGGAACTTTGCCCCGTTTTTGCTGCACCGGGCAGAAATGAAAAATGGCTGCCTGGAACAGAAGGAAGTGTCCCTGGCAGGTGAGTTTGTGCCTGAAAGCGATGATGCCGAGGGATATGGCTACTGGGTAGGTGCGTATGTTAATCAGGAAATTCTCAATGCCAAGGGGCAGCTATTGGCAAGGGAAGCGGAAAATCCTGCCTTTATGAATAGCTACGGTGCTGATTTCGTGTTTGACATTATGCGTGCCAAGGCCTGCAAGGAGTTTGAGCTTGTACCTGATGGCAGGAAATATATACTGCCTGTAGGCGGCAATGCCGACAGCCAGGAATTGAAGATTACAGCAGGTGAGAAGAATTTTACCACCATGCTGGGACGTTATGAGACAGGCTATTATAGAATTGCAGAACCTGTGGTGATGAAGTCATCACAGGCTTTTGTGGTGGGCAGGCCTATTCCTTTGGGGCATAGCCCAAAAAGGAAAAAAGTAGTGCTGAATATTTTGGTGGATGCCCTCAGCTGGCATGCGGTGAAGGAACGGAACTATGCTTTGATGCCGGAAACAATCAAGTTTTTTTCTAAGGGCATAATCTTCAATCAGCACTATTCTGTGGGAGAGTACACTTATCCGTCCCTGCCTGCCATTGAAACCGGCCTGTACCCACATCATTC
Organism: Anaerovibrio sp.; assembly: GCA_051866255.1. Taxonomy (GTDB): domain Bacteria; phylum Bacillota; class Negativicutes; order Selenomonadales; family Selenomonadaceae; genus Anaerovibrio. Next base: position 8,049 of record JBJDWY010000043.1, on the reverse strand, counting down.
CCAGCTTTTTTCGGCACATGTCAACGTGCCTTTGGATAAGCATATCAAGACTGTGTCAGAGCAGATGCGTGACCTGGGGTATTACTGCGTGAATATCATGGGGGGCGGTGATATATTGTATAGCGGAACTGCCCGGGGATATGATCGCCTTGTGCTCAATTCCTATGCGCTGAGGGCTTATGAAGGCGTGGAGCGGGCAATACAGCAGATGGAAGCTTTTGGCGAGTGTGACCAGTTTTTATTTATGCATCTCATGGATGTTCATCCCTGGCCGGTTTCAGCTATTCAGATGCCGCTGGCAAGCCAGACGCGCCTATCTTTGACAGACAGGCTTTTGGGAGCTGATCAAAAGGTTGCCAGCGTGTACTTGAGTTATTGTCCTCTGTATGCCGATGCCAATATGCAGGGGATTCGCAACACGGATCGCAGCCTGGGCATCCTGTATGATTATTTGCAGTCACATTACAGCGAGGATGAATATGTGGTGCAGCTGTATTCTGATCATGGCAGCTCGGTATATGATAGTTTTCCGAGACTTATGGGGGATTATCAGACAAATAGTGCGTATATGGTCAGGGGGGGCGGTATTCCGGCTCTTGGTTTTACGGAGGAACTGACCAGCTCGCTGGATATTTATCAGGTTATGGCCCATTGTCATGGCTTTGCTCCTGCCCACAGGCTGGATGGCAACCTGCCACAGGCTCTGGGGGGGCAGCGAAGGGAGTATGTCATTAGCAACTCTATATTTCCAGGGCAGAATTACAAGCTGTGTATTCGTACTGACAAGTATGAGTTTCAGCTGGAATCGGCGGAAAAGGTGGATGAGGATGGTACTGTAGATCTTACCGGCTCATCAATGCTGGTTCTGGAGCGGGGCAAAAAGTGGCAGCAGAATTTTGACCTGGATGTTTTGCATTATTTCATGGACATAGCGCGGGAGTATACAGCTTCTTTTAATAATCAGGGCAGATACTGGCCTGAGATGCGCAAAGAACGGGCGAATTGGTTTTAAGATGTCATTGAGGAAAGCAGGTTTATATGGACTGGAAAATCAGGAATGTATATCAGGATGAAATTAGGGACAATTTTCTGGTTACTGCCAGCCGCAAAAAAGTATGGCAGGTGGAGCTGGAACTTTTGCAGGAGCTGGACAGGATATGCCGCAAGCACGGCATTACATATTTTGCTGATTATGGCACCTTGCTGGGGGCGGTGCGTCATGGAGGTTTCATTCCTTGGGATGATGATATTGATGTAGTTATGCTGCGGCCTGATTATGAAAGGTTCAGGCAAATAGCCTCGGAGGAAATAAAGGCACCATTGTTTCTGCAAACTACATATATGGATGGCTTTATTTCTGCCTTTGCCAAGCTGCGCCACAGCCTGACATCGGCAATAGAGTTTCCTGATAATGCAGGGATCAATCAGGGGATTTTTATAGATATCTTTCCTCTGGATGGTGTCTCTGATGGGACAGCCAGGCAGGACAAGCTGTTCAGGATTAAGCTGGAACTGTGGCGCACTATCATGGATGCGGACAATCTGTGGCAGGACTTGCAATCCGGGGCTGAATTGTGTTTGCCCGGAAGTTTGCTGGCAAGATTGCTGAAACTGTCCCGTGTGGAACGATTTGCGGAGTTTGAGAAGTTTTGCCTGAATCATTTTGAGGAAGCGGCACAGCTGGATTTTATTACAGATAGCTTCCTGGGGAGAAATACGCAGGTGCTGCGTAAATACTATGAGGAAGTGGCATATTTGTCCTTTGAGGGGATAAATATACCTGTGCCGGGGGATTATCATAGCGTATTGCAATGCCGCTATGGCGATTATATGAAAAGAGTACGCGGGGGCTCAGATCACGAGGGGATTATGTTAAGTGCAGATATCCCGTATAGAGATTTTCTGGCGGCTTATGAAAAGTGATTTTTGTTCGGGGGTATGGTATGGATAAGGTAATAGTTGTTTTCGGGCGGTCAGGCTATCATACCAGCTTGCGTCCCATCAGCCTGGGACTGGCTGATGGCTTTAGGGAACTTGGCAAGAAAGTTGCTTTTTGTGATTGCGATGACTGGGATAGTATTAATGCCTGTTTTGAATTGTTTGCTGCAGGACAGGTGGCATTTGGCATAGGGCTGAATGGATGCGGCATGACCTGGGATATAGAGGGGGTAGGGGAAGTGAATTTATATGAGAAATATGATGTTCCCCATGTGTCAGTTATGCTGGATTTGCCGTATAATAAATGTGCGACCGGAATGGAGAAGCCATGTGCCAGGCATATCGTTACCCTGCTGGATTACTCGGCTCTGGAGTATATGCAGTATGCCTATCCGGATAAGGCGGGCAACGCGATTTTTTTGCCATTGGCAGGCATGGAATATAAGGATGGCAAGGGGATTTTTGATGTAGCGGAAAAACCATATGATGTAGTAGTCAGTGCAGGCACCTGGGGCATGAATTGGGGAGAGGAGAATCTTGCCAGACAGTGGCATGAAAATGGCACGAACAGGCATATTGCCAATATCCTGGATGATGCGGCTGATTATTTGGAAAGCAATGCAGACAACGTATGGCCGGCCTTGAAGCTGGTGCTGAACGCCAGGGGGATGCTGGGGGAGGATTATCTGCGCAAGATGCTGCCCTACTGCTGGGATTTGCTGCTGTACATAAAATCCTATCGCAGAATCAAGGCAGTAGAGCTTTTGGTGCGAAATGATATACCTGTAGATGTTTTTGGCGGTGGCTGGGAAAAAGTTGCTTTTGCAGACAAGCTGAAGCTGCATGGGCCGATTTCTTATGAGGAATCCCTGCATGTGGCATCCCAGGCAAAAATCATTTTTCAAGACCAGGCAGAGTTCAATCATGGCGCCCATGACAGGGTGTTTACAGGCATGCTGAATGGTGCGGTGGTAGTCAGCGAGTTCAGCCGGTATCTGGCAGATGAATTTGAGGATGGCAGGGATTTGTTTTTATTTGACTGGCAGGAGGGCGAAAAGCAGGTTCAAGTAATCCATGAGCTGCTGGCAGATGAGAGCAAGCGGCTGGCAGCAGCTGTCAGTGCCTATGGCAAGGCGGACAGGCGGCACAGATGGCAGCATCGGGCAGAGCGTATTCTGGAGGCAGTAAATGTGTTGTACGACATTGAGGTATGAGCAATGCAGAAGCATATTTTTTATTATACGATCAGCCGGGATGAGCTGCAGCAGGCGCAGCTGGGCAGGCTGTTGTCCTTTGAGCAGGCAGCAGGGGATGTGAAGCTGGAGACAGAATATGAGGGGCTGAAAATAGATTTCAATTCCGGGGCGCGGGTGCAGGTGCCTCAGGGCAACTGGCATGTAAGGATTTCGGACTATGACAGCGGCATTGTGGCTTTTGACGATGATGCAGAGGATTGTGTCCTGGTGGCAGCCGAGAAATATTTTATCCGCTGGCAGGTGGAGGTCTGGCATGATGGGGAGCAGGTCTTTGAGCATGTGCTGGATTTGGCAGGGCAGGATGTGTTTATTTTTATGGCTGGTGGTGCACTGGGGGATTCTATATCGCTTTTTCCTTATCTGCGGTTGATGCAGCAGCAGCACAAATGCAGGATATGCCTGTTTCCGCCTAATGCTGGCTTTCGTGCCCTGCTGGAGGAGTATTTTCCTGACATAAGGCTGGTGGAAAAGATACCTGACAGTTCCTATGCGGCTTATTGCCTGGCGGTTTTTCAGATGGCACCCTATCTGATCGCCAAGGACAGCCGCATGATAACCCCGGATATGGCTGCCCGCAGCATCCTCGGCCTCCATGCCAATGCTGCCAAGGTTATTTATTATCCTACCAGACCCCGGGAAATCAAGGAGAAGTATGTATGCATAGCTGTGCAGGCATCAGGGGTGATGAAATGCTGGCACAAAGATGGCGGCTGGGGCAGGGTTGTGGCATATCTCAAGAAACTGGGCTACCGGGTTTTGTGCATTGACGGGGCGGCGAAGGTAATTTCCGGCGGCAGGCTGATTGAGAAGCCTGCCGGAGCGGAGGATTTTACCGGTATGCGGCCATTGATGGAGAGGATTAATCTTTTAGCTTATGCAGATTTTTTTATAGGCCTGGGCAGTGGCCTTTCCTGGCTGGCTCATGCCTGTGATGTGCCTGTTATTCTCATCAGCGGTTTTTCCCTGCCCTTGGGGGAGTTTGACACGCCCTACAGGGTGACAAATCAGAATGTATGCCACGGCTGCTACAATGATATGCACGTGGAGTGGAAGGATGGCTGTCCATATCATGCCGGTACGGAGCGTGAGTTTGAGTGCAGCAGGTCTATCAGCTATCGGATGGTGAAGATGGCTATTGACAATTTGCTGGAAGGCAGAAGAATAGCTGAAGGGGATAGTGTATGGAATACATAAAGGATATATACAGGGACGAAATGCGGGATGGATTTCTGGTTACAACGGACAGGAAGAAGATCTGGCAGGTGGAAATGGAATTGCTGGCAGAGCTGGACAGAATTTGCCGCAGGCACGGCTTGCGTTATTTTGTGGATTATGGCACTTTGCTGGGGGCGGTTCGTCACAGGGGGTTTATTCCCTGGGATGATGATATTGATGTGGTGATGATGCGCCCTGATTATGAGAGGCTCAAGCTGGTGATTGCCAGGGAAGGCCTTGGGGAGCCCTTTTTCTTTCAGACTGCCTATACGGATAATATTGCTACGATGATTGGCAAGCTGATGAACAAGAATACCAGCGGTGTGCAGGATTTTTCTACAGATGGTCACTGCCAGGGAATTTTTTTGGATATCTGGCCGTTGGATGCGGCTCCTGGAGGGGCTGCTAATGGCGAGGATTTGCAGCAGTGCTATCTTGAACTTATGTATGCGGTGATGGCACCAGATAAGTTTTTGAGCGAGCTTGACGGCAGGCTGACTACAAGAATTAATGTCCAGGTTTTGAAAAAGCTTTGCCGGATGCCTTTTAGCTGGCAGTGGAGGGAGCTGGAAAAGTTTTTGCAGCGTCATTTTGCAGATTCGGATCAGGCTGGTTTTTTTACACTTATGCTGAATGGCAGGGAGGCTGCAAGGCCTAAAGCCTGGTATCGTGATGTAGTGATGCTGCCCTTTGAAACTATAGAGGTTCCGGCTCCGGCATGCTGGCAGGAGATTTTGGACAGTGAATATGGTGACTGGCATAAATTTGTAAAATTTGCCAGTGACCACAATGGGACTGTGTTTAGTGCAGATGTGCCTTATAAGGAATTGATTGCTGCTCATCGGGCAGATGTGGCGAAAAATAAGGGATAGGCATGAGCGGAAGTTTTGCCGGGCAGTCCGGGTAAAGGATGAGGTTATGAAAGAATGTGAATTTTGGCAAAAAAAACAGCAGCTTGATATGCTGATGGGGCAGGGAAACAGGTTTGCTCAGGCGGCAGGAATATGCCAGGAACTGTGGGAGCATGTCTGTACTGCCTGTGCAGGTAGGGAAGATTTTGGGCGGAATAATGATGTGCCATCCTTGCGTGTAGAAATAGCACAGATATATGCTGCTATTATTATAGAGACAGGCGATCTTGCCCATGTGCAGTCAGCTTTGGAGCGTTTGTCATTGGCTGGCGAAAATCCCTACAGCAGATTTTTGCAGGCACGGATTTTCTGGATGCAGGGAAGATATTTTGCAGCCCTGACTCTTTTGGAAAATTCTTTTCAGGCGGGTACTGAGGGCGGACAGGTTGTTTTTGCCAAAGACAGCAGCTATTGGCAAGTGAATGAGGATGTTCAGGAAAGAGTTTTGAATTTGCTTGCCAAGTGCTATAAGTTTTACGGCCTGACTGACTTGGCAGCTGATTGCTATTTGCGCAGCAGCAATGTGGTCAAGCATTTTCCCAGCAAGGTTCTGGAATACAGCAATTATCTTTTTAATACACATTACTTGTTTATGCCTAGGGAAGAGTATTTCCTGGCTCATACTGGTTTTAACAACTTATTCAAGGGAATAAAAAAATACAAGCATAAATCCTTTGTGCATAAGCGGCATCGGAAAATACGCCTGGGGTATATTTCGCCGGATTTTCGGCATCATGTGGTCCTGCTTTTTATCTGGGCCATGCTGACCCAGTATGACAGGGAGCAGTTTGAGGTGTATTGCTTCAGCTATTCCACGGTTGAGGATAGGTACAGTGCTTATATAAAATCCCATGCAACGGCCTGGTTTAATATTTCTGATCTGAATTTTGCCCAGGCGGCCAAGCTGATATACGGGCAGGAAATAGATATTTTGGTGGAACTGGCAGGGCACTCCCAGAATAACTGCCTGCCAGTGCTGGCATACAAACCTGCTCCGGTGCAGGTCTGCGGTATTGGTTATTTTGCGACCACGGGCCTCAGGACGGTGGATTATTTCTTGACGGATAAGTATCTGATGCAGGAGGATACTGGAAGTTTGGAGGCTCAGGCTGATGTTGTACAGCTTCAGGCCAGCAGGTATTTTGTGGAAAAGCTGCTGGTGCTGCCTCATTCCCATTTCTGTTATAAGCCCTTGCAGGAGATGCCTGAGCCGATGCCGTCTCCTTGCAGGAAAAAAGGCTATGTGACCTTTGGCAGCTTTAATAATCTCAGCAAGGTGAATGATACAGTGCTGTCTGTCTGGGCAGAAATCCTGCAGTGTGTGCCGGGTAGCCGTCTTTTTTTGAAGGGAGATCTGCTGTCTGATGAAGAAGGCCGGGAAATTGTGAGGCAGAAGCTGGTGTCGCTGGGCATAGAGGAAGCGCGTCTGGAACTTCGCGGCTTTAGCCGTTCCTATCTGACGGAATATTACGAGATGGATGTGGCATTGGATACTTTCCCTTATCCCGGTGGCGGTACTACCTGTGATGCTCTGTATATGGGGGTGCCGGTGATTTCATTGGGGGATGGCAGCCACGGCGGTAATTTCGGCATCAGCCTGCTAAAAAATGCAGGACTGGATTTTTGTTGTGCTTATAGTCTTGAGGAATATGTAGAAAAAGCAGCTTTGCTGGCAGGAGATTTTGAGCTTTTGGAGGCCTTGCATCTGGGGCTGCGCAATATGATGAAGGCTTCACCTGTAATGGATGAAAGGCTCTATATGGATGAGCTTGAGTCGGGGTACAGGAAAATATGGGATAAATATTTGCGTGGATGATGGTTTTGTGTAATGGTAGTTAGGTGAATGTATGACAGAGGAAAATTTCTATAATTTGCTGGAGCGTAGGAAACAATTTCCAGATGATGAAAGTATCAGGGAACAGCTGCGGCTATACAAGGTTGACAACGCTATTATTATGGCTGCCGGTATGAGCAGCAGGTTTGTGCCGCTTTCCTTGGAAAAGCCGAAGGGGCTGCTGGAAGTCCGGGGGGAAGTTTTGATTGAACGGCAGATACGCCAGCTGCAGGCTGCCGGGATTGATGATATTACAGTGGTGGTTGGCTACAAGAAGGAAATGTTTTTTTATCTTGAGGAACAGTTCAAGATAAAGATTGTGGTTAATCCCGATTATTACAGATACAACAATACTTCCACTTTGATGCTGGTGCTGCCACTATTAAAAAATACATATATTTGCTCATCAGATAATTATTTTGTAGATAATGTATTTGAAGAATATGTTTATCAAAGCTATTATGCAGCTGTCTTTGCCGAGGGAGAAACCAATGAATACTGTTTGGAATATGCGGCAGATGGCAGGATAACAGGCGTGGACATTGGCGGCAGGGATGCTTGGTACATGCTGGGGCATGTTTATTTTGACAGGAATTTTTCGGATAAGTTCAGGCAGATTTTGCAGCATGATTATACACAGATACCTGATGTGCGCAATCAGTTATGGGAGGATGTATATGCTGCCCATGTTGAGGAATTGCCTCTTTATATCAGGAAATATGCTGTGGCTCAGGTAAAGGAATTTGATTCCCTTGATGAGCTGCGCAGCTTTGATGAGGGCTATCTGGATAATTTAAACTCGGCTATTATGGATAATATTGTCAGCGTGCTTCAATGCAGCAAGGGTGATATCAAGGAGATTTATCCTATCAAGTCAGGCATGACGAATATTTCT
>JBJDWY010000042.1:0-3719 GCA_051866255.1 Anaerovibrio sp. | reverse complement strand
CTTTTGCGGGGGCAGCTTGCCAGCGTGAACCTCATTCCGATCAATCCTGTGGCAGAGCGGAACTGGAACCGTCCGTCCCTGGCGCGGATTGAATTCTTTGAAAAATATCTGGCAGACCATCATATCGCTGTTACGGTGCGCCGGGAGATGGGCAATGATATTCAGGCGGCATGCGGCCAGCTGAGAAATAAGCACCTGAAAGATGCTAAAAGTGAGTAAAAGCCGTTAAAAGTGACTAGAAGCTGCTGAAGGCAGGAAACCGCCAAAAGTGATTGAAAACTGCGGAAAGTAATTGAAAGCCGTTAGAGGCAAATGCAGGCTGGCTGTAAACAGCTATTTACTAAAATGCCGTGTAGATGTAAAATTAAAAGATAAAGGATTTTTTGCTATCCTTTTTGGGTGAGAGGATTTTTTAAGGAGGTTTGGTCTTTATGTCAATGGGCAAACTGGAATCCTTTTTAGAAAAGCATATAGAGGGCTTCTTCAACCGCAAGCTGGGCAGCTCTGTGGAGCAGTCGGAGATCATGAAGCAGCTGGAGAGGGAGCTTTTGCACCGCCGGAAGAAGGGCAGGACGGAGACTGTGGTGCCCAACAGCTTTTACATAGAGCTGACGGAAGATGACTATCAGAGGCTGTGCGTCCGCCGCTTCCTGGATGATTTGTACATCCAGGCGGAAAAGCTGGTCATTCAGAATGACTGCTTTATGGACGAGGAGCTTTCCATTACAGTGAACAGCAACAGCACCCTGACCCGGGGAACCTGCGTGGTGGCAGCCCAGTTTACCAGCGATGAGCCGGAGGAAGCAAGGCCCGGCCAGGTGGAGTGCAACACCATTATCCTGGACAAGTCTGAGTTCAATCCGCCCCTGAACCTGCCTACGGAGTACAAGACGGTGAGCCTTCTGGCAGTGGAGGGGCCTGATATAGACTCCTATCTGGAATTTGGTGAAAAGCAGATTTACATCGGCCGCCGGGTGAACAATGATTTTATCCTGACGGATACCAATGCATCCAGGCTTCACGCCTACATCAGCTATGAGCGGCACCGCCACATCCTCTACGATGCGGAAAGCCTGAACGGCACCTTTGTAAACGGGCAGCGGGTTGTTTCGCCTCAGCTGCTGCGCCCAGGCGATGAGATTGCCATCGGTGGGACGGTGCTTTTGTACGAGGTTATATAAGGTTATATGAGGTGAGAGATATATGCAGGTAACGGCTGTGGTTATAAAGGCACTGAGCGTGGTACTGCAATATGGGATGCTGTTTTTCCTGCTGTTTTTTGTGTACAGGGCAGCCCGGCTGATGACGGCTGCTGCCATGCCGGTGGTGGAAGACATTTACGCGGAGACGGAGATTACGGCAGCCGAGGCGGTGCTGACGGTGCTGGAGGCGCTGGACGAGTCCATGGTGGGACGCCGCTTTGCTTTCGGGGACAGCATTTCCATCGGGCGCGGCGATGATAATGACATAATCATCAATGATGGCTATGTTTCACATAGCCATGCAAGGGTGGGACTCTTGAATAATTTGTATGTGATAGAAGATTTGGGAAGCGTTAATAAAACCTATGTCAATGGTCAGGAAATTGCCGGGCGGCAGTATTTGCAGTCGGGGGATGTTATCAGCATAGGAACGGTAACCTTCCAGTTTGGGCGGTGAGAGTGTTGATAAGATTTTTTCAAATGTCAGATATTGGCCTGCATCGCAGCCTGAATGAGGACAGCCTTTTGTGCAGGCCGCCTTATGATTTCGTAGTGGCTGACGGCATGGGGGGCCATGTGGCAGGCGAGGTGGCAAGCCATATTTTTACCGGCATGATGAACCAGCTTATGTCCGAGCATGAGGGCAGCCTGGATCAGGACGGGCTCCGGGGGATGGTTATCAGGGGCAACAGGGCAATCCTGGCCAGCATTCAGCGGCACCCGGAACGACGGGGCATGGGTACTACGGCCACCTGCCTCCATCTGGAGGGGGACAGGGCAGTGTGGGCCCATGTGGGTGACAGCCGCCTTTATCTGGTGCGGCATGGCTCCATGCAGCAGATTACCAGGGATCATACCTATGTGAACGACCTGATTGACAGCGGCAGCATCACCCCTCTGGAGGCGGAGTCCCATCCCAAGCGGAACATGCTGATGCGTGCCGTGGGGGTGGATGAATACGTGCAGGTGGATACCGGCGAGTTTGGCTTGCAGCATGGCGATATCCTGCTGCTCTGCTCTGACGGGCTGACCAACATGGTGACGGAGGATGCCATCAGGACGGTGCTGGAGGCGGAGAGTTGTGCCAATCCGGCGGCTTCCCTGGTGGATTGTGCCAAGGCTGGCGGCGGTATTGACAATATTTCTGTTATCGTGGTGAGATATTATGCGGAATAAGAGCCTGATTTTGCTGGGGGCGGATGCCGGCATCCTGCTGTGCGGCCTGGCTATCCTGCTGCTGAGGCAGTATCCGGCGGCGGACTACAGCGTGTTGCCCTGGGCCTTGGGTGCCATAGGGGCTGCCTTCGGGGTGCAGTGCTTCCTCATCAGGGGAAAATATACGGATGATGTGTGGCTGCTGCCCATTGTGATGTTTTTTGCCAGCATTGGCGTGGTGATGCTGGGCAGGCTGAAGCCCGTCCTGTGCATACCTCAGCTGAGATGGCTGATCATCGGGCTGGCAGTGCTTTTGCTGGTTTTGCAGTTTTCCCGGAAAATCAGGGAGCTGATGCAGTACCAGTACATCCTGGGGATTCTTACCCTGCTGGTGCTGTGCCTTTCCCTGCTGTTCGGCACGGAGATAGGCGGCAGCAAGAACTGGCTGGTGCTGGGGCCCTTTCAGGTGCAGCCCTCGGAGTTCGGCAGGATTCTGCTGGTGCTTTTCCTGGCGGCATACCTTTCGGACCACAAGGATATTCTGAGGGAGTCCGGCAGGCGGTTTTTTCTTCTGAATCTGCCGCCTATCAGGTTTATTGCGCCCCTTTTGTGCATCTGGGGCATGGCTATCCTGATGTTCGTGGTGCAGCGCGACCTTGGCTCCGCCCTGCTGTTTTTCTGCATGGCGGTGTTCATGACCTACATGGCTACCGGCAGCAAGTCCTATGTGTTTATTGCCCTGGCGTTTTTCTGCCTGGGGGCTTTGATCAGCTATCAGCTTTTTGGCCATGTGAGGGTGCGTTTTGACATCTGGCTGGATCCCTGGGCGGACCCGGCCGGGCAGGCTTATCAGGTGGTGCAGTCCCTGTTTGCCTTTGCAGCAGGAGGGACCTGGGGCACGGGGCTGGCTCACGGCCATCCGGGGCTGATTCCCGAGGTGCATACGGATTTTATTTTTTCCGCTATCGGTGAGGAGCTGGGGCTCATTGGCTGTACTGCCATCATGCTGGCCTACACCCTGTTCTTTTATCGGGGCATCCGCATCGCCCTCAGCTGCCGCCGGGAGCTTTATATGCTGATTGCCGCAGGTATTTCCGTCAGCTTTTATTTGCAGGCGTTTATTATTATTGCAGGCGTAACCAAGTTTTTGCCTCTGACAGGCATTACCCTGCCGTTTATCAGCTATGGTGGCAGCTCCATGGTTTCCGGCTTCATCATGCTGGGGATTTTGCTGTCCATGGCAAAAAAGGAGTAGCTGATGGGAGATAAGATAACGAAAAAGCAGATTCTGCATTGCAGCATGTTTTTGCTGGGCTGCTTTGGAATTTTGTTTTGCTATCTGGTTTATATACAGGTGTTTCA
>JBJDWY010000041.1:0-3720 GCA_051866255.1 Anaerovibrio sp. | reverse complement strand
AGTCACATATCGGCCACATCTTTTAGCAGTTTTACTGCACGAAAAAAGCCATCCTGGCCTGGATGACTTCTTCGTAGATGTTGTGACCATCAGTGTCGCTAGCACTGGTGTATGGTCGAATAGAAATATTCCCAAAAACCTATAGTGGCGAGCCATCGTTGTGGTTCGCTCTTTTTTATGTCTTTATTTTACAGCATTTTTTTCATCAAGTCAACCTGCAAGAAAAAAGCACCAGCCTTATTGCCGCTATTGAGTGCGGCAAAGTTCCTGATACATTTTCATCAAAGCTGCCACTGTTTCCGATGGACTGTACCACTTAGACGGATGCTCCGGGGTAGGCTCCATGAAAAAGCCATAGGCTTCCATTACTGCCATGTCATTAGCCCTATGGGCGTTCAGCAAATCACCATACAGGAACATCGCCTCACCATACAAATCTGCATAGGATAAATCCGGGTATTTCGCCCTTGCATCCAATATTGCCTGAGCCGTCATCTCTATCTTTTTCTTTTGTGCCTCTGTTGGATTGCACCACGGAAAAGCATTGTAGACAATATCCTTTGAATACCTGTAATCACTTTTCATACGACCTGCCACTGTACGCATCCATGCCATGTGCACATTACTCTCCAGCACACCGAAATGGTACAAATCCCCCTCCGGCAAAATAAAAACCAAATCACTGCACAAAATATCCGGCGTCATAAAGCCCATAGGAATATATGCCCTGTTCTCCGATGATACCTTGGGTATCACAATATAATTTCCCTCTGGCATGTTTTCCGTCTGAAATCTAGTTGGCAACTCAGCTAATTTTTGCGTATTCTTCCTTGAACTTTTTAACCGATAATCTCTTACAGCTTTTACCCTTTCAAAGCACAATGGCATTTTTACAATATCCTCTGGGGGACAATCACCTAGCCATAAGCAGTAACGAGGCTTGCGCCTGATAAATTCCCTTGAACCATACCACGGTTTGAAATAAGCCTTTGCCTTGGGCTCTTTTTGTATAAAAGCCTCCATTTCCTCCACTTCAAAAAGATAATTACCATCATCAATAGGTTGATTACCCATGCCAATGATTGGTGTATTGCACAGCGGTTTGTTTCTGCTCTCTACAAATACATTTTCCGCTTCTACCAGATAGGCATTGATATTGGCTACCTTTTTAGGCTGATTGTCAGTGTAAATGACTTTTTGCAACCTGCCGACTTGGCTGAAACCGACAATTACGCAATGTACATGGGCTTTTTGATTGCTTTCGCTGTCCCAGATAAAGCTTCTGTGAGCAAAATCAATCTGTATGCCGCCTGCAAATAATGGCTTCCACAAAATTCCTACCGAGTCCCCCTGTGTAACGGAATTGGTAGATACAAAGGCGCAATGGATTGATGTGCCATGAATATAATCAGCAGCTTTTTTATACCAGCAGCAGACATAATCAAGATTGCCAAAATTTTTCCAGCCTTCAAAGACAAGTGCCACATCGCGCTTCTGCTCACCGCCAGCTTCCATTTGACGTGCCCCAATAAAGGGCGGATTGCCCATTATATAGTTAAGGCTATCAGGCGATATAACACTGCTCCAATCAAGCCGCAGGGCGTTGCCCTCTAGGATGTTGGAGTAACTTTTGAGGGGCAGGAAGTCAAGATTCATGTTGACGATACCCTGAGTTTCCACCATCATCTGATATTCTGCTATCCACAGGGCAGTTTTGGCTACGGACACGGCAAAATCATTGATTTCGATGCCGTAGAACTGATGAATGGACACCTTGATGGGGTTGGCTATGTCACCAAGGACAATCTGCTCCCCCAGCATGGCCTGAATTGCCCTGTTTTCCAGCCTTCGCAAGGCAATATAGGTTTCTGTCAGGAAATTGCCGCTGCCACAGGCAGGATCAAAGAAAGTCAGCCCTGCCAGCTTGTCCTGATAGGCCGCCAATTTGCTGTTTCTCTGTTTTACCTGCGGTATGGCAAGAATATCCTCTAACTCATCTGCCAAATCATCCAGAAACAGCGGATCGATAACTTTGTGTATGTTTTCGATGCTGGTGTAGTGCATTCCGCCACTGCGCCTTGTTTTGGCGGACAGGGTGCTCTCAAATACCGCCCCGAAGATGGTAGGGCTGATGTCGCGCCAGCTAAAGCTGAGAGAGGCTTCTTCCAGTATGACCTCTACTGTGCGCTCATCAAACTTGGGAATTTCTATCTCGCCATCAAAAAGACCGCCATTGACATAAGGAAAAGCAGCCAGCTCATCGTCAAGATATTTGTCGCGTTCACTAAGCGGCGTGTTTAAAACGTGAAATAATTCCACAAGGGAAGTGCGGAAAAACTTAACCGGGAAATTCTTCATGTAATTGTAGAACTGATTGTGCTGGAAAATCCCTGCATCCTCGGCATACATGCAGAATATCAGCCTCACGCACAGCTTGTTCAGGCTTTGCAGGACTTCCGGCGTCTGGCTGTCATATTTGGCCGCGATATAATCGTATATCCTGCCCACCAGCTTGCCTGCCTCAACGGATATTTCCACTTCTTTCCGTATATGGACATTTTCCTTGGCAACGAGAAAGTCAAGGCGGTGAAATTCATTTGGCAAATCAGCCAGCTTGATACGCTCCGGCTCGCTGTGCTTGTTGTTGAAATCAAAAATCATAAACTCCTGAAAGTTGCAGGAGATACCCCAGCGGGGCATTTCATCATAATTCATGGCATTGGCATAGCGTATCATCTGCTGCATGGGTGTCAGCCATGTGCCATCGGACTGCTTAATGCCCTTGGTCAAATCTTTTCCTAGGCTTTTCTGCTCGATGATGACCTTGGTGGATGGGATATACACATCTATGAAGCTTACGTTGGACAGCTGTATCTGCACTTCAAAATTCATGTAATCTTCTGGATTTTCCACACCATAGACTGTCCTGATGAGCTCCAGCCAGAATTTTTGCGTTTCGCCTTTTTCATAGCCCTTGCCCTGCCACTTTTCCGCAAATGCCTTTGCCGCTTCCCTCTGCTCGTTTTCCGTCATACCAATCACCCTCACAACATGCACACAATGTATTCTGCTATCATTGTAACAAGCAAGCAATACAGTAGCAAGCATTTTCTACATCAGCTGGCTATATCAAGTTTCAGCATCCCTTCGCTAACAGATTTCAGTTTGTAAAAAGAGATTTCAGTTTGTCGTAGTGGTTGATCGTTACTTTGGCGATATATGTAAGTTTTAGTGATTAGTGCAGGGGAGCTGTCAGAAAAACATCAGCAAATACTCCAATGGTCGGAGAGGCAATGCCAATGCAGGCACGCTCGCGCTACTATCCACGCCTAGCGGATGCTAAGCTCTTGCTGCGCCTACGGCTTGCAAGTCGCTAAGCACCGAGGCGCGTCTCAGTGCCTTGCATTGGCACCGCCTTCTCCGCCCATCGCATTATCTGCTAACAGTTACAATCCTGCGACAGCTCCCCACTTACTTATCAGCAATCCTTTATATTTTGCCATAGCAACATAATGATACTTTACGAGCAAGCCTGAAAAAAGGGAGCCGGGAAGCTGACGAAACCTGTTATTGCCAACCGTTGCATAAATGTACAGTGCAAACAACTCTGCTCATAATAGCAGATTGTCTTGCATAGTAGTTGGTAGTATCAAGTTTCGTCAGCCTCCCGGCTCCCCCTTTTCAGGCTTGCTCGTAAAGTTAGGTTAATTACCTTAGTAG
>JBJDWY010000040.1:0-17007 GCA_051866255.1 Anaerovibrio sp. | reverse complement strand
TAATTTGGCTTAAATAATGACTATTCATCTGTTATGCATTAATCAACACGCCCTAGTTACTGGATGTTTATACAACGGTTGGCAGTTGCAAGTTTCGTCAGCTTACCGGCTCCCCTATTTCAGGCTTGCTCGTAAAGTCAGATTGATTACCTTAGTAGCGTACAGCAGAGTATAGTTGATAACTATGTGCATATCTGTTCAGACACAAAGAGGGACAGGTGCGGCATGTACCCAAAGAAAACCTTGAGTGCAGCCTCGCTTCTTAGCGAGTGCGAGCGTAAGCGATGCAGGAGCTTAGAAGCGCGAGGCTGTGCTAAGAGCGAGAGCGAGTTTTCTATGGGTACTGCCGCTACCTGTCCCTTTATAATGTCTGAACAGAGTCCACGAACTATCAAACTATTTCATTCAGTATATACTCGTAGTTACAATCCAGCACTACGACAAACTGAAATTTTAAAAAATATTTGACAAGGGGGATGGATTGTCGTATAATATTTCTTGTTCACGACACAACAGTATATGATTTATAGGGGTATCGCCAAGTTGGTAAGGCACTGGATTCTGAATCCAGCATGCGTTGGTTCGAGTCCAGCTACCCCTGCCATTGAAGTTTAGGCACACCTGATACGTCAGGTGTGCTTTTTTGATTTATGCAATGACATATTTTAATATAGGGCAACGGGGATGTTGCAGTATTTGTAGCTTTCCGGGATGCTCATGATTTTGGTGACGGAGCGGTTTTTCAGGTCAATCCATATTTCGGCAAGAGGCTCTCTTGCCATGGCCTGGGTGAGAATATCCATGCCGACGGCATCGGGGGTGCGCAGGGTGGCTCTGGTGATGATTACTTTGTACTGGGTGTGGTCATAGTTCCGAGGGGAAGCGTGGCCGGAGTGCTGCTGGAAGCTGTTCATGGGCACTTCGGCTGCATACCAGCTGACAGGCAGGATGTAGTTCAGGTATTTTCCATCGGCAGCGTTTATGTAGCCTGCTGTCCGCCTGTCACCGGCAATAATGGACATGGCATCGTCAATTTCGGCATGCTCCATAGGGCAGACGGCAATGGTGGCGGAGTTTTCCTGATAGGAAGCGTAGAGGCTTTCCAGGGAATGGCTATAAAGGAAGCTGCCGAAAAGATAGCTGGCAGTCAGGGAACCAAGATACAGGGCGGTGAGGACGATGGCTTTTTTGGCCTTGTTTTGAGGCAGGATATGAGGGAATTTTACGTTTTTCAGGGGCAGGAACATGGCTGTTTTTGTCTTGTACTCAAGGTAGGAGGCACCGAATTTGCTTTCGCATTCCCTTTCCTCTGCTTTTGCCAGCAGGTAGTAGACAAACAGCATGGTGACAAACATAAAAAGGTTGATAAACCTAGGCCATAGCAGCAGAAGCCCAAGGCCGCAGATAGCAAAGGCGGTGTACTGGGGGTGGCGGATAATACGGTAGATGCCGCCTGTCACTGCGCCCTTCCGGGTGAATTTGCTATAGTAAATCTGCACGGCACCAATCAGGAAGGCGGCAAAGCCGGTGCTTGCCAGGAATGCCCCGACGTATTCGTGGGCATTAATCAGCGGTGAAGTGGTTGCCCATAGCGATGTATCAGAAGCTTCCCTGCGCAGGTGGCTGGCTACGGCTGTGATTTTTGCTGCCATGGTTTTTGCCGGCAGCTGGCTGATTTCCCGGAGGGCAGTGGCTCCTATTGAGAAGGCGTGGCAGAAGCAGCTGGAGTTTACGGATGCCGCCTCTCACGAGCTGCGCACTCCGCTGGCGGCTCTCAGGGCCAATCTGGAGCTGGTGATGGACTGCCGGGAGGAAACTGTGGCCAGCCAGATGAAGTGGCTGACATGGATATGGTGGAGCTCAGGGTACGGGATGATGGCTGCGGCATAGAGCCGGGGCAGCTTGAGAAGCTTTTTGAGCGGTTTTACCGGGGGACGGAAGCCCGCAGCAAAAATCCTGATGGCTACGGGCTGGGGCTGGCCATTGCCAGGTGGATTGCCGAAGGCCATGGCGGCAAAATCACGGTGCACAGCACCCCGGGTGAGGGGACGGAGTTTGCGGTTTTTCTGCCTGTCAGGGCTGGCGGCAGGAAAAAATAAAAAAACAGCTTGCACAAAATTCCAATCCATGATATACTCATTCAGTCAAAAGGACAGGATAGTTGCAAATAACATTTGTAAACTTTCTCTGCCCTCTCGTGAAGGAGGGGGCCAAAGACCAAAGAGGGAGGTGATTTCGTGAGAAAGTACGAAGTCATATTCATTGTTAAACCAATGGAGGAAGAAGCAACCAACGCTGTAGTTGAGAAGTTCACCAAGTTGATTGCTGACAATGGCGGTACAGTTGACAGCGAGGATCGCTGGGGCAAGAAGCGTCTTGCTTATGAGATTAAGGACTGCACCGAGGGCTACTATGTACTGCTGAACGTTACAGCAGAGCCTGCATGTGTGGCTGAGGCTGATCGTGTAATGAAGATTACCGATGAGCTCCTGAAGCACATGATTGTTAAAGCAGAGGACTAATTCATGGCTGTCCATGAAGGGTGACGTTCCGTGAGCAGCACGGAATGATATTCCATATTGAAGGAGGGAATATACTTTGATCAAGCGTGATAGAAGCAGAAGACCTCGTAAAAAGGTTTGCAGTTTCTGCGTAGATAAGGTTGAGCAGATTGATTACAAGGATGTAGCTAAGCTGCGTCGTTACATTACCGAGCGTGGCAAGATTTTGCCTCGCCGCATTTCCGGCAACTGTGCCAAGCATCAGCGCCAGGTAACCGTTGCCATCAAGCGTGCACGCAATATTGCACTCTTGCCTTTCACTGCTGAATAAGTGATGATGAGGGGTCTCCGCAAGGGGACTCCTTTTTGCGTTGTAAATATAAATGTATTCGGGCAGGTATTGCCGTTGACGGCAATGCCTGCATAAGGTGCCTGTGATGGTACGGTTCAGGTGGGGAGCGGGCAGGTTGGCAGCCTGATGAATTGATGATGGATAATTTTTGTGTGATGGTCTGGGTTTTGTGTTTATGAGCAGGAATGTAAAAAGACGTTTTCGTGTGAGATTGATATTGGAAGGGGTGGGCGTGGGAATTGCGGCCGGTCTGTCTGTAGGTGCTTTCAGGTATCTGCTGGCGGCTTCCGAGGCGTTCCGGCAGAGCCTGTGTGAAGATGTGAGCATGGCTGCCGCTCAGGGCAGATGGCTTTTGCCGATTCTTTATGTGTCCGCCTTTTTTATAATAGCCTGGCTGCTGGCAAAAATTGTGGCCCGGGAGCCTATGTGCACAGGCAGCGGCATTCCTCAGGTCAAAGGGGTGCTGATGGGCAGGATGGCTATGAATTGGGCATCTGTGCTGCTGGCAAAGATTGCAGGGGGCATGCTGGCTATCGGTGCCGGCATGTCCCTGGGACGGGAAGGCCCCAGCGTGCAGATTGGCGCCTGTGCCGGGCAGGGCATAGGACGCCTCAGCCAAAGCTCCGGCAGGGGGCTGGAGGCGAGAACCCTGCTGGTGGCTGGCGCCGGTGCCGGTCTGGCAGCAGCCTTCAACGCGCCTCTTGCCGGGGTGATTTTCGGGCTGGAGGAGCTGCAGCGCACCTTTTCAGCAGCCGTGCTTCTGGTGTCCCTAACGGCAGCGGTGACGGCTGCGGCGGTGACGGAGCTGTTTTTTGGCAGCAGCCCTGTATTTTCCCTGGGATATCTTCTGCCTATGCCCCTTGATATGCTGGGCTGGCTGGCATGCCTGGGGCTTTTTGTGGGAGTTCTGGGCAGGATGTTCAACAGGTCGCTGCTGCTGGCACAGGATTTTTATGAGAGGCTGGGGCTGAAGGGGATGTGCAAGCCGATGCTGCCTTTGCTGCTGGCGGCATGCCTTGGCTTTGTGCTGCCGGAGATTCTGGGAGGCGGCAACAGGCTGGTGGATGCCCTGGCGGTGGAGAGCTATAGCCTGTCGTTTCTCTGCCTGCTGTTTGCCGGGAAGTTTTTGTTTACTATGCTGTGCTTCGGCTCCGGGGTGCCGGGAGGGATTTTTCTGCCCATGCTGGTGCTGGGTGCGCTGGGCGGTGCCATTTTCGGCCATCTGCTGTCAGCTGCCGGGCTTTTTCCTGCCATGTACCTGCCGGATATGATTGTCTTCGGCATGGCGGCTTATTTTGCCGTGGTGGTCAAGTCCCCGGTGACAGGCAGCGTGCTGATTATGGAGATGACAGGCTCATTTCAGCACATGCTGGCACTTCTGATTGTTTCCCTGTCCGCCTACGGGGTGTCTGAGCTTACCGGCGGCAGGCCCGTGTATGGTGAGCTTTTGGGCAGGCTGCTGAGCAGAAATAAGAGCAGGGAAAAGAAAATTTTGTCAAGAGTTGACAAAATAAAGAAAAATGCAATAAAATAGGACAGTATTCCCATATAAACAATAGATAAAAATATTACTTGATAAAAAGCAATATTCCGTGTAAAATAATAGGAAATTGGAATTATTGGGCATTGTTGAATTAAAATTGAACAATCGTGATAGGTACTATGTGCACATGTGCACAGTTTGAAAATATAGGTTTAGAGAAATTGGGAGTGTGATATCATGTTTTTGGAAGAGCGTCAGGAAAGCATTATGAACATGCTGAATGCCGAAGGAAAGGTGCGCGTAAAGGAGCTCAGCGAGAAGTTTGGTGTGACGGAGGACTGTATCCGCAAGGATCTGGGTTCCCTGGAGAAGCAGGGACGTTTGAAGCGTACCTATGGCGGTGCCGTGGTGCTGCGCGAGAACAATCATGTGATTGAAATCAGCAAGCGCAAGACTACCGATGTGGATGCCAAGAGGCGTATTGCCCATGCTGCCGTGAAGCTCATTCATGACAGGGATATGGTATTTCTGGATATTTCCACCAGCAATCTGGCTATTGCGGAGCTTTTGGCCAAGGACCAGCGTGAGCTGACCATCGTGACCAATATGATTGACATCCTGCTGATTCTGGCCAATCATCCGAAAATCCGCGTGGTCTTTGCCGGTGGCAAGATAAACAAGAGCCGTGACGGCTTCTGGGGCGGCATGACCATGGACTTTATCTCCAGGCTGAAGCCTGATGTTGCCTTTGTGGGCGCTATCGGTGTAGATGCTATGGAGAACAGCGTGTCCACCTACGATATTGAGGACGGCATCAACAAGGCGCAGATTATCCGCGTCAGCAAGCGTGCCTATGTGGTGGCAGAGGCCAGGAAGCTCAGCACGGACGGCAATTACAACTATGCGACTCTTGATACCCTGTCCGGGCTTATTACGGATTCTATGCCGTCTGAGAAGGTTTGCGAGGCTCTGGCACGGTATGGTGTAGAGCTCATTGTGCCATGATCAGGTATGTATGCAGGGGGCTGAAGGTATTTTGCTTTTATCTTTCAGTCCTTTCTCTTTGCAGGCTGGTGTTCTGCCTGTGGCTGCAGGATTACTGGGCGGCAGGCACGGGGCCGGGAGAGCTGGAGACGGCACTGTGGCTGGGCACCAGGCTCAGCATCCAGACTGCCGGGGTGCTGGCGCTTTGCACCATGCTGCCAGCCGGTATGGTGACGGCATTTTCCCGGCGGCTGGGGCAGGGAGCGGAAAGGCTTCTCAGCTGGCTGGTGCTGTCTGCTACCTCCATTCTCTTTGTGGCAAGCTTCCCTTACTACCGGCAGTTTCACAGCCGGTTTCATCAGCTGTTGTTCAACGCCGGCAACGATGATATGTATGCCCTGCTGGTGTCCCTGGTGCAGGAGTTCAACCTGCCCCTGAGGCTGGCGTGGGCACTGCTTTTGGGTTACTGCTTGTGGCGGCTGCTGTATCTGATTATCGGCAGCTTTGGCGGCATGGCTGTATCCGGCTCCTTCGGTGGCTTTCGTATGGGCACCGGGTACGCGGGCTGGTGCAGGGGTATTATCCTGGCTGCGGTGCTCTATGTGCTGGGCAGGCTGATTATCTTTGGCGGCAGCTGGGGCTGGGAGACAGCTCTGGAATGGGAGAATGTCGGCGTTACCAATGATGCCTTTATGAATGAGGCAATTCTCGATGATTATCAGGCTATCTATCGCGGTTATCGTATGAATAACCGCCTGTTGGCGTGCAACGGATTAAATTTTACGGCAGAGCAGATTAAAAGTCTGGCTGCAGCAAGGGCGGGACTGCCGCCTGACAGCGACAACCTGGATGATTATCTCAGGCGCAGTGCCGGTGGTGCAGCTATTGCAAAGCCCAAGCAGATTTTTTTGCTGGTGTCCGAGAGCTATGCCAACTGGCCTCTTTTGGATAAATATGCAGATTTGCATATTGCGGACGGCATGCGGCAGCTGATTGCGGAGCCCGATACGGATTACTGCCCTGCCATGCTGCCTAACGGTGCCAGCACTATTTCGGCACTGACCGGGGTGGTGACGGGACTGGCGGATGCCAACCTCTATCTGACCACCATGCCGGAGTCCTTCGGGGCACCTTATGTTACGGCACTGGCTCCCCAGATGGAGCGGCTGGGCTACGAGACGGCCTTCTGGTATGCAGGGCCTGCTACTTGGGAGCGCATCGGGGCATTTACCCGGGCGCAGGGCTTCCAGCATTTTTATGGCAGGGGGGATATGCCTGAGTCGGCGGAGGGCAGTGTCTGGGGCTGCGATGATGAGTATCTGTATGACCAGGTGCTGAAGGAGGTGTCCCCTGACAGGGAGAGCTTCAACGTGATTATGAATGCCTCCAATCATTCCCCTTATAGCGTTGATGTAGCCGGCAAGGGCTTTGATGAGGAAGCGGTGCGCCGCGCTTTGCCCAAGGAGGCTCAGGGGGATGAATGGCTCCTCAGGGAGCTGGGGCATTACTGGTACGCTGACCGGGAGATGGCAAGGCTGGTGGCTGCCCTGAAGGAGCGTTACCCGGAGTGCCTGATTATGATTGTGGGAGACCATGCGGACAGGTACAACATCGACAAGACTCCTTCCATGTACGAGCGGTATGCGGTGCCGTTTATCGTGACAGGCAGGGGCATTCACAAAGGCACCCTGCTGCCTGACAGCGCCGGCAGCCAGATTGATATCGGCCCTACGCTGATTGAGCTGATTGCCCCGAAGGGCTTTGAGTATTATGCCGTGGGAGCCAGCCTTTCCAGGGACAACCGCCAGGGCGTCAACTACGGCTTCTGGATTACCCGTGACTTTATAGGCGAGGCTGACAGGGTGCCTCTGGAGCCTGTGCAGATTGAGGGTGGCCAGGGACGGGGCTTTGACGAGGCGGCGTTGCAGCAGTATATTGACACCGTGCGCAGCGTGTCCTGGTGGCGGCCCAAGTACGGGCCGGTGCTGGATGAGCGTTTGCTGGAAGGGCGGTGAGGTGCATGCTGCTGGACAAAGAGGCAAGGGACAGCCTGCTGGCAAACTGCCACCTGTGCCCGAGGCAGTGCGGTGCTGACAGGCTGCATGGGAAAGGCGCATGCGGTGGCGGTGACAGGGCGGTAGTGGCCAAGGTGAGCCTGCACCCATGGGAAGAACCTGTGCTGATAGGGGAAACGGGTGCCGGTACGGTGTTCTTTTCCGGCTGCAGCCTGCGCTGCGTTTTTTGCCAGAATTATGAAATCAGCCATCAGGAAAAGGGCGTAGCGGTATCTGACAGGGAGCTGGGCAGGATTTTCCTCAGGCAGCAGGCGGCAGGAGCGGCGGTGCTGGATTTGGTGACGCCGACTCATTATGTGCCGCAGATAATCAATGGTATTTTTTTCGCCCAAAAAGAGGGTTTTGACCTGCCTGTGGCGTATAATTCAAGCGGATATGAGAATATCTCTGCGTTGGAGCTGCTGAAAGGCAGTGTGGATGTTTTCCTGCCGGACCTGAAATATTACGATAGCGGTCTGTCCGGGCAGTATTCCGGTGCGCCTGACTACTTTGCCGTGGCTTCTGCCGCCATAAAAAAAATGGTGGAGCTGGCAGGCAGCCCTGTGCTGAATGATGATGGTATCATGACAGGCGGCGTGCTGGTGCGGCACATGGTGCTGCCGGGGGCAAGGAAGGACAGCATGAGGCTTCTGGACTGGCTGTGGTCAGAGTTCGGGGATGATATTTATCTCAGCCTGATGAGCCAGTATACGCCCATGTACCGGGCGAAGGAGTTTCCGAAGCTTAAGCGGCGGCTGACGACCTTCGAGTATGAGTCGGTAACGGATTATGCGGCAGGGCTGGGATTTACCAGGTGCTTTGTGCAGGAAAGGTCATCGGCGGATGCTGCCTATGTGCCGGATTGGAATGATGCCGGGTGGATTAAACAAATTTAATTAATTAAATTTGGGATTGTTTTGAGCTCCAATTGCTAGTATAATGTAAGTAGAAGACTATAGGGGTATCTATTTTTATATTCTTAGGAATTATTAGGGAGAGGTGTGTTATTGTGGCAGAAGATATTCGCGTAGAAGATGTATTTGATATGGATTTCTTGCAGAAGTTCCAGGATAACTTTGCAAGAGCGGTAGGTATGACTGCCGTTACTGTGGATGCTGATGGCAAGCCGATTACCCGTCCTACGGATTGGTCTGAGTTTTGCATGAAGTACACCCGTGGTACCGCGGAGGGCTGTCGCCGCTGTGAGCAGTGCGACAAGAATGGCGGTGAGACTGCTGCCCGTACCGGGCGTCCTACCCTGTATGAGTGCCATGCAGGCCTGTATGATTTCGGTGCGCCGATTATTGTTGATGGCAAGCAGATTGGCTCCATTCTGGGCGGCCAGATTCTGACTGCGCCGCCTAATGAGGAAAAGTTCCGTGCCTATGCCAAGGAGATTGGTGCAGACCCGGATAAGTATGTGGAGGCGGTACGCAAAATCCAGATTATGCCGAGGGAGCGCCTGGAGTACGCGGCAGAGGTGCTGTTCATGATGGCAAGCTCCTTCTCAAGGATGGGGCATTACCAGTATCAGCTGCGGAAGATGGCAGAGTCCATCAACGAGACCGCTATGCACGTTTCCGCGGCAATGGAGGAGCTGGCAGCTTCTGCCAACGATGTAAATGAGAATCAGAAGGGCCTGAACAAGGAGATTGAGAATGTAAGCGCAATTTCCAGCAAGATTAATGAATTTACCAGCCTCATCAGGGATATTGCCAAGCAGACACGCCTCCTGGGCCTGAATGCTTCTATTGAGGCAGCCCGTGCAGGTACTGCCGGTGCAGGCTTTGCCGTAGTTTCCGAGGAAATCGGCAAGCTGGCTGACAGCTCCCGGGAGACTGTTGACAAGATTCAGGAGTTCACCGACCAGATTGGCGAGTCCGTGAATGAGACTGTTTCCAAGGGCGAGGCTACTTCCGAGATTGTAGGCCAGCAGACCTCCGCTATTGCCGAGGTGGCGCAGGAGCTGACAAGGCTTTCTGAGACTGCCGGCAAGCTGGTGGAGCTGGCTAACCACAAATAAGATATTTTTTCAAAAGGCTGTCTTTTCAGGCGGCCTTTTTTTGTCGGAAGGTATTGTATTGTATTGCATGGAAAAGGGGATTTGCATGGAAAAGAAACCTGGCATGAAAAAGAGGATTTGCTTTATTGCAACAGGCGGGACTATTGCCTGCTCGGACAGCGGCAACGGGCTGATGCCCTCCCTGGGGGCGGAGGGGCTGGCGGCTGCCGTGCCGGAAATTGGAGCGTTCTGCAGCATTGATTTTGTGCAGCTGATGCAGCTGGACAGCAGCAATCTCACCCCTGCCCATTGGCAGGAGATTGCCGGGGCGGTGGCGGAAAGGCATGATGACTATGATGGCTTTGTTATCAGCCATGGCACGGATACCATGGCATATACGGCAGCGGCTCTTTATTACATGCTGGAGAATGTTCATGTGCCGGTGGTGCTGACAGGCTCACAGCTGCCGATGGAACATCCGGAGACAGATGCCAAAAGGAACCTCCTGACGGCATTTCATGCTGCTGTCAGCGGCAGGGCAGGTGTGTTTCTTGCCTTTGACGGCCATGTGCTTTTCGGTGACAGTGCCAAGAAGCTGTACTCCAAGGATTTTCATGCCTTCCACAGCATCAACAGGCCGGAGGCAGGGGTGATGGATTTTGCCGCAGGCAAAATGGTGTGGCACCAGCAGGACTGCCCTTCTTCCGGCAGTTTCTGCCTGCACCGGCAGCTGGATGACAGGGTGATGGTGCTGAAGCTGCTGCCGGGCACCAGCCCGGAGCTTCTCAGGCTGGCAGTGGATGCAGGCTACAGGGGAATCATCCTGGAGTCCTTTGGTGCAGGCGGCGTGCCTACAGACGAGTCACCCCTGAGCCTTCTGCCGATGATTGACTATGCCATAGAGAAGGGCGTGACGCTGGTCTGCACCACCCAGTGCCTCTATGACGGGGTGCATCTTGAGACCTACGAGGTAGGTGTCAGGGCCATGCAGCATGGCGTTATTTCCGGCGGCACTGCCACGGTGGAGGCATTGGCAGTGAAGCTGATGCTGGCACTGGGGGAAGGCAGGGATTTGACAGATTTTTAATTTGCTAATTCGCTAACAAAAATGGGGAAAGGATGACATATATGGAAAATGATATTGTACTGGAATCCAGGCTAGTGGGGACGATAAAAGGGAATTTTTTCGTTCCGTCCTATCAAAGAGGGTATCGCTGGGGCAAGACAGAGGTTGTTCGGTTATTGGATGATATTTATTCCTGCGATGGAGACAGCTATTATCTCCAGCCAGTGGTAGTAAGAAAAAATGGCGATAAATATGAGCTGATTGATGGGCAGCAAAGGCTGACTACTATTTATCTTATTTATCGCTACATGAATAATGTCAGTGGTGATTTACGTTATGTACCTAAGTTTTCTTTGGAATATGCTACAAGAAAAAAATCAGCAAGCTTCCTGCAGTCTGTGGATATGGCTAGAAAAGAAGAAAATATTGATTTTTGGTTTATATGCAATGCCTATGAAAGTATAGGACAGTGGTTTAAAGACAAGGATGAGCAGATTTTTGGTAACATTGATAAATGTTTTAACGAAAAAGTGCAAATTATTTGGTATGAAGTTAATGATAGCGATGATGAAGCCATATCGTTATTTGCCCGGTTGAATATAGGCAAAATTCCCTTGACTAGTGCGGAATTGGTTAAGGCTATGTTTTTGAGCAGGGAAACCCGGCTGAGAATTGACGAGAATGTGAGGCAGGAAATAGCTCTCCAGTGGGATAACATAGAAAGGGAATTGCATAAGGATAATTTTTGGTATTTCCTTACTAATCAGGGTATTGCCAGCTATCAAACAAGAATTGATTTAGTACTTGATTTGGTAGCTGGCAAAAAGAAAAGCGATAGAGACACATATTACACATTTTTTTATTTTGATAACATGCGTAAGGAAATTTCTATTAAAGAAATATGGCGAAAAATTCATAAGACCTTTTTAGTGCTAACAGATTGGTTTGAAAATCATGATTTGTACCACAAAATAGGCTATCTTATTGCTGCTCAGGAACTAACTCTGATGGAAATATACAACATGTCCCTGAATAAGACGAAGCCTAAATTTATTGATGACCTTGATAGTCGTATAAAATACAGCATGAAAGATATTCATTCAGAATTGACCTATGATGATCCGGCTGACAAGAAGAAAATAAGGAAGTTGCTGTTTTTATTCAATGTGGAGTCAGTACATAGCCTTGAAGAACATACTCAATGGTTTCCGTTTGATAAATTTAAGGTTATTGATAATGGCAAGGTAGCATGGAGCTTGGAACATATTCATGCCCAGCAATCTGATAGATTAAGGGACAAAAAGGCATGGAAAGAATGGCTGAATACGCATATTGAATCTATAAAAGTTGTAGCCGGTAATGAGAAAAATCTAATAGCTAAAATGGAAGCGGCACTACATAAATCAGATTTGCGAGGTGAGGAGTTTGATAAAATACAGCAGGAGGCTATAGATGTGATGTCTGAAAAAGGAAATATAGGCGACATTCATTCTATTTCTAATTTGGCACTGCTGAAAGCAAGTGACAATGCTGCGCTGAATAATTCTGTCTTCGATGTGAAGCGTAATGAAATCATAAAAATGGACAGTGAAGGTAAATACATTCCATTTTGTACCAGAATGGTTTTTCTAAAATATTATACGCCATCTGCTGACAATCAACTGCATTTCTGGGGTCAGTCGGATCGGGAAGCGTATCTTGCTGCCATTAACAGGGTATTGAATAAATATTTGCCGGAGAAAATAGTTGAGTAGAGCGAGGAAAAATATATGGAAGCAAAACTTCATTCATTTTTTGATATTTTTGATACTGGCGTGGAAGATGCTCAGGGCAATATACAGGTAAACAAGATTGTTATTCCTGTTATTCAGCGGGATTATGCTCAGGGAAGAACTTCTCCGGAAATTGCAAGGGTGAGAAAGCGTTTTCTCGATTCTTTGTATAGGGCTGTTACAGAAGAACCGGTAACATTGGATTTTGTATATGGCGATATTGATGTGAACGGTGTTATGACGCCTTTGGATGGTCAGCAACGGCTAACTACTTTGTTTTTACTTTATTGGTATGCAGCCCGGAAGTCGGCTATAACGGAGTGTGAATTTTTAAACAAATTTAATTACGAAACCAGGTGTACTGCTAGGGACTTCTGCCTGGAATTAGTAGATTTTGTGCCATCTTTTGATGGTGAGCTTTCAAAAGAAATCAAAGATCAGGCATGGTTTCCGCTTGATTGGCTCAAAGACCCTACAGTTAGTGCGATGCTAGTAATGCTGGATGCTATTGCTGAGAAATTTGCTGAGGTTTGTGACCTTTGGGAAAAGCTCCAAAATAATGCCATCACATTCTATTTTTTGCCTATCAGGGCTATGGGAATGACTGATGAACTTTATATAAAGATGAATTCCCGTGGCAAGCCACTGACTGCGTTTGAGCATTTCAAGGCAGAACTTGAACGTGAACTTAGAAAAGTGGATGATGTGGCAGCCAAGCGAATCATGGGCAAGATAGACAGGGAATGGACTGATTTGCTCTGGGGGTATCGTAATGGGCATACAGGTACTGTGGCTGATAATATCGTAGATGATGAATTTTTGCGGTATTTCAAATTTGTCTGTGATATTATTGGCTATAAGGGCGGTGAATCGTTGCAGGGGAAAAGCAGAGATGAATTTGATTTGCTCAAAAGATATTTTTTCGCAGAGAGTGAGCTTGTAAGAGAGAATATAGATATATTAGAGAGATTTTTTGATTGCTGGTGCGATATTCCGGGATATGATACGCCGACAGAATTTCTAAAATCATTTATTGCCGAAGGTGATGAACATGAACCAGGTAAGATAATTGCAGGTGATAAAAAGGATATATTTGAGGATTGCCTGCATAGAGATACAGGTTTAGTTTTAGGTAACAAAGTGCGTTTATATGCGATTATTGTTTATTTGCAAAATTATGATAAGGTGACAAGGCAAGAATTTGTTCGCAGAATACGCATAATAGACAATTTGGTGCGAAATTCAAATGATGAAGTAGTTGACAGAAGTGACCGTAACCGTATGCCGGCAATTTTGGCGCAGGTGGATACGATTATGCTTTATGGCAGGATTGACATCTTTAGAAAGACTAAGTTAAAAAAGATTAAGCGAAAAAAGAGTACGTTTAATTGGCATCAGTTGCTAGAGGAACAGAAAAAAATAAAGTTTGTGCATGAGCACCCTGAGCAAGCAGAGATTTTGTTTGAACTAGAAGACCATTATCTGCTTAGGGGACAGATTGGTATTATCGGGCTTGAGCATTTAGACTATGCAGGCAGATTTTTTTCGTTGTTTTCTAATTGGAACAAGGAAAAAATGGATAAAATAGATTGCGCCATGATGAGCCTAGGCGATTATGGGCAAAAGGAGTGCTCTGGGAGGTATCAATATGCATCATATGATAAGGAGGAAGTGTGGCGAAAACTTTTTCATAAAAGTGGGAATTCTGATTTTGATAAAACAAAGAATGTTTTGTTGAATTTACTGGCAAAAAGTGAAAGCTTTGATGATAATGTGTTGCAGGAAATAATTGATGATTTTATAGCAGAGTGTGAGGATGAGCATGAATATCCTTGGCGGTATTATTATGTAAAGTATGATGTATACCGGGCGGGAAAAGATGGCAAGTTATCTAATGCCACCCCGGAAGAACAGCCATATCTTTTTGTTGTTATGCAAACCAAACTACGGTGTTCAAAAAATTCATATATTCCATATTTAAAGGCAGCTGATAATGAACATCTATCCGAAGATTATTGCGGACAGATACTTATTTATGGCAATAGGTATATTATGTGCGAAAATGGTGGTTATCTGTTGTGTGATTTTAAAACTGATCAATTAATACGAAAAATATCTGTCAAGCAAAATGAAAAAGGAATTGATACAGAAGATAGAGTGGTCAGACTAAAGAAATACATCCGCAGGGCAGGTTTATGATTGCAAATTGTCTTCGTGTAGTTTGACATAAGCCTGCCTGAGTGCTATTCTATTAAGAACACAGCATTTTTAGAATAGTTCAGAATAGATATTGATGTACAAGGAGGCCAATTATTCATGGCAGAGGAAGCAAAAAAGACGGAGCCTACTATTGAGGAGGTTCTTGAGCATACATCTATTGCGGATGTGTATCATGCCGCAAAGCAGCTGGATGGTGTGGTGAGGAAGACACGGCTGATTGAGAGCCCTTATTTTTCGGATTTGTGCGGCAACAGCGTATATCTGAAGCCGGAGAATTTGCAGAATACAGGCTCATTCAAGCTGCGTGGGGCGTACAATAAGATTAGCCAGCTTTCTGATGAGGAGCGCAAGAAGGGCGTTATCACCGCTTCTGCAGGCAACCATGCCCAGGGCGTGGCATTTGCGGCACAGCAGCTAGGGTGCAAGGCGATTATCTGCATGCCTGCTACTACGCCTATCCTGAAGGTTGAGGCAACCCGCGCTTATGGTGCCGAGGTGGTGCTGTACGGTGACAGCTTCGATGATGCCTATGCTAAGTCCATGGACTTGCAGAAGAAAAAGGGCTATGTGTACATTCATCCTTTTAATGACCAGAAGGTACTGGCAGGCCAGGGAACTACTGCCTTGGAGATTATTGACGAGCTGAAGGATGTGGATGCCATTCTGGTGCCGATTGGCGGCGGCGGCTTCGCCAGCGGTGTGGCTCTTGCTACCAAGGCGGTTAATCCGCATGTGAAGGTTATTGGCGTGGAGCCTGAGGGGGCAGCCTGCATGGAGACCTCCTTTATGCAGGGCAGCGTGGCAACCCTGCCGATGGTGGATACCGTGGCAGATGGCTGTGCGGTGAAAACACCTGGTGATCTGACTTATGCCTTCTGCAAAAAGTACCTTGACCAGATTATTACGGTTTCCGAGATGGAAATCATGTCCGCCCTGCTTTCCCTGATTGAAAAGCACAAGCTGATTGCCGAGGGTGCCGGTGCCCTGAGCCTGGCGGCACTGAACAAGCTGCCGTTCAAGGGCAAGAAGGTGGCTGCCATCATCAGCGGCGGCAATATCGATATTTCCACTATTTCTGCTTTGATTGACAAGGCTTTGATTGCTCGTGGCAGGGTATTCTGCTTCTCAGTGCAGCTGCCTGATAAGCCTGGACAGCTCCTGACTGTTTCCCAGATTCTTGCCGATGAGAACGCCAATGTTATCAAGCTGGATCACAACCAGTCCAAGGTTACTGACAGCTTCAAGAAGGTGGCACTGGATGTGACTGTGGAAACCCACGGCCATGAGCATGTGCAGCGCATCATCAGGGCATTGGAAAATGCTGGCTTTGCAGTGGATAAGATTTATTAAATTTCAGTATATACAGCGGTTGGCAGTAGCAAGTTTCGTCAGATTTCCGGCTCCCCTTTTAGGCTTTTCGTAAAGTCAGATTAGTTGCTGCAGTTGCATACTAATTGAATGCAATTGGAGTATTTTGATGTATCTGTTCAGACACAAAGAGGGACAGGTGCGGCATGTACCCAAAGAAAACCTTGAGTGCAGCCTCGCTTCTTAGCGAGTGCGAGCGTAAGCGACGCAGGAGCTTAGAAGCGCGAGGCTGTGCTAAGAGCGCGAGCGAGTTTTCTATGGGTACTGCCGCTACCTGTCCCTTTATGATGTCTGAACAGAGTCCGCGAAGTATCAAATTACGTCAGTATATGCACGAAGTAACGAATAACCACTACGACAAACTGAAATTTACAAAAAACCAAACTTATGATATAATAACAACAGGGATTGATATTATATATAGGTGGTGAGCATAATGGGAGAGAAAGATATATCCCAGAAAAATTTTGAGTCCTATAATGATGTAGTGGCAGATATAGTAAATGGCAGCCTATTTGAGGGGGAGGAATTTATCAAGGCGGATAGCCTGGTAGATGCACAGCCCTTCTCGCAATACAAGGCAGATGATGGCGTGCTGCATGAGCAGGAGCGGGATATTGCCAAGTATTGCGTGGATGCCAATTGCAACGTCCGTCTTGCCATGGTGGGCTTTGAAAATCAGATGGCAATTGACTCGGATATGCCATTGCGCGTTATGGGATACGATGGTGATTCATATCGTGATGAACTGAATCAGGATACTATAGTAGTAGATAAATCTACCGGCAAGAAGCATAGAGTACGCCACAAACGTTATCCTGTAATCACCCTGGTTTTATATTTTGGCGAAAAGCCTTGGAAAAAGCCAAGGTGCCTGTATGATGTGATTGATGTACCTGACAAGCTGAAACCATTTGTCAATGATTTTAAGCTGAACATTATTGATGTGCCGCGGCTGACTCCTGAGCAGGTAAAACGTTACAAGGGAGATTTTCAGATAATTGCTGATTATTTCGTTCAGCGTACCAGTGGCAAGGAATATGTTCCGCCAAATAAACCTATTCAGCATGTAGACAGCATGTTGAAGCTTATGTCTGTGCTTACACGGGACATACGGTACTCCGATTTATTGAATGAAGGTTTAGCTTCAAAGGAGCATTCCTGTAATAGTCTTAAATGAAGGTTGAAAAATAAAAGGAACTCCC
>JBJDWY010000039.1:0-17015 GCA_051866255.1 Anaerovibrio sp. | reverse complement strand
CCTCATCCGTTAATGTTCCAAAAGTCTCGTACCTTCACGACGATAAACTGAAATTACTCAATTCCTGCTACAGCATAAGCAGATATCCCCTGCCCGCTGCCGGTAAAGCCCAAATGCTCCTCCGTGGTAGCCTTTACATTTATCCTGTCTGCATCCACATGCAGCACCCGGGCAATATTTTCCCGCATCACAGGAATATGGGGTGCCATCTTCGGTCTCTGAGCCACAATGGTGGCATCCACATTGCCGACCGTATAGCCCTTTTCAGCCAGCAGCCTGCCCACTTCCTCCAGAAGCTTCAGGCTGTCTGCCCCCTTGTAGCGCTCATCAGTATCAGGAAAATGCTTGCCGATATCCCCCAGGGCAGCTGCCCCCAGCAGGGCATCAGAAATCGCATGCAGCAGCACATCTGCATCAGAATGCCCCAAAAGCCCCTTTTCAAAAGGAATCTCCACACCACCTATAACCAGCTTTCTTCCTTCCACCAGCTGATGCACATCATAGCCCATACCAAACCTGCTCATTCATTTTCCTCCTCTGCTGCCAAAAACGCCTTGGCTATTACCATATCCTCCGGGGTAGTCAGCTTGATATTGCGGTAGTCGCTCTCCACAATAAACACCTTCCGCCCCAGCCTTTCCACCAGGCTGGCATCATCCGTGCCCAAAAAGCCCTCTGCCACTGCCTGCTGATTGGCCCTGACCAGAATATCCCTGCGGAACCCCTGGGGCGTCTGCACTTCCCATAGCCTGCTGCGGTCAGGGGTTTCCACCACCTCACCGGCAGCATTGCACAGCTTGATGGTATTCTTGGCAGGCACTGCCGCAATGGCCGCCCCCTTTGCCTCCGCCACACGGATAGTCTCCAGGATGGTCTTTTCCGAAACCAGCGGCCTTGCCGCATCATGCACCAGGATAATATCATCATCTGCCGCTCCCTGCACAGCCTGAATGCCGTTCCACACGGAATACTGCCGCTCTGAGCCCCCGGCAGTTACCAGCCATGGCTTCAGCCCAAATTCCCTGTCTGCCCCGGCCAGCATATCCGTCACAAAATCCACCTCATGAGCCGCTACCACTACCACCAGCCTGTCAACAGCCTGACAGCGGGAGAACCTCACCAAGGTACGCACCAATATAGGCACGCCTTCCAGCTCCACCAGTACCTTGTTCATGCCGGCCTGCATCCTTTTCCCCTTGCCTGCCGCTGGAAAAATCGCTGTTACCACCTTTACACCTCCATCATCATGCCAAAAATCACACCCATATACAAAATCAGGGGCCGTGAAAGCAAACACTCAGCCCACAGCCCCCAATATTCATACCTTGCTCAATTGACTAACAGCCCCGCCAGCTGGCAGCTTACGCTGTCACAGGCTTGGCAAAAATCATGCGGCCGGCAGAAGTCTGCAAAGCAGATGTAACCTCCACCTGTATGGCCTCATTCAGATGATAGCGGCCATTCTCCACCACAATCATGGTGCCGTCATCCAGATATGCTACCCCCTGGCCATGCTCCTTGCCTTCCTTGACAATGGTAACGTGCATGCTCTCCCCGGGGATGACCACAGGCTTTACCGCATTGGACAGATCATTGATGTTCAGCACAGGCACGCCCTGCAGCTCGGACACCTTGTTGAGGTTATAATCATTGGTAATGATCTTGCCTCCCAGCTGCTGCCCCAGCCGTACCAGCTTGGAGTCAACCTCTGTAATATCATCAAAATCCTGATTGATAATCTCCACCTGCAAACCGCTTTCCGTGCGGATCCGCTGGAGAATATCCAGTCCGCGCCTGCCCCGGACACGCTTCAGGGCATCTGCGGAGTCAGCAATATGCTGCAGCTCCTCCAGCACAAAGACCGGTATCAGAAGCTTGCCATCCACAAAGCCCGTCCTGCATATATCAGCAATGCGGCCATCAATAATCACGCTGGTATCCAGCAGCTTGCAGCCCACATAGCTGGCATAATTGGCAGAAACACCATGTACATCGGCACCTGCAACGCTCCCCACAGGAAAGCCTGCACCGTCAGCCATCTCCTGTGCAGCAGCATCAGCCTGCACCTTGGGCTTTTTCTTCAGCTTCAGCATGCGCCCCAGCAATTCGCCAATTTCCTTCTGCTTGCGCACAACAATATGAATACCAAGATAACCGAAAACGATGCTGAACACCACCGGAATGTAGTCACCTACCACCGGTATGTTGGAAAACGCTCCGCCTAATAAATTTGCAATTATAAGTCCAATAGCCAAACCGGCAACTCCGGCAATCACATCCTGCAACGGCATCTTGCTGAGCTGCCCTTCAACCCAAACGGAAAATCTCTGCAATGTGCTGGCCACAAAGGGTGAAATCAGATAGCCCACGGCAGCACCAACTGCCATGCCCAGTGCTATCAGGATGACATTTGCCATAGTAAGCTTGTAGAGCCCCATGGAAGTCTTCAGCACCTCGGTACTGATAAGCTCCGTCAGCACAGGGCTGGCCAGATGCACTATGACACCGCCAATCACCGCCAGCAATGCAGTAACAAAAAAACGAATAACCTTTACCAGCATTCCTTCTCACCTCCTTTCATCATTACAATAACGCATAATATAGCAAAAAGATGAAAATCATCTGTATGCCCCTGCTTAACAATATTAGGAAATATCTCCCAAGCCTGTCCCTGACACAAAAACAGCCTGTTACGGAAACAGGCTGCATACTGCTCAATAGGCCGCCCCCTGCGGCATAGAGGAACACAAAACTCAGCTATGGTTGCTGTCAAGCTTTTCCATCATCCAGCCTTCTGCCTGTTCCGTAGACAGCTTCAGGGCAAAGGAAAGCTCGCTGACGAATATCTGCCGCGCCAGCTCCAGCAGGCGTTTCTCACCGCCTGATATCCGCTTGCGCCTGTCCTGCAAAATCAGATTGCGGATTACCGCTGCAACCTCCAGAATGTCCCCTGTCTTTAGCCGGTTCAGATTGCTGTGAAACCTCTTGTTCCAGCTTCCCAAAGGCCGTTCCGGTTCATCCAGCAGCACCTCCGCCACCCTGTCAAGCATCTCCGGCGGTGAAATCTGCCGCAGGCCGATACCATCCGCATTGTCAGTAGGAATCATTATCCTGATGTCGCCGACAGGCAGCTGCAAAATAAAATACTGCTTGACCTGCCCCATAATCTCGCATTCCTCAATCCCGGCTATCTCACCGGCACCGTGCATAGGATAAACCACCTGGTCACCAACCTGTAACAAAATCACACCCCCTCTTACAAATCAACCGTACAAAACGATTATAACACAAATTAATTCACAAGAAAAGAAGTAATTTTATCATACATGCAATTTTCTGTCAATACAGATTATTGTAACATGTTAGCACAGCCCGTCATTGCAGCCTGCAATTACCATCTGTTATCTCTGCCATTACCGCCTGTTATTGCAGTCCGCTATTACAATCCGTTATGGCAGCCATCAGTCAATCCCGTGGCATGGCATAGCGCAGGGCTTCCGTCAAATCAGCAGCCCCATAGAGGGCAATCCCCTCCACAGCTTTTTCATTTTTCAGCTGCTGGTAGTTTTTCCTTGGCAGGACGGCACTGGTAAAGCCCAGCCGTGCCGCCTCCCTGAGCCTGCCCTCCGCCTGGCTCACAGCCCTGACCTCGCCGGAAAGCCCCACCTCCCCAAAGACGATGGTCTGAGGGCGCAGGCGGCGGTTGGCAAAGCTGGAAGCCATGGCAACGCAGATGCCAAGGTCTGCCGCCGGTTCATCAATGCGGATGCCTCCTGCCACCTTCACAAAGACATCACAGGCACCGATGGCAAGGTGCACCCGCTTTTCCAGCACCGCCAGCAGAAGCTGGATGCGCTTGATATCCACCGAGTCCGAAGTGCGGCGGGGCGGCACATAAGGCGTCTGAGCCACCAGGGCCTGCACCTCCACCAGCAGGGGGCGCGTCCCCTCCACCGTAGGCACAATGATGCTCCCTGCCTCCTCCGTCCGCTCCGACAGGAACAGCCGGGAGGCATCCGGCACATCCACCAGCCCAGTATCACGCATCTCAAAGATGCCTATCTCGTTGGTGCTGCCAAAGCGGTTTTTCACCGCCCGCAAAAGGCGGTACTCGGAGTTGCCGCCTCCCTCAAAATACAGCACCGTATCCACAATATGCTCCAGCACCCTTGGCCCTGCCAGGGTGCCGTCCTTGGTCACATGCCCCACCACAAACACGGCAATGCCGTTGGTCTTGGCCAGCCGCAAAAGCTCCACGGCGCACTCCCTGACCTGACTGACACTGC
Source organism: Anaerovibrio sp. (assembly GCA_051866255.1). Lineage (GTDB taxonomy): Bacteria > Bacillota > Negativicutes > Selenomonadales > Selenomonadaceae > Anaerovibrio. The sequence goes on along the minus strand of JBJDWY010000039.1, from coordinate 12,729 downwards.
CCGGCGCACTCTGCACATCGGGACGAAAAACCGTCTGGATGGAGTCCACCACCAGAAGCTCCGGCTTAATCTGCTCCACATGCTGACCGATATTCTCCAGATTTGTCTCGCTGACTGCCAGCAGGCCATCCTGTACTGCTTCCAGCCTGTCAGCACGCATACGCACCTGCCGCACGCTTTCCTCCCCGGTCACATAGAGCACTTTTTTGCCCATGGCAGCCTCATTGGCGCACACCTTCAGGGTGAGGCTGGACTTGCCGATGCCGGGATCTCCCACAATCAGCACCATAGAGCCCGGGATAATTCCGCCTCCCAGCACCCTGTCAAGCTCCTGGGAGCCCGTAGTCATGCGGGGCAGGTCCTCCACCGTCACCTGGCTGATCGGGCAGGGCCTGCTGCTCTCAGACAGGCCCAGGCTCAGTCCCCGGGACTGCTTCCTGTCCTCCCGGACTATTTCCTCCACCATGGTATTCCACTGGCCGCAGCCGGGGCATTTCCCCAGCCATTTTGCTGTGTCATAGCCGCAGCTCTGACACACATACATGGTTTTCTTCTTTGCCATCACTCACCGACTCCATCTCTGCCACAGCTTCCCTGCCAGCCTGATTGTCCATCTGCCCAGCCACACAACAGCAATGCCGAAACTCAGCAAAAAATTCAGCAGGGAATCAAGTGCCCCCCTGCTCATGGGCATACTGCCCCTGCCGCCTGCACTGTGCTTTTTCAATCCCCCGCTCCCCATCATGAAAGCTCCGCCAAGGTAGTAAACAGGGACTTGACCAGCTTCACCCTGGGCTCAGGGGGCATGTTCTCGTAGGCTGACTTTACTGCCTGCAGCAAAAGGGAGCATTCCCTAGTGGAAATCATCTGATGCTGGATGAGATAATGCAGCATGGCCTTAATCTCCACAAACTCCGTATCGGCATCGATTTTCTCCAGCATCTCCTGATAAATAATGTTCCTGAAAGGCACCCTGACTACCCGGATAAAGCCCCCCAGCCCCCGGCGGGACTCCACGGAAAAGCCCTTGTCATGGGTAAAGCGGGTGTTCAGCACATAGCTTATCTGGGAAGGGGCGCAGGATATCTCATCGGCAATATCCGTCCGCCTCAGCTCCACCTGCCCGGTCTGCTGCTCTGCCAGCCTTGTCAGGATATAATCCTCTATCAAATCTGCAATATTACTGCTCATACTTACACCTTATTCCTTAAAACGAATTGACAATTTGACCTTTCCTATATTATATTTGACATTTTGACATTACGCAAGCACTTTTTTCTCAATAAAAAAACCGCCTGCAAAATCATTGCAGACGGCCAATCCCATCGCTGTGCAAACAGCGGTATTTATCCTTGTGAATTTATCTGCTCCTCAGCCCTGGCTGTTGGCAGCGTGAATCTGCTCCTTTGCCTGCTGCATGGCCTGCATGGCTCCCCCCACGTTGTTCTGGATGGCTTCCATGGCTGCATGCATATTGCCAAGCACATGGTCAAATACCTGGTCAGCATAGTGCTCCGCATCAGCCTTCAGCTGTGCCACATACTTTTCGGTATCCTCCTTCAGCTGCTTCACCTGTGCCTCGGTACCTTCCTTCAGCTCCTTCGCCTTGGCATTGGCATCCTCCATGACAGCCTTTGCCTGCTCATTTGCCTGAATTACCAATGCGCTCTCATCCACGGCCTTCTGGGCAAAACTCTTTGCTTTATCAATAATATCCTCTGCTTCCTTGTTTGCCTTGGCAATGATCTGCTCTGACTCGGTCTGGGCTGCCCCGATGATCTCGTCCCGGCGGCGGCATACCTCCATGGCATCGCTGACTTCCCTAGGCAGCTCCTGGCGCAGCTTGTCCATCAGATGAAAAAGCTCATCGTCCTTGATCATAACCCGGTCTACAAGAGGCATGCGGCTTGCACCAGCCACATAATTTTCAATTTCTTCCAATACTGCATCAATCTTCAACATAGCGTCGCCATTCATTGCAATTACCACCTTTTATATAACACTCAGCTGTGCGAAGCCATTACCGTCACACAGAATTTTTCCCATTCAGATATTCTACCACCTCATGAGGCACCAGCCTGGAGTAATCACCCTTGAAGCGGATGATCTCCCTCACCACCGAGGAGCTGTAGCTGTTGTACTCCGGCTTGCCCAGAAGGAACATGGTATCCAGCTCAGGGTGCATGGACTTGATGATCTGCGCCTGCCCCTGCTCGTACTCATAATCCGTCACGGAGCGCAGCCCCCTGACAATCACCTGGATATCGTTGGCAATCATGTACTCTGCCAGAAGCCCGTCAAAGGCAACCACCTTCACATTGGGAATATCCGCCACCGCGCTCCTGAGCAGCTCCATGCGCTCCTCTGCCTGCAGGAGAGGCGTCTTCCTGATATTGTTAAACACGCCGATATAAAGCTCGTCAAAAATCCTTGCCGCCCTCTGGAATATATCCACATGCCCCAGGGTAACAGGGTCAAAGCTGCCCGGGCAAATCGCTCTTTTCATTCTGCATCCTCCCTGCCGTTTTCCTGCGGCAAATGGTAAAAACCAATCCGCGTGGTCCTGCCATAGCATTGCTCCCTGACAAGCCGCAGCCTGCCGGTAGCTGGCAAATCCGCCTCATCACCGCCATACTCCACAACCACAATGGCATCAGGAGCCAGTATATCCCCCTTGTCCAGGTACTCCAGCACCCTGTGTGCCAGCCCCTGATGATAAGGCGGATCACAAAAAACCAGGTCAAAGCGCTCTCCCTGACCGGCAAGGCGGTGCAAAAGGGCAAATACATCGCCCTTCAGCACCCTGCACCTGTCAGACAGGCGTGTATGCTCCGCATTGAAGCTGATAATATCCGCCGTGGCCTTGTCGATAAAGACACAGCTGTCAGCTCCCCGGCTCAGGGCTTCCAGCCCCAGTGCCCCGGTACCTGCAAAAACATCCAGCACCCTGCCGCACGCATCGCCGCCCAGGATGCTGAAAAGTGACTCCTTCACCCTGTCCGAGGTGGGCCTGGTACTCATTCCCTTTGGAGTTTTCAGATTGCAGCCCTTGGCTGTGCCGGTAATAATGCGCATACAAAAACCTCAAAAAACAAATTCTTTTCTATTCTAACATATTTCCAGTGATAATTGAATAATTTTTTTAGCCTATTTTGCTATAAACAGTATAAATTGTACACTATTTTAGTACAGCCGCTGCAGCACATCATCATCCATCTTAAAGGTGTGCTCCTCTGCCGGATAGGTGCCTGCCTTCACTTCCTCATCGTAGGCACGGAAGGCAGCCTTCATCTGCTCGCCAAGCTCTGCAAAATGCTTCACGAACTTCGGCTTGAAGCCGCTGAACAGGCCCAGCATATCCTGATACACCAAAATCTGCCCGTCACAGCCTGCACCTGCCCCGATGCCGATGGTAGGGATAGTCAGCTTGGAGCTGATGAGCTCTGCCAGCTTTGCCGGAATGCACTCCAGCACCACCGCAAAGGCACCTGCCTCCTGAATGGCCAGGGCATCCTCCACCAGCCTTTTGGCGCCTTCCTCGCTCTTGCCCTGCACCCGGTGCCCTCCCAGGGCATTGACGGACTGCGGGGTAAGTCCCAGATGCGCCATCACCGGGATGCCTGCATCGGTAATGGCCTTGATCTGAGGGCAGACTGCCGCGCCCCCCTCCAGCTTGACGGCATTGGCACGGCCTTCCTTCATCAGCCGCCCGGCATTCATCACCGCCTGCTCCACGGAAACCTGGTAGGACATGAAAGGCATATCAATAACCACCATGGTATCATTGCAGGCACGGGCCACGGCACCGCCAAAGGTAATCATATCCTCCATGGTGACGGAGATGGTATCAGGCAGCCCCAGCATCACATTGCCCAGGGAGTCACCCACCAGTATGCCGTTGATACCGGCTTCCTCCTCCAGCTTGGCTGTGGAATAATCGTAGCAGGTCAGCATGGAAATCTTCTCGCCCTTCTGCTTCATTGCCAAAAAAGTTGCCACGGTGTTTTTCATTTAGCTTCGTCCTTTCTTCCAGCCTGCAGCAGCTCTGCCGCAGCCGCCTCAATACCTTTTCTATACTCCTCATCCAAAAAAGCCCCGATGGAGGTATCATCATAATCAGCATTCTTCATTTTAGCAAGCTGCAAAAGCCGCCTGGAAAGCAGCAGGTACAAAAGCCTGTCCTCACTGCCCTCAAGAACTGCCAGGTGCTTGGCCAGCGTCCCGGTGTCCCCCCGCTGCACAGGCCCTGTCAGTGCCCTGACCGCGCCCTTGTCCGCCACATGGGCAGCATTGCCGAGAAAAATCGGCGTCAGCGCCCTCTGTGCCAGCTCCGGCGGAAAGCCGCATTCCATCAGCATGCGCCTGCCTTCCTCAAAGAGCGCCACCACCTGGTTGCTGACAATGGCGGCCGCCGCATGGTACTTCGCCTTGCAGCCTGCCTCGATGGGCTGCACCTGAAGCCCGGCTGTTCTCAGCCATTCCAGCATAAAATCCCTGCGCCCGGCAGAGCCCTCAAGGGTAAAAAAAACATCCGCCAGCTCGCTATAAGCATGAAACCTGTCGCTTATAGCAAAAAGCGGATGAACAGAATATCCATAGGCTCCTGCCGCCTCAATTCCCGGAAAGGCAGCCTCTGCCGTCATGGCACCACTGGCATGACAAAAAATCTTTCCCTGAATACTGCCGGCTGACCGGCACAGCTCCCTGTAGCAGGATGCAATGGCATCATCGGGAACCGTCAAAAACAGCACATCGCTATCTGCCAGCAAATCACTTGCACACTGGTAAATGTTCGCTGCCGTAAACTCAGCTGCTTCCCTGGCTGACTGAATATTGCGGCTGTAATAGCCTGTAACTTCGCCCCCGTGCCGGCTGAAATACTTCCCCAGGGTAACCCCCACCTTGCCGGCACCTATAAAACCAATCTTCATAAGCATCACCTCTCTAGTATGGTGATGTGCTGCCAAAAATATCAGGAAAAAACCTTGCAGAAAATCATAGTACAGTTTCCAAACAGAATACCGTCCATCACCTGCAATACTACCACACACACCGGCAAAAGTAAAGACAGGCAAAGCAAAAAACGGCATCAGGCAAAGCCCCCCGGGGCTCTGCCGATGCCGTCCCTGTCTTACTCTCAGGCAGCCTTACTTAGCCGCCTCGCCAATCTTCTTGTCCATGCCCTTGATATGCCCCTGCAGCCACAGAGCCAGAAAGTCCAGTATCTCCAGAAGCCCTGCCTGCTGGTTCACGTCGATTTCCTTCAGGTTGTAGGAATCCAGCTTGTTGATGAACTGGGTATGCTGATGCAGCTGGCTGAAACGCTTGGAGTAGTTGATGCTTTTCATGTACTCCTCCTCATGGTTGAAGTGGTACTTGGTATAGTCCCTCAGCTCCTCCAGCACCGCCACAATCGCGTCATATTTATCCGTCACAAACTGATTCGTCAGCAAATCGTAGGCACGGTTTGCTATCTCAAAGAGCTTGGCATGCTCCTCATCGATAAAATCAATACCCGTATAATAGTCCTTGGTAAATTCATATTTCATAATTAATGCCCCCAATCTATGATATATGTACCATTATTATACACGATTATTGACAAAATTGCACTATTTTAAAAAACTAATCTGACATAAGTCGGAAATTATTTTCTTGCAAAAAAATAGAAAAATGTAAACATTTTCCTTGACAAAACACTCAGCAATCATTATAATAATATTCGTTGTGAATCACACAGCACACAAAAGAAAATATAGGGGTATCGCCAAGTTGGTAAGGCACTGGATTCTGAATCCAGCATGCGTTGGTTCGAGTCCAGCTACCCCTGCCATTGAACTTTCAGCCGTTCCCATAGGAGCGGCTTTTTTGTGCCTATAATTTGCAAACTCTGCTCAAGCATACGTGTGATAAGCAGAGATGACGTCAGTCAGACCTATAAAAGAGTACCATGGCATGTACCATTCGCAGGGCACTGAGACGCGCCTCGGTGCTTAGCAATTCGCAAGCCGTAAGGCGCAGCGAGAGCTTAGCACCGCTAGGCGTGGATAGTAGCGCGAGCGTGCCTGCAATGGTACTGCCATGGCACTCTATAAAAAGGTCTGACCACAAAGTTATACACTATTATGCACGATTATACACTTTTATGCACTATTATGCCCCAGCCTCAGAACTTTTTCGGCTGCACAAACAACGCCTTGATGGTGATATTGACCTTCTTCACCACCATGCCGGTCATATACTCCACATCCTTGCGCACCTGGGTCTGCAGCTTCTGCACCAGGGTAGGAATATGCTTGCCATAGCTGATGACCACATCACAGCCGATGACGATACCGGCAGACTCAAAGCCTACCTCCCCGTCTCCCTTGTAGACATGCTCAATCCTCACATCAGCCACCTTGGTAACATTCTCCCCATCTACAAGAAGCTTCCTGACGATAGCCTTGATGGCCCAGTCATCTATAATCAGCTTGCCATAATAGCTGAACACAGGCCGCACAATGGACTTCTCCCCCAGATGGCGGCGGCGTCCGTCCTCCCGCCTCTTTTTCAGCAGGGAATTAATCGGGTCCACCAGATAGCCGGAAAAATGCGGCTTCAGCTCAATAGTCGGCACCGGGATAATATGCTTGCCCTCCCGCAGCCTGTGGAAACGCGCCTTGTCCATCTCGGACTGGGTGGCTATATCCTCTATGTGCACGAAGCGTGAAACCTCCGGCAGCTTCAAGGCCTTGGCAATCTTGCTGGCCATGTTCTCGGAAGTGCCCAAAATCAGAATCCGCACCGGCTTTGTTTCCTCAATGGCCTTGCGGACCTCCTCCGCATGTCCCGGCAGCACGAATATGGCACGCTTTACCGCCAGCACCTTGTTCTGCTCCCTCTTGGCAGACTTGCCGGCAATAATCTTGCCATTCTTTATCAGCAGGCCATCATCAATAATGGCATCAGCCTGATTGTTATGGGCAACCAGAAGGGCACGATGGCTCTTTCCGGTGCCGCTTGGCCCCACTAAAGCAATAACCTCCATAATAATATCCTCCAAACTCCCTGTCACGCCCTGCAACAGCTAAAACTCTAACCTGCTTATCCCAAAATGCACGCGGCAATATCCTTACAGCTCCGGCTCCCGGTACAGCTCCTCCGCATACTCATCAGGTACCGTAAACTCCCCCAGGAATTTTGGCAGCCTGCCTGCAATGCCATGAAAATCCGAGCCGCCCGTCACCAGCAGATTGTACTTGTCCGCCATTTCCAGATACCGTTTGGTATCCTCATCCGTATGGCGGGGATAAATCGCCTCAATGCCCTCGATGCCCTTTTTAAGGAGCTCCTCCACCAGCTCATCATTCTTTACAAGCTTGGGATGTGCCAGCACCGGCGTACCGCCGCTGTTCTTTATCAGGTCGATAATCTCCTCCGGCTCCAGGCGATAGTGGGAAACATAGGCAGGCTTTCCCTTTTCCAAAAGCTGGGCAAAAGTATCTGCCACAGTCGGAAAATAACCTTTCTTCACCATGGTCTGGGCAATATGGGAACGGCTGATGGAGGTGCTGCCATCGGCAATCTCCAGCACATCAGTCTCGTTTATATCGTAACCCAGCCCCTGCAGCTTCTCAATCATCGTCGAAAACCTGGTCCAGCGCCCCTCAACTACATCGTTGAGCCTGTCCCCCAGTTCCTTGTTGTATATGTCGATGTTGTACCCAAGAATATGAATCTCACTGGTCTCATGATGGGCACTGAACTCAATGCCCGGAATAATCCTTATGCCCGGCTGGGGATAAAGCCCCTGCTCATAGAGCTGGTGCAATCCTGCCACCGTATCGTGATCCGTAATAGCAATATAGCTAAGCCCGGCTTCCTTGGCAGCCTCCACCAGCTCCTCCGGAGCCAGCAGGCCGTCAGAACAGCTGGTGTGGGTATGTAAATCGCTTGACATCAGTTTATACCTCTAGTTATACCTTCGTATATTCTGTATATTCGCTTTCTATTGAAAAAATCCTGCTTGTGGAAAAATTTTTCCCAAAATACCTGCCAGATGGCAGCATCACTCGTTGAGCAAAATCCGCTCAACCTTTACCGCCTTCTTCGAGGCATCATCAATCTCCACCAGCAGTGCCGAGTAAACAGCAGGCCCTTCTGCCAGCTCAAACCGCACCGGCATGCAGGTAGTGAACTTCTTGATGATTATCTCAGGCTTTACCCCCAGCACGGAGTCCCAGGGACCGCACATGCCCAGGTCAGTAATATATGCCGTCCCCTGGGGCAGTATCCTGGCATCAGCAGTCTGCACATGGGTATGGGTTCCCACTACTGCCTGTACCCTGCCATCCAGGTAAAAGCCCATGGCCATCTTTTCAGAGGTGGTCTCCGCATGAAAATCCAGGATAAAAATATCCGCCTGGTCACCAATCTCCGCCAGAATGTCCTCTATCTTCTGAAAAGGGCAATCCATCTCAGGCATAAAGGCCCTGCCGGACAAGTTAATGACCGCCACATTGGCGGAGCGGAACGGATAAATGCACCAGCCCTTGCCAGGTGCCCCCTCCGGATAGTTGGCAGGCCGCACCAGATACGGCTCATCATCAATAAAGCCGTATACTTCCCTGTTATCCCAGATGTGGTTGCCAGAGGTCACGATATCCGCTCCCCCCCTGTACAGCTCATCCAGGGACTTGCGGCTGATGCCCTTGCCCCCGGCGGAATTCTCGCCATTCACAATCACCAGGTCAATGCCCCTGCTCTGCTTCAGCTCCCTGGTATAGCGGTCAAAGGCCCTGCGGCCAGTTCTCCCTACCACGTCGCCTGTAATTAAAATCTTCAACCTATTTCCTCCCGGTGCTTAGTAAACCATTACCCTGCCTTCCTCACGGATACCCACCATATTCTCATGGATATGGTTTGTCCTCAGAAAGCGTATCCTGTGGTCAATCATCTCTGACTGATTAAAAAGCACATCCTCATCAATATTGTTCACGGTATCAGCCAGCAGCAAATCACTGAAATGATCCCGGATGATACTCACCAGAATATCCAGCTCAGCCCTGGTCAGGCTATCTATGTCACGGAAAATGCGCAGCACACCCTTGGCGTAGAAAAACGCCAGCCTGGCCCTGCTGAATCCCTCCAATTCGTGGTAAAGCCTCATGCTGTCAGTAATCACCTTGTCAGCCTTCTTCATGCGTTCCTCCGTAGGAACGTCCTTCAGCGTAAAATCAAGCCAGACACCGCTATCCTCGGAATCCAGCGTTACCTTTGCCATTTCAGGAAAGCACATCAAAATTGATGCCACCAGCTGAATGCCATCCATTGCGGCCTCGCTGGGAGTAACTCCTGTTTTATTCTCGCCCATAATCTTCCTGCTACTAAAAGCATAGATAAAAGTGTATATGTCTTAGAAAAATTCCTTGTTCATCGTACTCGCTCTCACCGTCCCGAAGAACAGGCTACTGGCGTTTTATATAGCACTCCAAAGGCGTAAATTCCCGACTAGCCATCGGTACATATATCGGAACTTTTGTTGTTAAGCTACCCGATATTCTTTAGCGTCTCGCAAATTCAGCGAAGCATTGTAATCCCTGTCTGCTGTATAACCACATTCAGGACAAACATACACCCTGTCTTTGAGTTTCAAGTCTTTATGTATATGCCCGCAAGCATGGCAGATTTTAGAACTGGGATAAAACCTGCCGACTTTCCGAAGCTCAATGCCTATGATCTCAGCCTTGCGTTTCAGTTTGGCTGACATACGATTGAACCTCTGTACCGCTACTGCTTTTGCCAGATGCCGATTCTTCATCATGCCTTTGACATTCAAATCTTCCATGGTTATAAAGCGTGGTTTTTGCTTTACTATTTCATGGACAGTTTTATTCTCATAGTCCTCACGGATTCTTGCTATACGCTGATGAAGTTTCTGTACCCTCAGCCTTTGCTTTTCTATGTTTGCAGAGGCAGCAGCAGTTTTACCACCTTTCTTTTTCCTAAATCCATATTTACGGCTAAGGCGCCTCTGCTCTCTCCGAAGCCGTTTCTCCAGTCTTTTGACCTTTGAACTCTTATTGATATTCTTGAATACTCTGCCATCGCTAACGATAGCAAGGTCTTTCACGCCTAAATCTATGCCGAGTCCCTCTGTTTGCCTAGCGCAACATGATTCAAAATCCTTGTTATATCTTGATTTTTCATCAATGTCCACAACCACTGAAACATAGAAACGATCAGCTATATAGGAAACAGTACCATTCGTTACTTTCGCCCCTGCGGGCAGGTAACCATATTCCCTTAGCCTGACTTGCTTCAAGGTTGGTATCATCAATTTGTGCCGCCATATTGTCCAGTCCCCCTTATTGTTCTTTGGAAAATACAGCTTGATATCCTGATTTGCCTTTTTCTTGAAGTTTGGAAAACCTGACACACCAGAGAAAAAACGCTTGAATGCCCTTTCTGCATTCACCAAGGCTTTCTTACGAGCCTTTGAGCCGCACTGCTCAATCCATGGCAATTCCTTTTTTAAATTGTGATTAACGTATTTGTCAAACTCATTAGCAGTAACAAAATGTTTTTGTTTCTTATCAAGCAGCCCACGTTGATACATTTTGTATAAACGGCGATTATAGGCAATATACCGATTATACAGGAATCTAGCCACTCCGATAGAACGGATGATTTTTATTTTCTGTTCTTCAGTAGGGAATATCTCCGTCTTGAACGCCTTTAGCAATCATCTCATCCCCTTCAATCTGTTTTTTGTATTTCCGTAAGCCATACAGTCTGCAAGAAAATACGTGAAGAATACTCACTATATCCTGTACCAATTCTTCGTGTGGAGACAATTTCTCATTTTTGACGACAACTACCTCTGCATTAAATTTGTTGCAGAATTTCTCAAACCAATCAAAACAAAACCTGACAAATCTATCCCTATCTTTCAGCCAAGACTTCAACCTGCTATATTTAATGAAAAGGAGCTGCCATCCCATGACAACAGCCCCTCTCATTTGCCAATAATTATTTCGCGTAATCAACTACGCGGGTTTCACGAATAATAGTAGCCTTTATCTGGCCAGGGTACTCCAGCTCAGCCTCAATCTTCTTGACAATATCGTGAGCCAAAGTAATGGCACCTGCATCATCAACCTTATCCGGCTTGACCATCACGCGGATTTCGCGGCCTGCCTGAATGGCAAAGCAGCGCTCAACACCGTTGAAGCCCTCGGCAATCTCCTCCAGACGGGTAAGACGCTTCAGATATGCCTCCAGGCTCTCACGGCGGGCACCAGGACGGGCAGCGGAAACGGCATCTGCCGCAGCCACCAGCACAGCCTCCACCGTATTCGGCTCCACATCGCCATGATGTGCCATAATGGCATTGATAACATCCTTGGACTCACGGTACTTCTTGGCCACATCTGCACCAATAGTAACGTGGGTGCCCTCCACCTCGTTATCGATGGATTTGCCGATATCGTGAATCAGGCCGGCACGCTTTGCCAGCATTACATCAACGCCCAGCTCGGCAGCCATCATGCCTGCCAGATGGGATACCTCCACGGAGTGGTTAAGCACATTCTGGCCATAGCTGGTGCGATAGCGCAGACGCCCCAGGAGCCTTACCAGCTCAGGGTGCAGTCCGTGCACGCCAGTATCAAAGGTAGCCTGCTCACCGGCCTCCTTGATGCGCTGCTCCACCTCCCGGCGGGCTTTCTTCACCATATCCTCAATGCTGGTAGGATGAATACGGCCATCGGCAATCAGCTTCTCCAGGGCAATCCTTGCCACCTCACGGCGCACAGGATCAAAGCCCGACAGGATAACAGCCTCCGGGGTATCATCAATAATCAGGTCAATGCCGGTCATGGTCTCAAGAGCGCGAATATTGCGCCCCTCACGGCCGATAATGCGTCCCTTCATCTCATCATTCGGCAATGCTACTACAGAAACCGTGGTTTCTGCCACATGATCAGCAGCACAGCGCTGAATTGCCATGGAAATGATATTCCGTGCCTTCTTTTCAGCCTCATCCTTGGTCTGCTGCTCATAATCCTTAATCATCATTGCCTTCTCGTGCTGCAGCTCCTCCTCAACCTCGGCCAGCAGCATGTTCTTTGCTTCTTCCGTGGTCAGGCTGGAAATGCGCTCCAGCTCCGTCTTCTGCTTCTCGTGCAGCTCATTGATGGCAGCCTGGCTCTTTTCCAGCTTGGCTTCCTTGGCAGCAATAGCTTCCTCCTTCTTTTCCATGGAGTCCAGCTTGCGGTCAAGGTTCTCCTCCTTGGATACCAAACGGCGCTCCTGCCGCTGCAATTCATTGCGGCGGTCACGGGTTTCACGATCTAATTCCTGACGAAGACGATGTACGTCTTCCTTTGCTTCTAACAGCTTTTCCTTCTTTGCAGCCTCACCCTTGGACTCTGCGGCTCTGATAATGCGCTTTGCCTCCTCCTCGGCAGAACCGATCTGCTTTTCAGCAGCCTGCTTGCGCATCATATAGCCCCCAGCACCGCCTACCGCCAGGGCAACAACTGCTGCAAGTATAATCTCAATGATAATAACACACCTCCCCTTCTAAAATTTTTTTGCCATCTCATGGCGTTAATTATCATTTAGCGGCTGTGACTACACACAACCATACCATTCTATTTTACGAATTATTAAGATTAAAGTCAAGAAGTTAAATTTCAGTTTGTCGTAGTGCTTGATCGTTACTTTGGCGATGTATGTAAGTTT
>JBJDWY010000038.1:0-17091 GCA_051866255.1 Anaerovibrio sp. | reverse complement strand
ATACAGTTTTCAAGGAGCCATTGGGATTTTCTATGTGGGAAGTTTGAGTATTTATTATACCACTCCTCATACTTCATGTCAGCAGGTACCCGGATGTACTTGCCCTCTCTGTCCCTGGCCGCCCTGCTGCCCTTCGGTGTGCTGTCACCCTTCAGGCTTGCCACTATAGTTGAACGGCAGTGAGGATGCAGGGGCGGCATGTTGCGCTTGCTCAATCCGCTTCATGGCGATGTCAAAATAATCCTGCTCTTTCTCAAAGCCTATAAACTTTCTGCCAGTGTTGATTGCTGCTACTGCCGTTGTGCCGCTGCCCATGAATGGATCTAAGATAACTGCACCATCGTTAGATGAAACACTTATAAGTCGCTCTATTATCTCTAAAGGCTTTTGACAAGTATGTAGCCTATTTTGCGTCGCAAGTGCTTTTATACGCCATACATTGCAATGCATGGCATCAACATGATGAGTATGTCGCAACTTCTCATAGCTCCAGCCAAATCCAATAGGAATGTATACATTCTCCCATACCTTTTTTGTAGGAATTTCAAACTGGCTATCTTTGAAATAATGTCTTAGCATATGCGGTTTTCTTCCTGTTACGAGTGTATAATATTCGGCAACATCTTTTTCCGTTATGCCCAAGCGCATTAACTCGCTGTTGTACCAATCTTTTAGCGTTCTATAACATTCAGGATTAGAATTGATACGCTCTAAAGCGGTTCTCCTCCATTTAGAATCAGCATTGCTACATTTGAAGAAGTGGAGGCAATACTCACAAATGTTAAACCACGAACGAAGTGCTGTCGCCCCATTCTCTCTACGGTTAACCCAAGCTTGCGCACGGTAGCTTTTTCCTTTATCCCATATACAAAATGAGCGAAAGGTGAACATTCTGTTAACGCTAGAATTATGCAATATATCAGCAATCTGTTGCATGTCATTGTGCCAAAGATACATAACGCCATTATCAGTCAAAACCCTATATACCTCTGCAAGAAGCCGTTCTATCCATTCTTGATAATTTGGAATTTTATCCCAAGCATTTTTTGAGGCGTGATTGTTTTTCATCGTAATAACGCCAATATTATAAGGCGGATCTAATATAGCAAGATTTATGGATTTATCTGGAATGAGTTTCAGACCCTCAAAGGCATCCATGTGGTATATTTTGTTTAGTTCCATGATTCAGCTCCTAAAATTACTTGATATTTTACAACGTATATGCTACAATTTGAACGAGGGCAACTGGATTGCTCCTCCGCCCGTTTTGGTGGGGGTTCAACAACTCAGTTGTCCTCGTTTTTGTGTTTAAAATGATATACAGCAAAATCTTCATCGCCGTGTAACAATATTATTTTTAGACTAAATCGACTGCTTCTTATCAGCCGGTCTTGCATAATCTCCAGCAATTTTCCCAAATTTAACTTATTCACCGGATTATAAAGAATAATACCGCCTGGATTACTTGAAATCTGTTTTATACCGTGGCGTATAGCACTATCCGCAGCTTTTTCAGATGTTATTGTCTTCAAGTCCCAATACTTATCAAGCCATAAAAAATCTGGACTTTTAGTTTGGTATACCAGCCTTTCATTGATAATTTTTAAATCTCCACCAAATCTTTCATGTAGCAACTTTGCTACATGAATTTCCTCTTTGTGCCTTGACTCCCTATAATCAATATCGTAAGTTATCTTTCCAATACCAGGCTTCGCCTGTTGCATGAACTTATCAGAAATATCAGTAAGATAGTTACCACTCTTATACATAAAGAGCGTCATTTCCCCATCAATGTATACAGCTTTCCAATCCTCATACTTCATGTCAGCAGGCACTCGGATGTACTTGCCTGCCCTGTCCCTGGCCGCCCTGCTGCCCTTCGGTGTGCTGTCACCCTTCAGGCTGCCCACTATCGTTGAACGGCAGTGAGGATGCAGGGGCGGCATGTTAGTGCCGGGGCTGCCCTCGTCCACAGGGTAAATCTTGCCATCATGGGCACGGCAGGCTGCGGATGTGCGCCTGTCCAGCGTGGCCACGAACCTGTAATACTTCATGCCGGAATCCTTGATGCTGTCCAGGGCTGCCCTGTTCTGCACGTAATTCAGCTCGGTGCGTACCAGCCTCCGGGCATCGCTCATGCCAACGCCCATCTTCTGGGTTATTATCTTTGAAACGTTCTCCACGCTGGCGCCGCGATGCATGGCGGCGGTAATTTCTCTTTGCAATATTTCGGCTAATTTCTCCTGATTTGCCCATATCCGGGCGGAGTAGTTTTTGCCGCTCCAAGGGGCGCGGAGAACGTTTTCAAGCTTATTGCTTTCTACCTTGGCAGGCGTTGAGGCAAGGCCCCGCTTCCTGCCAATCTCGAACAGGTTGCGATAATAAAAATCCTTGTAGGCCGTAGGCAGGAACTTATCCATGCTCCTGCCGAATTTCTCGGCCAGCTTGGACAGCTCCACATAGGTTTCTGCCTTCAGCTTGTCCAGCCAGCTGATGCGTGACCGCATGGCCAGCGTATTCAGCTCCCTCAGGAGCTTCTTATCGCCTGTAGCCTCAATCTGTTTCAGGTATTCCTGCATGTCCATGCGCCATACCCTGAACTCATCGCCCTGCAGCAGGCTGTAGGCTGCCGTCATGCTCATGCTGTTATCAATGGCGAAACGGGCATAGAGGTCATTGATGTCCTTTTCTATGTGCTTCAGGGCCTGGGCATAATAAGCAGCCAGCTCCCGCTCTATTTCCTTCTGGGAGCGCCTGAACCATTCTGCTTCAAGCTCCTCGTTGCGCTTCTGCCAATACAGTTCATCTTTTATCAGTTTCGCCATATATCTCACCATTAAAATATTTGTGTTATAATTTCGTAGAAAGGAGGTGATATTATGGATGCGATAGGTTATTTTAGCGGCTACTGTCCGCAATTCAAAGAACGACGTTGCATTGAAATCGGATTTGCAGAGGTATCTCTGATAGGCTCCATGTCTCCGGAGTACAAGAAAATGAGTTTTCGCTGTCAGGATATAGATGCTTGTACGCAACTAGACAGTTATGGCCGTTGCCCTATTTACGTTAAGGCTCCACATCACCCTTAATCTATCTTTTGGAAAAAGTTCCTGAATTGCTGCTTTATACCATCATCAGCACCTTTCAGGAACTTTTTATATGGGAATTTACCAGGTGGCAACCATCCATAAACTGCCGGGGATAAATCCACCTCCGTAAATTCCGTAAGACGAATAGAAATGCCTGTAAAGTTTTTGCATTCATCTCCATCTTTTGCCCAGCGGTTATATTTGCAGAAGCGACAGCCGTCAAACGGGTTTTGATGCCCTCCATACAGTGCTCCCTGCAACATTCTCGCCAAGCAATGCGCCTCAACCTCATTCAGTTTCATTTCCATTTCCACCGCCTCCATCAGCATTACCCTCAACGCTAAAGCCATAATCATCACCGGCAGACTGCTTTGCCAGTGCCTCCAGCTCCGCAGCCGGATCCGCCACAAAGGACAGCTGACTGAGCAGTGTCTTGTCGCTGACGATGCCCTTCAGCTGGCTCACCATCTGGGCCTGTGCCTGTGTATCGGCAGGAATATTTGCCGTAAAGGTAATATCCACATCGCGAAAATCAATCCCGGCACCGCCTTTTGTTCGGAGCATACCAGATATGAGCTCAATCCTGCGCTGCAATCCCTGCTTGAAGCCCCGCTCCTTGCGGCTCCTTACCTGTTCCAGGCCAATCAGCTTGTACTTAATGGCAACGCCGGAAGCGTTTCCGGCAAAGCTTTCATCGGTCATATCCGGGATATTGGAAAACTTGTGGATGTCGTTTTGCAGGCGCTTCTTGATGTTCTCAATGTAGGTGTCATTCAGGTTCTTTATCAGCCATTGGGCACCGCCGCCCTCATCAAGGAGCATTACCTTGCTCCGGCGCATATTATTCACATCATCGCTGGATATGCCGCTCATGCCTGTCAGCACCAGGAAAGCATCGGTAAAATCCTCCATATCATCCAGCGTCAGGCTCTGGGCCTTGTTGTAGGCATCCACCAGTGAGATGATTCCCTCAAAATCGCCTCTGTGCTGCCTGTTATTTGGGTACTCCACTACAGGCACATCATCAAAGTAATGGGGCTCAGGCTCGCCTGCAGGCCGCAGGGAACCGCCGTTATACTCGTAATGTTTCACAGCCTTCCTGTCATACACATCCACATACTCACGGTACTCATAACCGCCCACATCATAAACACGATAATGCCTGATGGCATACATGATGCGTTCCTCAAGGGAAGCATCACAGACAATTATCATTTCTTCTGCCGGAACGGTGGCAAAACGCACCTGAGCATCTTCATCGGTGTAAAGCAGCTCATAGGCATCGCCCTTGATGCTGGCTTCCTCTGCCAGCTCCAGGTTGTGCGCCTGTTCATCGTTGTAGGCAAATACATCCAGCAGCACATTCAGTGCCTCATCGTTCTCTGTAGCGGTCTTGTACGCCACGGGCTGGCCAAGGAAAAAGCCGGTGCTCATGTTGGTGATGTATTCGCAATAATTGGACACCAGCTTGTTGTTGGGTGCCCCGCTGCTGCGCTCCGCCTTGCCCATGATATGATGCTGCCCCAGGTAATAGTCAATCAGCATCTTTTTCCGTGCAATATCGCGCTCATGGCTGAGCACGATGGTCTCCATATCACGCAGCGTCAATATCTCCTGCGTTGTCTTTATCCTCATAAGCCAAGTGCTCCCTTCGTGATGCTTCCTTTTCGCCTGCTCTGAGCTGCCACCTCTGCATAGGCATAGCGCATGGAATCTATCGTGTGATTGTCCTTGTCCGGATACACGCTGACAAACAGCCCGTCCTTGTTCCTCTGGTACTCATAGGACGAAAACTCTTTGTAGGTATGCGGTGCCCGTCTTGCATCTATATAAATCTTTGCCCTGTCCTGCAGCCACTTGATGCCATACTCAACGCTGTCAGGGCCTTTCTTTGCCCCATACGCCTTGATGCCGAGGGACTTCAGGTCCGCAATCGATTTAGGCTCGGCAGCATCGCAGGCCAGGTGCCTGCTTTCCACCTTTGGCAAAATCCTCTGAGCTGCTTCATTGTTCCTCATGCCCACAGCTACCAGCTCATCAAATACATAAATAATCTCATGCTTGGCATCATAATGAGACTTGGTATATGCCAGCGGGTCCACAGCAAAGCCGAAGTCCAGGCCGTCATGCAGGTGGTCAAACCCGGCAATCATCTCATCGCTCATCTCCAGCTTTTCCACGTTGGAGAATACCGCACCGCCTGTGCCGGTAACTTCACCCAGGTACTCATGGCGGTAAAGCATCTCATTCTTTGCCTTCAGCTTTTCCGCCTCAGCAAAGAACAGCTCCCCGAGCCATTCATGGGGCACGTTCAGGTATGTAGAACGATGCACCAGCCTGTCCGGCTCATCCAGCAGCGTCTCCTGGTTCACCCAGCTGTCACGGCTCTTTGGTGGGTTGTAGCTGTAGAGGCACCAGTATTTCTGGCCGCCTCGCAAAAGCGACTGATTGACACTGCGGATTTCCTCCATGCCGGAGAACTGATCCGTTTCTTCATACCATACAATGCCAACGTATCCACGGGGCAGCTTGATGGATTTCAGCTTTGATTTATCATCAACCCCGAAGAAAAGAACCTTCTGGCCTGTCGGCTTGTATATCATCTCCAGGGGAGATGCCTTCTGAATGAAATAATCATCAAGCCCCAGGAGGCTGATAGCCCACTGGAGCTGTGCATATACGCTGGTTTTCAGCGTCCTGCCCACCTTGCGCAAGACTACAGCGTTGCACTGAGGATTGCGAATTATCAGCAGCAGTACCTCAATGCTGCATGTTGAGGATTTCAGCGAGCCTCGACCACCGGCAAACCAGTAGTGATTATACCGATGCTCCCGGATGGCTGCATGAACCTGCCAAAAGGGCTTGGCCAGCATCTCGCTTATCCTCACCTGCTGCCGGGCAAATCCGACACTGGTGTCGTTTTTCCAATCAGCCCTCGCTGCCATCATCACCAGCATCCTCCGCCATCAGCTCATCATCAATATCATCTACTATCAGCACCTGCTGGCCAACACCCCCGGACCGCATATCCTCAATCTCAGCCCGCAGTTTTTCCAGCAGAAGTTTCTGCCGTTCCTCATCCAGCTTGCCCGGATAACGCTTGAGAAGCTCACGGGCTGCATCCACCCTGGACTTGACGTTGGCATGAATATCCTCTTTCAGGCCGGTAACAGGGTTGAAAACTGTTTCCGTCACCTCGCCCCGGAGCACCGAGGTCAGGAACTCCATGACCTCCGTCAGGTCAGCTGTCCTTTGGGATTTCAGGTCCGCAAGGCGAACATCTATGAAATCTTTAAGTTTTTTTAGGTTCTCAGAGCCCACAGCACCGTAGGCGTTATAGCTCCTGCACTTATATCCTGCCTGCTTGGCAGCCTCCGTGGCGTTCCCCAGCTCAATGTATGCGTCAATGAACCTTTGTTGTTTCTGACTTAGTTTCCTGTCCGTCTTGCCCACAGAATCACCGCCTTGCCTGCACTTCCTCTCCAAAAACGAATTGAAAAAGGGACCACCGTTCCGCACCGGCAGTCCCTATCAAAAAGGGGTAATATATTTTAGGAGGTTTTTCCCAATACCATAATACCACATTTCCGGCCAAAAAAGCGGAACAAAAACGGAAGTAAAGCGGAAGTAAAACGCCTAAAAAGTTATCCACAGCCCTGCTGCACATCGCTGCAAAATCACCTCTCCTGCTGCATACCGCAGCAAAACCAACCGTAATTACTGCAATCACTGCACGAATACGAAGGACAGCTGCAACGGCTTTGCCTTCACGCCGAAAATGACCATGGACATATCCTCCACCGCCTTTTTTACCTTTTCCCGGCACCAGCGGGCAGAATAATGATGCCTCATGCTGATCTGCTCCCAGCTGTAGCCGTCCACATAATAATCCCTGACCATGCTCCTGGCAACATCATCAGCCACGTTGAAAGCCATATCTATCTTGTCTGTCAGGCGCCGGAGCTCCGACAGGTCGCTTTTCATATTCTGGATATCCTGCCTCATCTGAAGGTGGCGCTCACAGGCAGCCTCGATGCCGTTCAGCTCAGTGTGGCCGCCTGCCGGAGCATCGCCATACCTTGCCACCGCTGCCCCCACATCCAGCGAAGCGGACAAAATCTGCTCCTTGCTGCGGATATCCTCTTCCAGCATTTTCTCCGTCAGCTTGAAAGTATTATAATTCCTCAGATATTTCTTTGTTAAATCTGCATAATCATTATACGACCTGAGCTCCAACGCCATCACCTATCCTCTCTTGAAGCTATAGCAAAACGCCGAATAGCACCGCCTCCTTTTTTCTGAAGCGGTGCCTGACCTGTTACGAAACTTTCCTTCCGTCCTTATTTGCGTACCCTGCAAAGACTATGCCGCAGTGCAAGCAGAATTTGATTTCCCGATGAATGTTCGTCGGCGTGTCATCCCAGCAGTATTCATAACCGCAATTCGGGCATGTGATTGATTTCTCCTCCATATCATACAGTGCCATCCTGGTATTTGGATGCTTCCTTCTATCACCGCCGGCGAACATCTTACGGCAGTATTTCCGCAGCTTCTTTTCGCAATCCAGATGTCCCTGAAATATACATCTCTGGCAGGAAATATTGTCACAGATTATATCACCAATTTCCGCCCCCAGCTCTTCTGCAAATTCCCTGATGCCGATATTGTCTATCAGCATCCGCTTCAACGTTACCTCAGTCATGCGCTACATCGTCCTTTCCAAATCAGCTTTTGTTAATCCAGGGCTATCCCCGACAAAGAGTACAGCTTGAACCAGTCTTCCGCCCTCATAGTAACCAGCCACTTGGTGTTGTTCCTGCGATGGGCCACTATGGGCATGTTGCCATGGCCCTCTGCCTCCGCATCACGCTCCGCCTGGGACATGGCCTCGTGTATATTCAGCTTCTCAACTCGCTTGACTTCCTGATGGATGCCATAGAGCCCCACGCAGTCAGCAGCTTCTCCCGTATTTCCGCAGAACTGAGCTGTCCTGCGTACATCCTCAAAGCCATGTTCCCGGCAGAACTTGCACCATTCAAGCTCGCCGGCCTTGCCCTTCCGCTTGCCATTTATCACACTACCGCCTCCAAAAACCACAAGCTGAGATGCAGGACGGCTGCCAGCCCAAGTCCCAGCATCACAACAGCACATGCCAATGTCAGTATCAGGTCAAGATGGTCCGTCCACCTGTCCTCCCGCTCGTAATCAAAGCAGTACCCCAGGGCGGCCGTCTGCGCTTTCCTGATACCACGGCAGCTGCACCTATAGGCACAGTCATTACAGTTTTCTCTGCTCATTCTCCTCGCTCCTTTCCTGTTCCTTCTGCCCCAGATCCTTCCAGCATGATACGGCCACAATCTCGTTCCTGCCAAGCAGCAGGTCAGCCAAAAGGTGATTCATGTTAGCAGTGACATCAATGTTGTTTTCAACTACATCCACCATGCACAAACCGCTTTCCGACAGATAGAACAAATACCTGTCAAGTTCATCCTTAATCCTGAACATCTGATATGGGGCAATCCCCAAAAGTCCTGCCAGCTTTTCCAGTTTATCGCTTTTATTAGATGCTTGTGCCATAGCTTTGGCTTCTGTCTGGACATAATCAAAAAGATCCTTCTCACTCGAAACGCATGCTGCCATGCTAAGCATAGTTTTTGCCATATCAACCGCATCTGCCATATTCCGGAAAACTAAGCCTGCCTCATATCGCTTATTGTCAACAACATCATTGCTCCATTCCGTTTCGAAGGCACCTGGCCTGCCGTCGGCTATCTCCGGCACATAATACTCCGCACCCATTGCAGGTTTTTGCTTACTCATTCCATCCACCCCGCGCTTTCTTCATTGTGCGACAAGGCACACCAGGAAGCTCAAAATATTTGCAAGCTCTTGCGTGCTGTGGACTAAGATGTGATATGTATCCAAAAGCATAACACTCATACCCATCTTCTCTTGGAATACAGCTTCGGCAATATATACAGGTTGGTTCTATTCTATTACTCAACATTTCCCGCGCCTCCTTTACTACCGCCAGCATTTTCTCTGCCAACTCTAATGCTTCTTCTTTTGTCTTACAGACAAGCCTGCCTCATATAGGTCTTCATCCTCCCAGCTATCATCCCATTTAAAACTCCTCACAAGTATTTTCCATTATCTACATTAGGGGAATAATAGACACCCTGATACTCAGGTTTCCGCTTAATCATTCTTAACGCTCCCTTCTTTTTTTCACCTTCTTTGTACCCCAGGCGTCTTGCCCATCTTTCAAACTTTGGATAATCATCAATGTACGCATACCGCTCATCCATCGTCAAAAGCCACAGCACTGAAACTACATCCTTCTGCTCCTCGTAAAAATTAGCCATGGCATCCATCCTGCTGGTAGGCGTGATGTTGGCACTCATGCCGCCTGCCCTTATCATCTTGAGCGAAGCCTTTGCCAGCTCACTGCATTCCTCAGCCAGCTGCTCCGCCAAATCCCTCTCTGACAGCACTTGCCGGATATACATAGCGTATTTATTCATTCCACGTCCTCCTCAATACCAGAAAACACCCTTGCCGCCCTTGATGGCAGCAAACTCGCTGAACTCCGTCCTGCACAGCTTCTCAAAATACTTGATTTTGCCCTCGTACAGCTTCCAGGTTGCATTCTTGAAGGACTGCCTGAGGGTATCTATGAACCGGCAAAGCCGCACGTGGGCAAAGCCGAAATAATCCTTCAGCACCAGCATGGATGCCACCTCGCACTTGTCAAACTCTATGAAGGTCCGCTGCATCATCTTGTATTCAGCCAGGCTCTTTTTCATGCTGCTGTACTTGTCGACATAGTGCTCATACAGCACCCCCTTGGGGTCAAAGGGCGTCACCTCGTACTCAGGATAGCCCATATTGCCCCCATCATCCTGCCTGCTGCCGTGTACCGTGGTCCTGATGATGTCATCCACAGTACCTCCGCTGGTATCGTCAATGGCGTGGGCATAGACATCCTTCAGCTTGTCGCGGTAAATCATCAGCTGCTTGCCAGTGAACTTGAATACATGCTTCAGGACGTCCATGTGCAGCCACAGGGCATGTGCCCTGGCAACGCCGATAATCCTGTCCAAATCATCCTTGGGGATGTAGTCAGTCTGCCTGTCAATATGGGCAGCAGCCCGCACCATTTTCACCGTCAGGGGCTTGGCATTCTTTGGCAGCTCCCCTTTTTTCACCTTCTGCCTGTCCACGTTCAGCACCTGGTTAATCTTTATCTTCTTGGCCAGCTTTGCCAAATCACTCACACCTTTCTGCCGGCGTCCTGCCAGCGCCCCATCGGCACTGCATACACCTCACTCAATCTGCTTTATATTCGCGGCTGCCAGCAGGGCAGCCATCTTCTTCTGCCCCAGCATACCAAGGGCATCCCGGTTCTCCCGTTCCTTTTTCGCCTGCTGCACCGCGCAGTCATACATGCGCATGAACTGGGCCCGGGCTGTATTCACGTCCCGTATTTCCAAGCTGCACAGCTCCGCGATGCCGAACTGCCTTGCCGTGCGCTCCACCTCGGGGCAGGAAAACACCCATGGCTTGTAAAGGTGCTTGTCCTTCACGTTGTCCATGACCTCCTGCCACGCCTCAGCCGATGTCAGGCGCTTTTCCCCCTTGCCTGACTGCAACGCCACAAACTCGCTGATTTCCCGAGCGGCATCGCATATCTCCGCCACGCTTGGCCAGAATTTCTGCGTCCGCAGAAGCTTTGCCATAGCCGCCTCAAGGAGCTCCAGGTTCATGTCCGCCAGCGCCCTGCCGTAAATGTGCAGCATCACCTCGTCCGCCTTGGAGTTGGGATATGCAAAGAAATACGGGGTAAGCACCCGTATCACACCCTGCTCCCTGGTCTCGGGTTCCTGCCTGCCATCCTGCTGATACATGGTATCCTGCCTGCACCTTCCTGTGCCTGTCATTTTGTCTCACCGCCTATCCTGCCGGCCATCTCATAGGCCCTCCGGCAGATGTCCATCTTGGAGCTTCCGCTGCCGGGCGTGCCGGATGTGCCAAACGTGCCGTATATGCCGCCAAAACCGCCATCAGTGTCGCTTTTCACCGCCTGGCACTGACCGGCCCCCTGCTGATAGCCTCCGCCCTGCTTCCGCTTCCAGGGCTCAGGTCTGCCTGACTCCTCCCAGCGTTCCAGCATCCGCCGGAAATAGCTGAACTTGTTGCCCTTGATTTCGCCGTCACGAAGCAGAAGCTCATCAAAAGCCCTGTCAATCCACTCCTTGCCGAACTTCAGAATGTAACCAGCGACAAACTGTGCCTGGAACGCGGTAATGTCCAGTCCTTGTATGCTTTGCCATCTTGCTTGCGCGTACCGCAGAGCTTTCTCCCCGGCCTCCTTGGGCACTTCACTTTTAGGCTCCCGCACGTCTTCAGGCTCACCAAGTATACTGCTAACACTATCGTCCAGTTGTTTGCCGTTATTCTGTTTTACATTCTGAGAGTCAGGGGGAGAATTGCAGCATGATGATCTTGCTATATTATCCCCTATATTCTCTTTTATATTCTCTATATATTCTCTATGGGGAAAATTTTCCACCATCATGGGGTAATTTTTTCCCCTATCTGGGGAATTTTTTCCACCATCTGGGGAAAATTTTCCACCATCTTGCTCTAACATGGTGTAATTTTTTCCACCATCTTGCTCTAACATGGTGTAATTTTTTCCACCATGTTGCTCTGACATAGGGGAATTTTTTCCACCATTTATACGTTGCCAGTTTATCGTGATGCACCTGGAGTAATTCCCTCCCTGCACATCGATGTACCCGGTATCTTTCAGATTCTTGATATATTTCTTTATGCTGTCAACTCCCAGCTGCATGAACTCTGCCAGATACTGATTACTGGCATAACAGCCGTTTTTGTTTTTGCTCAGGGCTATCAGCTCCGCCAGCAGGTTTTTCTGGACAATGCCCATTGGCAGGAGCCATATTTCCCGTGGTATCCACAGCCCTTGGAAGCCGCCGTTTTCTTCCATACTGCCGGCCCCCTTCCGCTACCACACTGTCACATTTGCCTCAGGAACCAGCTCCTGCACCCTCTGGCAGAAATCCTCTGCATCGCTGTTGCCATCAGACAGGTGAATCAGCATCACCTCAGACAGCCTGCCCACATCGATATGCCCGTCCACCAGGTAGCCGGAAAGCTTCTCTATGCTCATGTGTGTATTCAGTACCCGGTAGCCAAGCATGGCGTTCATCTCGCCGGCCCTGACTCTCTCCATAATCTTTTTGTGGCTGTGGTTGCACTCCACCAGCAGGTGGGTGGCCCCCTTGATGGAGAACCTGAAGCCTGCTGCATCAGTTATGTATACCAGCCTCTCCCCTGTCACGAGGCTGTCTATCCTGTAGCCGAAGCAGGGCACGTCATGCTCCGCCTCAAAGGGCAGGATGGTGAACGTATCGATGCCGTAAGCAACCCTCGGCTGGAGCACGCAGGCCCCTTTGCCGATGTCCACCGCCGTATTTGTATTTGCATATACCTTTATGCCGCGCTTGGCCAGCTGCTTTCCGGCCTTGGCATGGTCGCCGTGCCGGTGGGTTATCAGGCACCCCCTGATAGCCCCTGTGTCAAAGTCCATGGCCTGCTGCACTGCACTGAAAGGTACGCCTGCGTCCAGAAGGAGCGCGGTCCTGCCATCATTTATGAGATAGCAGTTGCCGCTGCTCCCTGAACCAATCACCTTGATTTCCAATCAGAACCCCGGCTCTTCCATCTCAGCAGCGGGTGCAGCTGCTTTGCCGGATGCTTTCGCATTTGCTTTTGCATTTGCTTTTGCAGGCTCTGCCGGAGCTGCTGCCTCGGCTTTTGGCAGTTCCATCCTGAGCCCCTCCACTACGGGCTGTGCCTCAGGCAGTGCCATTGCATCTGACTCAGCCCTGACCATGGCATCATCCAGGTCAATCACCGTCCCCTGCTGGGTACCTGCATCCTCTGCCTCGTCCACGC
Organism: Anaerovibrio sp.; assembly: GCA_051866255.1. GTDB lineage: Bacteria > Bacillota > Negativicutes > Selenomonadales > Selenomonadaceae > Anaerovibrio. The sequence goes on along the minus strand of JBJDWY010000038.1, from coordinate 4,018 downwards.
TCATCAGCCCCATGCTGATTTCCGGGGCCGTGGTGCGGATAAGCCAGCTGGCAGCACGGTAGCGGAGCATCTGGTCAGGCATGGTCTTCCACTTGCTGCCTGACTTTGTGTACCAGCCCTCAGCCTTGGCAATGCCGATGGTGACTGCCGGGCCTTCGATAATGTCCCCGGTAGCCTTTTCCCGCGTCCAGGCGATGATGCCCTGGGAATCATCCCCCCGCTTGCCGATTTCCTTGTACTTGATGGCATCATACCTGCCACATGTATTGAATGTGGCAATCATGAACTTGGAGCTCCAGGCAGGATTTCCGTACACGATATACATATTCTGCATCACCATCAGAGGGTCAGCCCCCATGCGCTGTGCCATATTCACAGCAATCACGCAGTTGCCGAAATTGTTCTCCCCCCGGAACGTCTCCGGGACAATGCTGGACATGCTGAACATCTTAGCCATGCGCTGCAGGAGGGCAAAGCCCTTCTCGCTCTCAAAACCCGGGCGGGTTATCTCTATTTCCTGGGGAACCACATTCATTACCTCGTTTGCCATTTTCATGCACTCCTTTTCATCTTATCTGCAAGCTTTACATAAAGCCTCTTATACTCAGCTGATACAATCAGGGAAATCACCTGCTGGCTGATGCCTGCCAGGCTGACAACGCTCTCCGCCTGGTCCACGAGCACAGGCAGGTTCATGCCATAGTGCTCGCCCAGCACCGAGATAATCTCCAGTCCTGCGTTTATCTTGGCGGCGGTGTTTGCCGCCTTGTACTCCACCATAGTGCCATCAGGGGACGGAATAAGGGCATCACAGCACTCCTTGATGCCGCCGTTTACCTGCTCCTTGAACAGCTGGAAGCTGATGGACTTAAAGCGGCTGTTTATCCTGTCGGTGACCATCGCCACCTTGATGCGGATGAACTCATCGCAGAGGAACAGGCCATGCTCCACATTTTCCAGCTGTGCTGCCTTTTCCTGCTGGAGTGTTTCCAGCTCCGCAATGCGCTCCTTTATCTTCTCAGCCATCCTGATGCTGGCAAGCTGGCTGTTTATCTCATCCATGCGCCTGTCGGTGTCAGCCACCTGCTGGCGGACAATTCCGGCATCCTCAGCCTCCGCAGTCAGCTGCTCAATCCTGGCTGCAATTTCCTTGCAGGAATCAGTCTCCTCAAAAGGAACCACCACCTGCAGCCTGCCCCTGGCCTTGTTTATCTCGTCCTGCAGGGCATCTATCTTCTTTGACAGGTTGTCCGCCTCGCCCTGCTTGAGCTCAAGCTCGGCCTTTAACTGCTGGATGAGGGCATCACTGCACTTCTTGCCATCCTCCCGTATTCTCGCCTTGCACTCATCTATATTGGCAAGGAAATTGGCTCTTTTTTCTTCCACCTGCTCTGCCGGCAGTGCCTGGCCACAGCATGGGCAGATGGCAAGGTTAGCATCCCACTTCTTGGAAACAATTTCCTGCCAGTCCTTCAGCAGTTCCTGACGGCGGCGGGTCATTTCCTCCGCCTTTTGCCGGCCATGACGGATATTATTTTCAATGCCGCTAAGGTCAAACTCCTTTGCGGCGCGTTCCGCCATCAGCCTGCTGATTTCGCCATTGACGGCCTCATTCAGCTTTCCCTGCTCCTGGATATGCTTCAGCTTCCTGGCCTCCATATCCGCCCTCAGTCCCTTGATGGCTGCTTTCTTGGCGGCTGACCTGTCGCTATCTATGAGCTCATCACGCAGGCCCTGAAGCTCTGCCAGCTCCTTCCTGAGGGCCTGCTCATCCACAGGTGCCGGGAGGCTGCTGTTCTGCTCATCAATCCTTTCCGGCAGGGTGTCCAGCTCCTTCTTCAGCTTCGCCCTCTGCTTGACGGCTATCGCCCTGTAATCGTCTATCCCATAATGCTGGTCAGTGGTTCCAGGCATCAGCAGGAACTTGGGCAGGGCATTCAGGCGCTCGTCCTGCATGATTTCCTCATCAGGCATATCACCGCACACCTCCAGGAGGATACGGCGCCTGTCGTCCGCCTTGAGGGTTTCTGAGAAGTATCCCAGCACCGACATAATCTTGATCATATCCATGCTGCCACCGCAGAGAGCCTCCACAGCTTTGATGTAATCCTTTTCCTTCTGTGGCACGCCGTCAACGGCGAAATCCGTGGTATGCCCCGTCAGTTCCGCTGTAGCAGCCCCCTTCTTCTTCGTCCACTTCTCGTAGAAGTCCTTGGACAGGCGGACTATGCCGCCACCGTCCTTTTCGATATAAAGCTCTGCCTTGTGGTGCAGGTTGTGGGTGCCTGTGGTCTTCGGCGAAAAATCTTTCTCGCCAGTAATGGCACTGCCGGTCAGCAGCCAGCAGATGGCGTTTGCCACCGTGGTCTTCCCGGTGGCATTGCTGCCATAAATGCAGCAGTCAGCGCCCTGGAAATCAATGTCCATTTGTTTTATCCCCCGGAAATTCTCCAGGGAAAGCTGCAAAAACTTCATTGAAAAAACCTCCTTGCATGTGATAGACTATAAACATCACAAATATCTTTCTGCGGACCGCCTGGCACAGTTCAGACGGTCTTTTTCTTTGCCCCAAAGCTATCAGCCCTCTGCCCAGCTGGTCATGGAGATGGTGCCCTTCAGAAGCTTCCTGAGCAGCTGGGCATACCTGATTTTCTTTTCTCCATCAGATATGGCCATCAGCTGAGTAATGGCAGCCTCCATTTCTGATTTCACATTCATCAGGTGGTGCCCGAAAGCTTTTTCTTCAGGTGTCTTGGTGTCCTTGCCTACAGCTTCCAGCTCCCGGATGCGGGCCTGCATCAGCTCCAGCTGCTTCTTGGTCTCCTCCGGCACCTTCTCAACTTCCACAATCTTTTCCACGGTGGCAGCTTCGATAGGCTGGCTTTTTGCTTCCTCTAATTCCTTGGAGAGGGCATCTACTTTCTGCTGGGATTCCTCGAAAAGGTTCTGGTACTTGCCAGCTTCCTCAGCAATCTTCTCATGCTGCTTGTCCGCCCGGGCAAGGTCGCGCTGGAGAGCAGCATATTTTGTTTTCAGGTCGGCCAGTTCCTGGCTCTCGCCTGCCTCATCCAGCTGGGATTGAAGCTCAGAAATCTGCTTTTGATAAGCTTCAATAATGCCTTCCCTGTCTTCCAGACGCTTCCTATAACTATCTGCCGTACTTCTGGAGGCATCCAGCTTACGCTTCGCCCGGTTCAGCTCCGCCACGGTGTCATTCAGCTCCTTGGCAATAGCTTCCAGCTCCGTCTTGGACATATCCTTTATTTCTTCTTTATGCTCGTCCATGAACTCAAAGCACTTTTCCTCGTCTTTGATGCTCATCAGTGTCATGATTTGCGTTTTGTTCAGCTCCGCCAGCTGTTCAGGATCCGCACTGCGGCCGAATAATTTCTGCTGGCCATCACCAAAACGCTCATAGGAAGCAATCAGCCTCTGGGCGGTGCGAGGAGAATAATCTACATTATCCTTTAACCACTTCTCCCAGTTGCCATGCCCTACAGCACCTTTGGCCTGAAGCAGGCGCTGACCAATGTCCATCATGGCCAGGTATACGGTTTTCCGTGTCTGCTCCTTGATGGCATTGATTTCCGATGCCAGCCGCGTGAGCATGCTGTCCGTAGTTTCTGCCGGCTTATCAGCAGGCTTAATCATCATTTCGTTTTCCATGTTTACCTCCTATTTTATGCAACCCCGTCCAGCAAGGTCGCTATAGTGCGCAACGGCTCCAGCACCTCATGCTCGAACTTCTTTACAAATGCCTCAGCATCCTCCGGCAGGTCTTTATTGTATTTGCCTCTTGCCTGGATGATAGTTTCCCTGGTTGAAATTTCCATTGTGCCAAAGGAGCTATCAATATCGTCTATTTTCCTGATGTAGACTACCTGAGTGCTGCCACTGGCAACACGCTCCTTGTAATTGTCTACACAGTTGTGCATGTCGATGCCCTCCCGATGCAGGTCTATCAGGTCAGGCGGGATAACTATGGCGTACCCATCAGCCTGATAGCTGTATTTCTTTT
>JBJDWY010000037.1:0-17103 GCA_051866255.1 Anaerovibrio sp. | reverse complement strand
CCAGCCTCGGGAGTTGCCATGCCGGAAAATGCTCCTGCCTGCGCTCCCAGCTTCATGAGGTTCGGGGCTGTGGCTTTTGCTGCACGTTGCAGCAAATACTCCCGGATTGCTGCATTTCTAGCTTCCTTGGTTGCCAGCACCTTTGCTGCGCCCTTGACTGCACCGATAGCACCGCCAATAACACCGCCTGCCGCTGCACCAGCTGCCGTGCCTGGGCCAGGCAGGGCAGAGCCTGCCGCCGCGCCAGCCCAGGTACCTGCAGCCCACCATGCACCTGCATCCTCAAGGCCGGTGTAGATGGACTGCCACATTTCAGGCGCGGAGGATGCCACGCCGGAGACGGCATAAGCAAGAGGATTATCCAGGAAGCGTATCTGGTTTTTTCTGCTGTCCTCCTCTATTTTCTTCTCCAGCTCCTGCATACGCTGGAGGTCGTTCTCATCAGCAGTGCCCATGCCTGCCTTGAAGCGTAAGTTATTCAACTCAAGCTGTGAATTTCCTGTGGATAAGTATTTGGTAAAGGTGTCAATAATATCCAGTTCCTTGCCTACGTTGGCAACATCCTTCAGGATGAGGGCGCCGGAGACGGCATCCTTGTCTGCAATGTTCCTGATTTCAGGGTACTTGGCATAAACATCCTCAAGGGACCAGGAATTGCCGTTATCCACATTGAGCTGTTTTGCAGACTGAATATCGTCATAGACCAGGTTGGCAGACTTCCATGCCTCGGCATCATAGAGTATCGTTTCTGCCGGCAGGTTGGTTTCTGCGGATATTTCCCTTGCCCTTTTCAGCTTGTCTTCGTCAGTCTGCCAGTAGTTATAGGCAGTTTCGCTGGCACGGATAGTCTGGGCAATGGGCTGGAGGATGCTGTCAGGGTTATCCGCGTATGCCGCAGTAAACTCACGGGCAGTCTCCCGGAAGGGCAGGTAATTCATTTCCTCCTTGCCCTTCTGAAGCTCCTCATAGTTTTTTGCCAGCAGGAAATCTTCTGCCGCCTGCACCGTATCGCTGATGGTGCTCTCTGCCCAGTTAAAGGCATTACCTGCAAAATCCGCCACGCCATCGGCAAGGCCTGATACAGTGTCCCAGATGCCTTTTTCCTCAGGCGGTGGCGGTGGGGCGTACTGCTCCGCTGACTGTGCAAATTTATTCAAATCAAAAGCCATTTTCTGTTCTCCTTAATCGTATGATTCGTCAATCTGATTTACATACCAATCTGCCATGTACTCGCTGGCACCGGCCTCAATCATCTTGTTCCTTACATCTTCCTTGGATGCTCCGTTGGTGAGCATGGCCGTAATAAAGTGCCACGTCTGGGCAGCTTCCTCTCCGCCCAGGTTGGCACCGCCCTCTGCAAGCCCGTTCTCTATCAGGAATGCAGATGCCTCGTCAGCATCAATCTGCACGCTGGCAGGTGGTGTCTTGTCCATATCAAGATATGCCTGATACCTGGCCAGCTTCTTTTTGGCTGACTGCACCTGCCTGTCGAATGCCTTCCCGGTACCTCCTGAGGAAGCAGAACTGCTCCTAGTACCTGCAACCTGCCTGTTAGCAGTGCGGATGCGTGAAAGCAGGGCTGCCTGCTTGTCTGCATCAAGGGCAGAATTCATTATCTCCTGCTGGATGCCTGCCCCGGTATCCCCGTTAATGATGCGCTTCAGGAAGTCGTTGGACAGCTGGCTCTGCTGCTGGTTCCACGCCTTTATCTCGTCTGCCACGAAGCTTTCCGCATAACGGGTAATAGCAGCCATTCTTTCAGGATTAAAGTTGGATTTTGTGGTGCCCTGGGCAGGACCGCTTTTTATGATAAATCCCAGATGAAGCCCCTCGCCCATCTGGCGGTAGTCGTCTCTACGAACGATTTGCCCTAAACCAGTGCTGTTGCCAATATAGGAGTAATCCCCCTCACCCTTGCCAGCTGCCATGACGATATGCTGTGCCTCTCCATTGCCGTCAACATAGATAATGCCATCACCGTACTGAACATTCGCAGCATCGTATGGCACGACGCCGGGACCGCCGTTTTCCGTCTGGGCAGCTGCCATGATGTTATCCACGTTAGTCTGCCCTTGCTGACCTTTCAGCCACGGGCTCACCCAGGCACCAAGGCGGACATACGCCTCAACGCAGCCATTTGCCCCGTTTGGCATCCGTGCACCAATCAGGCCGGAGTTGTTCATAATTTCCTTGTCAGCAGCCTCAATATCCATGCCTCCCGTGGTGGTAACGCTCCCCCTGCCATAGAGGGATTCCAGCTCTTTCTTAAATCCTGCACTGTCAAAGGTATGGGTGGACGGGTTCCAATACTTTTTATAAAGGTCTTCGCCAAGGGCATAATCCTCTTTCTGACGCTGGCTTTTCCTGACACTGCCGTACAGGCTGTAGTAGGTATCCGGATCCATGTATTTCCTGTTTTCCTTCAGAATTTTCTCGGCGCCATCGCTATCCTCGTTGGACATGCAGGCGTTTACCATGCTGACGGCAGCCTTGGTGCGAAAATCCGTCTTCGCCTGTTCCGTAGTCCTGCCGTCCCAGCCCTGGGACATAGCCCATGTATTTATAGTCTCATCAGCCTCTTTGAATTTTGCCTGCACCATGTCGGGGCTGGCGTAATTCAGGCCGATGAAATCTATTTGGGAAGCAATGGAGGATTTGTACTCATTGACGCGATAGCTTTCCAGCTCCCTGTTCTCAGCCTGCATCCCCATCTTGCCATAACTCTCCATATCCTGAGGCAGGTACTTTTTCGTCAGCTGGTAACGAACCCTGCCGTTATACTTCGATGCCACGTCATCAGTAATATCCTGGATGCTCTCGCCAATGCGGGTTGCCATGCCCTCTGCATTCTTCCCCTTGCCCGTGGTGATAATGCCGTTACCGCTGTACAGGCTCTCATTCATGCGCTGGGTTATCTCGGTACGGGCTGCCATAATATCCGCAGCATCGCTCTCATCCTGCCTTTTCTGAATGACGCCTGCAATCTGGCTCAGGGAGTTTGCCAGTGCCCCAAGCTCCTTGCCGCCAGTGCCAAAGGCACCGGCAGAAAAGGAAGTGTTCACCCTGGCATTGATGGTGTTTGGCTTCACTGCCGGTGTATAGGTTGAAAATTTCATAGGTGCTCACCTCACCAGCTCTTGCGCTTGTAGTCAAAGTCGAATGTGTTGCTGGTCTTCTGCTTCCTGTTCCAGGCAGAACCATAGGTTGGGTTCTGATACTTCAGCCCGTCAGAAGCAGGCTTGCTGGCTGCCCCTGTACTGCCTCCTGTGCTGCCGGAGGACTGGGAAGTTACCCCTACGATGCTGGATGCCGTGGAGAGAAGCGTAGGTATCAGCTGTGCTTTTGCGCTGGATACCACGTTATCTGCTTCGGCGCGCTTCTGGGCAGCATCGTTCAGGTAATTGGTCTGAACAACACGGCTGTTGTAGTTATCGTTCCGCTGATTGGTAAGGAGCGTCTGCTGGTCTTCCTTGTAGGCACTCAAGGAGCTTGAGAGAATGTCCTGCTGGGAGCCGGAGAAGCCAATACCGGCAGAGCCTGCCTGGGCCCTCTGCGCGCCCTGAGCCAGCCTCTGACGGTTTCTCAGGTCCTTTGCCTCCTTGGCGTAGTTATCTGCTATCTGCTCCTGCTTCCTGCCCTCAATCTGGGCATTCCTTTCGTCAGCCTCCGCCTGCGCCTTCAAGGCATTGGACTGCTGCTCCGCCTGCTTTACCTGCTGCTGATAGCCAAAAAGGCCTGCTGCACCCATAATGCCTGCTGCCAAACTGCACATTACTTTTCGCCCCCTATCGTAAATTTCCAAAACTCATTGCCGTTTTTCATATATCCCCTGTCAAAGCTGGCACCGTAAGTCTTCAGCCAGCGTATGGACAGCACGTTGCTCCTGGCAACATAGTTCCACAGGGTGCCGTAGATGGCACGCCACTTTTTCAGCACCACCATGCAGCCGCAGACAAAGGATTTCTTGAACTCATTGAACCGCCTGGTGCCAAGGCACCATATCTGACCGCCCGGCTCGCGCCTTATCACGCCATACATGACAATAACCCTGCCCTGATTATCCACTGCCACATAAGCCTCGTCAGAGGCGCGGACAGAGTCCTCTATTTCCTTGTGTATGCCGGTTACTCCCAGCTGGCTGAGCTCATCCCTGTCCTGCGGGCGGAGGTTTTCAGCCAAGTCATTTATGTACCAGTATTTTGCAGCCTTCATTGGCAGTATTTCGTATTTATAAACCTGTTCCACCTAAAGTCACTCCTCTCACTATGGATAGCAATGTAAATGGGTACGGCACTGAATGCTTTATGTAGATACGGCCATTTTTGTTGAAACCGCCCGATGGGATGGTTACCCTCTTGTCCCCTGTATAGAGGCAAGGCTCGCCAAGGTTCATTGCCCCCACGTCGTAAACTATGTCATGGAGCGTGTCCTCGTTAGGGCCAATCTCACCGCCAAAGCTTTTGGACAGCCTCAGCACTGCCGTGTTGACCGTCTGCTCCATGCCCTGGATATTGCCAAGGCCTGATACCGTGGTGTTGAAGTTGGGCTGCTCGAGTATCATGGTGTAGGGCAGGCCTACCACAACATCAGACACAGGCTGCTCAAGCTCTATGGTTCCGTTCTTTACAGTCTTTGGCTCGTATAGGTAGCCATCGCCCATGACGAGGACTTCACGCCCTTCCAGCCAGTCAGCTCCCATAATCGTCTGCACAGGGCTGTCAAAATGTGCCCTGGCGGAGCAATCCATCATTACGTAGTCCTGCTGGTTCTCGCTGTCAGAGTCAAGGTCAAGGCGTTCTATGTAGCGCACCTCACTGCCGTTTATCCTGCGGGCTATCACGGCATAGACAATGTCGTTGTTGCCCTGCTGGGTGGCTAGGACGGACTCCACACGGCCATCAGTTACGATATGGCTCCAGCCGTATACCTTCTGCTCCATGATGTAGGTCAGGCAGAGCAGGACGCCGTCAGAGCGTACGAAGTAAATGATGCTGTCAGGCTCCTGGGCAAAGCTGCTGTCTATGACTTCCTTGTTAGAGATAAGATGCTTGGCAAGGAGCGTCAGGTCATAGCCTCCGTAGGAGTCGGTATCATAGGCGTATGCCATGTCCCTGATGATGCTGCCACGCCTCTGGACGTACACGAGGCGGTTGCCCACCCTTACCGGCTCCGCATCATTGCAGCCATAGTTCTGCTGGAGGCGAGGCGTTATGCTGCTGGGAGTCACCGTCTCAGAGCCAGATATGGTCCACTCATTGCCCTCAGTCAATACGATTAGGTCATTGCCTGCATCCATGTGGGTTATCTGATATGGGCGCAGGGATAAAAGGTCAACGGAAATTGCGCTATCGTCAGTCACCGTGCCGGACTCCTTGTCCACGGAGAAGTTCTCATAGTCCCCTGAACGGCTCATCCATATCCGCTGGGGATACTGCTCGCTGGCAGCAAAGCACAGCCTGTCCTGAAAGAAGGTTGCACAGCACGGGTAGCCGTGGGACTTGCCCCAGCAGGAGAGATACCAATTGTTTGTCCTGCTGGTATTGCCCAGGGCTTTCACTACCACGGCATTTGCCACGGTACTGCTCTGGATGCCGGTTATTTTTGCATAACCAGTGTGAGTATATGGATAAGCTGAAATATCGGCATTGCAATTTCCAGAGGTTATTGATACATGTACGCGAATGAGCGCAGGCTCCTCAACAGTTCCTGATTCGGTAGGATTATAATCATCAGAGGAAGTGTACTGCCGAAGCTGAAGCCAGGTCGCACCGTTATCATAGGAAATATACACTGTGACGGTTCCTGTCCATGTGCCATGGCAGATAATCTTCCACATTTCACCCACACGTATAGAACTACTTGTGCCTTCATGTATAGATATTGATTCACCAGACTGTTCCAGTTCTATCAGATTATCGCCAATTGCGGTCAGTTTGATGCTGCCCCGAATTATTGATGCCCTGATACGGATAAGTGCAGTGCTGCTAACAGTTCCGCTTTGTGAATCACCAAACATATTAGATTGAGCGTATTGCGTTAGAAGCTCCCACGTTGCACCGTTATTATAGGAAATATCTAGGGCGACAATTCCTGTCCATGTGCCATGGTTAATGACTTGCCACGTTCCGCTCGCATGTATCCAGCCACTGACTTTTCCTTTCGGAGCATCAGTGTCGCTACTACCAGTATTCAATGAGCATCCGGCAGAAACACCGGGCACATTCTGCTCCAGCTTTATCCAGTCCCCGATGCTGTCAGCGTCCCATATGCTGCCCACGGCAGTCAGGGTGATATTGCCAGCGGTGCCGGACGGCACAATGTAGTTCCATTCGTCAAGATTGAGGTCGCCGTATGGCACCTGCTGCCAGCTTATGTCAGTAAATGTCCAATCGTCTTCAGAATACCGCGTGAGCTTCTTTACGGGGTACTTTCCGCTGGCTATATACAAGACGTCCACGGACTGCACAAAACGCAGCCTGGACAGGTCTCCTGCCTCGTAGGGAGTTTCTATCTCTATGCCGAGATATGTGCCGTTGCGCCAGATGCGGATATACCTATCCCCGAATTCCAGCATGTAGGAAATGGTGACTGTGAAGTTAAACTTTACGAGGATTGTTTTCCTGTCAGGGTACTTGCAGGTGCCACAGTAGAGAAAGCCAGGACGCTTCCTCACAGCTCCATAAGGGCGCACAATGGCGTTTTCCGCCTGCAGGAGTGCCACCTGATATTTGTCCAGGTCGATGCGGCTTGCCACGTCGCCGGATATTTCACCGCCAGTAAAGGCAGGCTGAACGGAGTAAAAAGCATTAGGTGATGCCATGCAACCGCCTCCTTACGAAAACCTTGCCTCTGCATATCCTTCAGGATAGACAGTGTTCTTTCTTCTCTCCTGCGCCGAATACACCTTGGCCATCTCAATGCTCTCCTGATAGAGCTGGAACTGTGCCTGCTGGATGCTGGCACTGCCGGTCAGCACCATTGCCATATTGGCTGCCATGTAGTGGGCCAGTGCCTCTATGAACTCATCAGGGAACATGTCCACGTCACGGATGTTGAAGGTATACTCGCACCAGGCAAGCTCCACATTGGTGGCCAGAGCTTTTTGGTTGCCGCTGGTCATGACCGTATCGAGGTCGCAGAGGTCTTCTTCTTTTGCCGCCGCATTTTCCTCATCGAAAACATAGCGCACTGCCAGGCACTCGGCAGGGTATGAGTATGCAAACTCGTAGCCGGGCACCGTGGCATCAAGAAGTGCCAGCTTTACCGTCCTCTTGGCAAAGCCCCAGGGGTACTGCCTCAGCAGCAGGCGCCTGTCATGCTCGTAGTGGATTTTGCACTGGGCAGCTTCCTCTGTATTATCCTCCATGGAGGTTATTTTGCCCTTGGAAAGATAGCTCAGGGCAAGGTTGCAAATATCTGTGTTAGTCATGTCGTTCTCTCCTTTCCTGCCATTTTCCATACCGCCCGGCCGGCGGGAGATACAGAAAAGGGCAGGAAACAATGTTCAATTGCTCCTGCCCTGCTCCTTAGACTAAAATGTCATCATCAAGGACAAGCCCTGCCGTGATGGCGCCTGCGGAATAGGTGCTTGCAGCCGTCAGCTTCAGGTAGCCCTTGTTGCCACGCGGGAGCTTTGCCCTGACCGGAAAAGCCTCGTAAGTGGCAAGGGTGGTGCTTTCGGAGAAATCCTCAGTCTCGCTGGTGACCAGGGAAACGGACAGAGTGCCGGACCCCTCCTTCTTGTGCTGGACAAAAAGAATCAGCGGATCACTTGCCTCGCCCGGGCCGACTTTCAGAATGTCAGACTGAAGGGTAGCGGCAGAAAGCTCCTTGCCCTCGAAAAACATGTTTTCAGCATCGAAAATCATACAGTCTACCTCCTTACTCCACAGCAGGCTCAGCCTCGGAAATGGCGTCACACTTCTTTACCGGCAATCCTGCAAAATACAGCTGAGGCATCTGCCCCATCAGCTCCTGACGGGTAACATGCACATTGTTCTTGTCGGAAAGCCAGATTTCCAGCATGTTGTAGATGCCCTCGGAAACGTACATGGCCATCTGCTTATCGCCACGGTCAAGCCCCTGGATGCGGTTCTTTGCCTTGATGATAGCCTCGATGACCGACTTCTGATAGGCAGCGGTGGTCAGCTTGCTGACATCGATGTTGCGCACCAGTGCATTGGCGCGGATATTCTGCACGGACAAGCCCAGCTTCCAGGTGAACAGGGACTGAAGTGCCTGATACTCCCTGCCCTCGCTATCCTGCACGGTCATCTCCCCAAGGTCGCGATGCTTCAAGCCCATCTGGGTGTTCTTAGGGTAGATGCCGCAGGTGCACTGGGTGCCCCAGCCTACGATATAGATGCTGGTGTTATTGCTACCGGCAGTACCGGCAGAGATTACCTGATGGCCAGGCTCGCTGTCCTCCTTGTACTGCAAGGTGTTGTAGCGGATGGACAGGCCGTTGAAGGTGTCAGCATCTGCCTCGGTGTCACCGTAGAAAAGGTTCTTGGCTGCCACCTCGGAGAAGCCCTGCACAAAGGCAGCATCCTCGCTTCTCCTGAAGCCCTCCTTGTCCTTCTGCAAGGCAAGGAGCTCAATATCCACGTTGGAGCGGTCCTCCAAAATGATGCAGGTATCCTGCACCTGCTTGGTGGTGCTCTTGGAACGCTTCACACCGCGGTTAATCTTGCGGATAGACGGGGTCGGCAGGCTGGTGCGGATGGTGGTAACGTTGCCGGTAGGCAGGTTGCCTTCCTTCCACCTTGCGTCCTGCAAAATAGGGTTGGACTTTTCCAACGCCTCAATGATAAACGCCGTAGAGCCATCGGGGGCAAGGCGCTTCTTGTAATCAGACATGGTAAGTGCCTGAGTGCCTAAAGTTGCCATTCTATTCACTCCTTAAAGAAAATCTTAGTACAAACCAAAGTTGGTCTTGCCGTAAAGGCTGGACTGCACGGTGCCGCTGTTGGCACCAAAGCCCCGGAAGCTGTCTTCCTTGGTCAGCTCGCCGATAAAGGATAACATGCGGATCATCTCAATGCGGTTGCCTGCGCCGGTATAGTTCAGGACGGAGCGGATATTAGGCACCGCCTTCTCCACCGCCTCAAGCCCTGATGCCGCCTGCTGCATTACGTGGTCAAAGTCCACGCCCAGCTCCTTCCTGCTTTCCTCCGCCCAGCCGTTAATCTCGTTGATGCGCTGCTGGTTCACGGCATCCGCTATCTGCCCGGCATAGTTCATGCCGTAGGCAGCCAGCTTCTGCGCCTGCTCGCCGGAGAGCTTCATGTCCCTGGCTACGGCGGAAAACGCCTCCGCCTGCTGTGCATCATATTCCATGCCTTCCGGTACAACGGATTTGAAATCATACGCCTCAGCCTGCGTATCTGCCTTTCCAAATAGCGTTTCCTGATTCTTGCCAGGAGGCTGGACCTGCGATGGCTGGCCTTGGCTTTCTCCTTCCTGGCTCTTTTCAGCCTCAGGAGCTGCAGTTTCAGCTCCCGTTCCAGCAGTCTCTCCCTGTGCTCCATCGTCACCACCCTCCGCGAAAAGCTGCAAGTCAAATTCAAAGTCGAGTTTCTCTTTCATCGTTACCTCCTATTCCCGGTACTTTTCCATTACCGACCGCCTGAGCTCTGCCAGCTGGGCATCATGGGCGCGGGCTTCCTTCTCCATCTGATGCATCAGGTTCACTCCGTCAGGCATGCTCAGGATGTTCTGGCGGAGTATCAGGCCTACGCGCCTCTCCCCCTCCTGCACCATCATGGCATTGGCATCCAGCACCATGCTCTGGTCAGCGCGGATGAGGCCGAGGGCTGAGTACACATGGCAGTTCTTCAGGAGCCTTGAGACAAACCATCTGCCATCGGGGGATGACATGACATACTCAAGGGCTGCTTTGTCCCTTGAGAGTATGTTCTCAGACACCACGCGCCCTATCTCCTGATTCATTTCTGCATATTCCATAACACGCCTCCTACATCATGCCGCCCAGCCATTCCTGCAGGGCAGGGTTGCCGTCATTGGCAGCCTCGGTGATATTCTTTGCCGCCTGGGCAGCAGGCGCTGCCATCTGGACGGCCTGCGCCATCTGCGCCTGCTGTTTCTCCTCCGCCATAGCCTGGGCTTTCTGCTGCTGGATAGCCTCGTATTCTTCCTCGGTGCGCTTGATGCTGGCAGGAGCTCCGACCATATCGAAGTAGCTGTCAATGGTCTTTGCGAAATCCACCTTGTCAAGCACGCTCTGGTCAAACTGCGCCAGCTGTCCGGCAAAAGCTATGGCCTGCTCGATGTTGGTCATGCCAGCCATCTTCTGCGCCTGGGCAAGAGGAGAAATGTACTCAATGGTCACTTCCTCATTGCTCAGTGCCAGGGCAAGTTCCTCGTCCTCAGGCTGAGGCAGGATGCCTGCCCGGTCGAGGATGTTGTACACGCGCTCAATGATTTTCCTGAGAAATTCAAACTGAAGACGCTGGACTACAGGCCCCAGCTGCTGAAGCTGTTCCTGCTTCCTCTGCAATACCTCCTGGGCAGTCATGTCCTTGTCCTCAAGGCGTTCCAGCATCATGAAAAGGTCGGCACTGTACGCCCTCTTGATGCGGTCCTGCAGGTCAAGTATCTTTTCCTGCAAGTGCTGCAGGTTGACATTCACGTTAAAGAGCGGCGTCACAGGCTCATTGCGCTCCACCACCGTATAACTGCCGGGAGTCAGGTTAATGCCCTGCTTGGCAGTAGTGGCAGAGGCTGCCATAGGCGGCTTGATGCCAAGCTCTACGGCTATAATGTCATCCTTTTCCAGCTTCTGAAGCCCCTTGCTGTCGCCCTCGGCAAACCAGCCCGGGCCCTTGCCGTAAGTCTCGTTGCCTGTCACAAGGTAACGTGCAACCGGGATAGGCCACTCCTGAAAGCCGCCAATGTCGAGAAAGTCTTTCTCCCCTTCCTCAAGCCAGTACAAAGACAGGTACTTCATGTGATACTTGTCCATGACTTCCTTGTTGCGGTCGTGGAAGCGGTTAGGCTCCACCAGCCACCACAGCTTGTGCTTGGTCTTCACACCGCCGTTTTCCAGCTCCGCCCGGATGGACGATGGCAGCCTGTCTGCACCGAATTTGTCTGCCAGCTGACGGGCAGTCATCTCATACTTGGTGCAGAAGGTGTCCACGATGCCGTCAGGACCGTTCTCCATCATGTAGGTACCGATGGTGAAAGGCACGAAGTGCACGCCCGTGTCAGCGTCCTGGAATATGGCAAGGGGAGCCTGCCCGAAGGCAAGCTCAAGATAGCTGCTGTGGATTGCGTTGTAGAAGTTGGACTTCAGCAGGACGTCCTGCAGGATGTTCATGCGCTTGTCCAGAAGCTCCCCTGCCTCGGGATGGTTCTTCATGGTGTCGTTGGACCATATCAGGCGGAACCACTGCCTAGACGGCGGGGTAAGGCCTGACATTACGCCAGCTGCAAAGGACTGGTTTGCCTGCCATGCCACCGAATGGTAGATGTTGGTATCACGCCGCCTGGCGTAGTCCGTGGTGTCGGCAGTATCATCAAAGCAGCCGATGTATGGGAGCTGGTAATCCCTGATTGCCTTCCAGCGTTTCAGGTAGTCCTGACGGTTTTCCTCCATCTGGCGTACCTTGGACTTGTATTTCTTCTTGTCAAGCTGGAGCTTCAGTGCCATATCCGATGTAGTCACAAAGGATGCGGCAGGGGCTCTCTGATTTGCTTCAATGCCTGTCATTACTTAACACCACCCAAGTTACTTACAATGCTCGAGATACCGCTGTCAGCATCACTGCTGCCGCCCAGCAGGGTGCCACGGTCATTAGATACGTTGGTCTTGACACGCTTCCTCTGCTTATTCTTTGCGATAGCTTCTGCCTGGTCTGCGCCTGTATTGGCACTGGTTACCTGTACCGGGGTTGGGTCTACCTTTGCCGGCTCGGAACTTCCGCCTCCTCCTGAACACATATAGATGCGCCTCCTTTGTCAGTCAAATAAATCATAATCTGTATTGCATCTTGCGCGCCCGCTGCCACGCCCAAAGCCCTTGGGGCGGACAGGATGCGCGAAAGTCAATGCCAATGAGTCTGCTATATCCGGCGACTTGCCGGTAAGCTCCTTGATCTCCTCCTTGCTCATCAGCTTCATGCGGTTGGCACTGTCGAAGCTGTACTCCGGGAAGGTCAATTCGCTTTTCAGCTCCGGGTTCTGCGGTATGGCGCCGCCCTCTTTTATCCAGGCGGCAACGGCATCCCACATCTCCACTCGCTTGTTAACGTATTTTTCCGGGTAGATGGACTTTGCACCAAAGTTTACCTCGGTTATGTCATAGCCCATCTGACGGCACCTGTCTATCACGCCCTCGCCACGGCCTGCATCCACGAATACGGCATCAGGGTTCCAGCTGTCTATCTCGTGCATGAGATGCGCGGCAAAGGTCATGTTGTCTATGTCGCTGTAAATTTTCGGCTCGAAGGCCACAAGCCCCTGCCTGCGGAAAATAACACATCTGTCGTTTCCGAAGCGGGCAACGTCTACGCCAAGGATTTTCGGTGCCATGCTTATATCCTCGGCCTTGTAGGTTCTTGATGCTGATTTGGTAACGTCATCGATTTTTATCAGGACATTGAAAGCGGATGCCGTGAAGTCGCACTCCATCTCCTGACGGAATGCCTCGGCAGACATTTCCTGCCGGATGCTCTCTATCCTGTCCGGGCCATACTCCCCGCCCTCGGCAAAGAGGCCTGATTCGTCCCAGCGCACCATGCAGGTATACCAATTGTCCTTTCTTTGGGCATCAAGCCACTTGTCGTAGAACTGGTTCTGCCCCTTGGGGGTGCCAATGAATACCGCCCAGCCGTTACGGTCAAGGAGTGCCGGGGATATTACCTCATCCCAGAGGGTGGGCTTTATCTGGGCATACTCGTCAAGGAGCACGCCGTCATAGTACATGCCGCGGAGACTGTCAGGCTTGTCCGCACCCCTGATGTAGATTCGCGCCCCGGTCATGCCGGAGTGCTTGGTGGGGAGCTCCACATAGAGCTCGGTCTCGTTGACAATGATATTCGGGATAACGTGGGTGTAGTATTTCAAATAGCTCCACGCTACCTCTTTTGCCTGGCTCTTGAAGGGAGCTATGTAGGCATATCTTGGCATCTGCTTCCTGCAGATGACTGCCTGCTTTATCATGTGGTTTATGGCAAGGACTGTCTTGCCGAAACGGCGATGGCAGACGATAACTGCATACTGGTGGGACTCAAGGTTTGGATGGATGTGGTTCAGGGCGTAGCTCCTGGGAGTGTAGGGTATGGTTATTTTCTTCAAGGCTCATCACCCTCCATTCCAGCATCTCCAGTATCCCAGCCGAATGCAGCAGGCTCATCGCTGGTGATTTTGTTCTCAACACGTTCACGATATTTCTCAGGAGCATTAGCTTTCAGTAGCACCTCCATCAGCTTGTCTGAGTACTTTGTGACAGTACCGACTTTTTCGCCCTTGTAGTAGACATCCTCTTCATAGCCCATGGCGCGCCGCTGGGCTTCGTCCTCAAGGACGGATACGCACATTGGCTTGATTTTGTCGTTATAGACCGATGCGTAATAGGCATCTTCATGGAGCCAGTTGTAGTGCGTCTGACGGGTGATGCCGGACTTGGAAGCCGCCCTGCCGATGTTGCCGCCGGAGTCTATAAGATTATTAAGAAATACGTTTTTCTTCCTCTCGGGAACAAATCTGTAAAGTTTTTTCGCCATGCCGGCATCACCTCCTTCCTTGATTTTGCTGAGCTGAGAGGGTTTTAAATTCAGGCCGGTTTTTTCAGTTTCTTATGTGTCAAATTTTTGCACCGAAAATACCCCCTGTTAATACTTTACCACAGGGGGGTGTTTTTGATTATATTTTTAAGCACATAAAATCCGTCACTGGTGTCGTTTTTGCCGGTGACGGTTCTGCTTTTTCTGTTTTTGTTCCCGGTATCTTCGCGCATGGATGATTGTGGACTGGGGGTTAGACATGCCTAGCAGTTCAGAAATTTCTTTCCAGCTACTGCCAGCCTTGCGAAGCATCTCAGCATCATCCGCTCTAGTCCCAAGATTCTTGCCCGGGTTCTCCATCTTGGCGAATGCTTCCTCGGCAGACAATGGGCGCGGGTATAGTATGGCAAGAATGAGGGCGCAGATGTTGTAGGCGTGGATTGATTCTTCTGACTTACTCATTGCCGCTTCCTCCCTGCATCAGGTGATGAGTGGATGTACTGGCCGTAAGGGACAGAATATCTGCGACGCTTGGTTGCAGTTATGGAGGCAGACTTCTGGAGAACTACATGCTGACAAGGGAAGCCGTCACGGGTGTAGCACTGATAGCTTACCTCGCTTACGACTTCATAGCCAGCTGGCACGTTTATGTCAAGGCTGTAGCATTCGGCAAAACGTATCTCCTGCTTTTTCTCCACAGGCTTTGCCATGTTGTGGCTCATCAGGATTCGGGCACCGCTGTCCTCCTTCTTCTGCTTCTTGAAGTACGAGGCCAGGCGAAAAGCATCCTCGGCAGTGCCTCCGTATTCCTTGCAGTAAACGTTCCCCTTGCCCCAAATGCTGCTGAAGAAGTTTTCCCGTGACTTGTTGGTGGGCAGATTCGGCATGGCAGGGATGAGGATATGGAAGTGGGCACGGCCTTTGGTGTCAGGGGACAGGTTCTCAGGAATGGCAACGTATTTGAATTTCAGGCCTGCTTTTTCAAAACGCCGCTTCAGCTTGGTCAGGGTGTTGCGGATGTCTTTTCTAACCCTGTCCTGCTTCTCATCGGTGGCAGGGAGGCTGGCGCTGTCGTAGGTGAAGGTCACGTAGTAGTCCCCTTCCTGAAAGTTGTTGGCTATCTTCAGGGCAGCAGACTCTATCAGCAGGCGCCTGTTGTTCTCTTTCATCGCTTCCGTGCTCTCTTTTTTTCGGGCCGCCCTTTTCTCTTTCAGGATGCAGCTGGCTGGTCTTACCTTCCAGCTGTAATACTTCTCTAGAACTATTATTCTGCTGTCTGCCGTCCTGGTAACTTTTTTCATATACGCCATATTTGTTCCCCTGTCAGTCAATAGTATGCGTTTTATTAATCACTTTATCCAGTTTCAAAGGGGACTCGCACCCCTTTATTTTTTCCGTTCATTATGATAGAATTGATGTTGTAATGTTCATCTTAGCTATTGTCCTATAGCTGTGCCCCTGACGGATTTTCCGCCAGGGGCTTTTTTCTTTATCTTCTTTTATATATTAGATGGCAGTTGTTCTCTTTATTGCTTGGCAATTATTTTCCATCTCGTCCGCCAGGGAGTATGAATCTTTTTCAGCTCGCCTTCAAACAAGCAGCCCCTGACGTCCTTGGTATAATCATCAAAAACAATTTGTGGGAGTGTCCTGTTGTTCTTCAGCCAGCACAGCCCCATCTTATCCGCATACTGGTCAAGCTCGTCCTGGGCAGTCATCCAATCATCATAGGTGTATTTTGGCCTGCTTATTCTGCCGTTATCTGAACGCTGGCCAACCCTGCCATAAGTTTCATGCCGGATGCCGTTTTTATCGAAAGAAATAATCTTGGCTATGCCGATGGCTCTTGGAATGTTGCTATGGATAGAAACGTATAGCGACTTTGTCATTCTCATTGTCTTGTTCATTCTCGTTACCTCATTCCGCCCAGCTGGTCATGGAGAGCGTGCCTTGCAGCAGTTTCCTGAGCAGTGAAGCGTATTTTCTTTTCTTGTCTTCGTCCTGAATTGCCATCAGCTGAGTGATAGAAGCTTCCAGCTCGGATTTTACGTTCATCAGGTGGTGGCCAAAGGCTTTTTCTTCAGGTGTCTTGGTATCCTTGCCAACAGCTTCCAGCTCCCGGATGCGGGCCTGCATCAGCTCCAGCTGCTTTTTGGTCTCCTCCGGCACCTTCTCAACTTCCACAATCTTTTCCACGGTGGCAGCTTCGATAGGCTGGCTTTTTGCTTCCTCTAATTCCTTGGAGAGGGCATCTACTTTCTGCTGGGATTCCTCGAAAAGGTTCTGGTACTTGCCAGCTTCCTCAGCAATCTTCTCATGCTGCTTGTCCGCCCGGGCAAGGTCGCGCTGGAGAGCAGCATATTTTGTTTTCAGGTCGGCCAGTTCCTGGCTCTCGCCTGCCTCATCCAGCTGGGATTGAAGCTCAGAAATCTGCTTTTGATAAGCTTCAATAATGCCTTCCCTGTCTTCCAGACGCTTCCTATAACTATCTGCCGTACTTCTGGAGGCATCCAGCTTACGCTTCGCCCGGTTCAGCTCCGCCACGGTGTCATTCAGCTCCTTGGCAATAGCTTCCAGCTCCGTCTTGGACATATCCTTTATTTCTTCTTTATGCTCGTCCATGAACTCAAAGCACTTTTCCTCGTCCTTGATGCTCATCAGCGTCATGATTTGGGTTTTGTTCAGCTCCGCCAGCTGCTCAGGATCCGCGCTCCGGCCGAATAATTTCTGCTGGCCATCGCCAAAACGCTCATAGGAAGCAATCAGCCTCTGGGCGGTGCGGGGAGAATAATCTACATTATCCTTTAACCACTTCTCCCAGTTGCCATGGCCTACGGCACCTTTGGCCTGAAGCAGGCGCTGACCGATGTCCATCATGGCCAGGTATACAGTTTTCCGTGTCTGCTCTTTGATAGCATTGATTTCCGATGCCAATCTCGTGAGCATGCTGTCCGTAGTTTCTGCCGGCTTATCAGCAGGCTTAATCATCATTTCGTTTTCCATGTTTACCTCCTATTTTATGCAACCCCGTCCAGCGAGGTCGCTATTGTGCGCAACGGCTCCAGCACCTCATGCTCGAACTTTTTTACAAATGCCTCAGTATCCTCCGGCAGGTCTTTATTGTATTTACCTCTTGCCTGGATGATAGTTTCCCTGGTTGAAATCTCCATTGTGCCGAAGGAGCTGTCCATATCGTCTATTTTCCTGATGTAGACCACCTGAGTGCTGCCACTGGCAACACGCTCCTTGTAACTGCCTACACAGTTGTGCATGTCGATGCCCTCCCGATGCAGGTCGACAAGGTCAGGCGGGATAACTATGGCGTACCCATCAGCCTGATAGCTGTATTTCTTTT
>JBJDWY010000036.1:0-17334 GCA_051866255.1 Anaerovibrio sp. | reverse complement strand
TAATACAATAGAAAATACATATTCTGCTCTTGATTGTGATTATGTCATATTTGGAGAATTAATGATCTCAGAGGCATTTTTTGCTGATGGGGCACCACCGAATGGTTTTTTGTGTCTGAAGGTGACTGTTTGCAGAAAGCCTCCAAGATATTACCCAAAGCGTTTTAAGGTAATGCGTAGGATTCCTGATAAGGATGAGGAGAAAGATGTATTTATGTTAAGGAGTAAATCTAGTTGGAAGCGAATACCAGTGGGAAAAGCATATTATGATAAGGCATTGCAGGAGATGGCTGAAGCCATAGCTAAAGAAATTCAGTCGCATGTTGATGATGATGGCAGTTTGATTATGAATGACGAATGGAAATGTTAGTGAAAGGGTAGCGATTAAGGATCATGAAAAAATGGTTGGAATTATTTCTGCTTTCTATGCTGCTTCTATTTGCAAATAGTTACGAGCAGGACGCCGAGGCTAAATTTTCTTCCGTAGAAGAAATTGGCTCTATTGGATATGTGCATGATGCTCGTAAGGATGGCATTATGGTTGTAGGCGGCAATAATATTGGAAAAAATGTAGATAATGTATCTGATTTTGAGGAAGCTGCGACAGGTGTAAGCAATGTTTCTGCGTATTCGTATAAGGCAGGTATAGTCAGGTTTGGCGATGAAGGTGATGCACTTTTTTGTCAATATGATATTTCCAGAGAGGAAGATCGTGTTTTAAGATTTGGTGGTAAGAGTGAAGTGGTTTCGGAGTCTGACGGCACTTACAAGACTATATTTAGACTGCTAAATGATGATGGGACAGTGTTTTATTTTATTTTCCAAAACTTAAATACACCTGGTGTGCGAATTATTGGCAGGCAAAAAAATGGTGCCTGGGATATTTATCTGGATACTGACAGGCTGAATCAAGTTGTGTATGATGATGTGATATGGGGGGATCATGGCATATATATGGTGTATGAGCGTCCTTATATAGATGGAGAGGCAATAGTTATGCCATATAAATTTTATAGGACATCACAGCTCGAGGGAGAAATAAGATTATTTTGGAACGCTGAAATTCAGGCTTTTGGTATAGATAGGAGAAAATATCAGACTGAGCACAGCAGATATGATTTGGAGGAAAAGTATAATATTCATAAGCATATTTATTTGTGACATAGAATAAGGGGAAAGACATGGGCAAAATTTTCTTTAAAGTTTTTTATGTTAGAACTGTAATAGTTTTGATTTTTTTGATGGCATATTCATTAGTATTTTTTTCAGCACAAGCAGATGCTAATAACATTTTACATGTCAGGGTAGGTGATACTAAAAAAATGTATAAAACACCAGGGGGTGTTGCTAGCTATATATCACAAACACCTGATGTTGTGGAAGTGGTTGATAAAGGTAGTTTTTATGAAATAACGTTCAAGAAAATTGGCGATGGTTATGTGGCTTGGCAATCCGATAAGTATTTTGTTATGAATCACTATATGGTGGATGAAAGTGCAGAGCCATATAATCCGGAGCTTGAGGTCTTGAAAAATAATAATTCAATTAAACCACGTGAAATTAACGAAATACGTGTAAATGCTGGGTTATGTCCTCTTGAGATGTATTGGGATTTAAATTTAGTGGCTGCGATGCGGGCAGGTGAGGTAGCAGATAAACGCTCGCATATAAGGCCAAATGGCGAGCCGTATTACACAGCATTGCCCCCAAATTCATACTTGATTGCAGGAGAAAATATTATTATCAGTTCTAATGGAAGCGGTAATGTGCGTAAGTGGTTGGATGATGAAGAGTTAAAAAATAATATTATGAATCCATTTTACACTGAATTGGGAGTAGGAACTTCTGTTGATCGGCATGGTGAAGTGCCTGAGCTGGTATACGTGTATTTGTTCAGAAGACCGCGTTAGATTATGAGCTTTGGATGGCATAATGAGGTTGATTATGAAGATTTTTTGTGTGATTATGGTATTGATGGGCAATTTATGCTGGCTGGGAGAAGCTTCAGCAATGAAAATTAACCAGCCGCAGTATGTTGGATCTATAAGGCGTGATGTGTCAGGCGGGTTTTATTTTAAGAATGAAACTGCAAATTATGGAAGAAAGTCTGCGGGATTAGGCATGGGAAGCCTGATTGTTTATGATGATGGGCTGGTAAAATTTTCAGATGGTGATGATGCCTTGTGGTTTCATTTTAGCCAAGATAGCAAAGCTTCGTCTGATAAAATGAATATAGGATATTTGGGTGCAGGGGATGGCAATAACGTTGTACCAATTAGTTTTTATGGCCCAGAAATATTTAAAGCTACTACGGATAGCGGAATAACCTTTTATATTGTTGATAATATGTATGTGCCGGATGGACAGCATAGGCACATTAATGTTGTTGGGAGAGATAGTGATGGTAAGTGGAAAAAATACATAGATTTGACTCAGATAGTAAAGGAGTATTTTTCGGACAAAAACGATCCGTTTTACAGATTTGAGATTTCCAGGGATAGAATACACATGTATTACGACTATTATAATAATGTAGAGAATGTAGGTGAGACTGGTGAGTTTAGGTTTACATGGAGTGATGATATTGCAGGTTTTATTAGTGAAAAAATTACATACAATAAAACCTAGTTTGGGCTGTGTTTATTTTTGGTGTAGCCTATATGGATTCAGCACTTTACAACTTTTTGAAAAATAAAAATCGCAAAACTTGCAAAAGCAGTCTGCTACTGGGAAACGAATATCATGGCCTTTCCTATGACGGCCTTACCGCACATGTTGCAATAGTTTTGCAATGCGTATTGCAAGTCAGTTGAGAAATTTATCTTTTGAAATCTGCAGTTTTCAAGGATTCATTAGGATTTTCTATGTGGGAAGTTTGAGTGAAAATATAGGAGAATTTCGTTTTAAATGGGACGAAAATGCTCAGTGGTTTGGTATAGAGCAAGTATTGTATTGATTCAGCTGATGGTAAATACTGCATATAATGGCACGCTTTTGATGCCGTCTTCGTAACCAAAATTGCGGGCAGAAATGCGATAAGCAAAAGGAATATCATATTTTTTACGGTAAAAGTGCAGGCTTCCGGCAGCTTCACAGAAGTATTTAAGGCTGGTTAAGGCAGGTTCAGCAGCCTGAATTTCGTCAAAGATAGTAAGTGTTTTTTCTGGCAGGATTGTTTGTCCTGTATGTGCTTCTATGGCCCTGATGATGCGGTGCGGTTCCAAATCTGGTTCAAATATATCCTTTAGGTACTGGGTTCCTTCAAAGTTTAGATATACTGTATTGGCAAATTCACGCCTGCCAAATTCCAATGCTGTATATGTTTTGCCGACCTGCCTGGCACCTTGCAGCAAAAGTGGGCTTCTTTTTTTGCTGTTTTTCCAGTTTTGTAATTCTTTAAACATTTTACGTTCCATAAATGTATCACCTCTTGACATTATGATAACATATGTATAAGAATTGTCAATCATGCCGGGATAGCTATTTCAGTATTGACACAAGAATTTCATGAGGGGAGAAAAAA
This sequence comes from Anaerovibrio sp., assembly GCA_051866255.1. Classification (GTDB taxonomy): domain Bacteria; phylum Bacillota; class Negativicutes; order Selenomonadales; family Selenomonadaceae; genus Anaerovibrio. The sequence goes on along the minus strand of JBJDWY010000036.1, from coordinate 13,811 downwards.
CTTGTCACACTGAATGGCACATATTGCGCCGAAAACCTTGGGAGTATATACTCATATATAGATGCAATCAATATAAAATTTTACAAAATGATTCCAGAGGGGGCAGTTAAAATGTCAATGGCAAGATTATTTGTTAAAGCGGTGCAGGTTGCGGTGCTGTTGTGCATATTTGCTTTTCCGGCATGTGCAGAACCGATATATAGCGGCAATGGCAATCAGTTCATGCAGGACTTTCAGCAAGATTATGCTGATATATGCCGTCAGGCCGTTAATAAGCCTGATGTGTCATTGCGCGAGGACGGGGGCAGTGTGTATTCGTTTAATTTTAATGCCGTTAAGGAAAAAAATCAGATGGATGTGGCATTTGATGCAGGCAGGCATATCAGCAATATAGGCTGGGCGTATGTAAAGGATGATGAGGTGGCACAGCAAGAGGTGCTGGAGGCATTGGATATTGTCTGCGACCTGCTGGGAATGACGATGGATGAAAAGGCGTCATTGATGGATGGCAAGGTTACATACTGTGAAAAGCTGAATGTGTATTTGGTTTTGGATGCAAATGACTGCAACGCACCAGCTTCAGGCAGGGAGTACACGGTTCTTACGCTAATGAATAGTCGCAGGTAAAGAGAGGCTTTTGGATAGGAGGAATTTTTGTGAGAGGATTATTTTCGTATAAGACAGTTTTAGCCGTTATTTCTGCTGGTATGTTGTCCATGAGCATTTTGGCAGATGCAGCAGATGCGCATACAGGCTTCCGGGATGATTGGATAATGGGTACGCATCATGGGCAGCATGGCAGCTATGAAACTAATAATGCTGGAAGCAGTAGTGCTGCTGTTATGCCTGGCGGTATGAGAGCCGGGAATGAAGTGCCTTTGGATGGTACATATACAAGGGTTCAGGCATATCATCCGGGGGCGCAAAAGATAATTGGTGAGCATGTATTTGTTTTGGAACGTCCGGCTGAGGTGAAGCTGCATACCATTGGCAAGCAGAGATTTCCTGTGGATACGACAATTTATGATAAGGATGGCAACAAGCTTTGCTCAGTGCGTTCTCATGAAGGGAAGGCCGAGGATGCAGTGCTGCTTCTCAGTCCGGGACGATATGTGCTCAAGCATAAGACGATTGCTGTGAATTATAAATATGATGCAGAAATTGAGTTTAAGCTGACAAAAGAGGATGTTCCTAATAATCTGTCACAAGTGGCTTATCATAGGTGGGAGGCTCCTCAGATGGTTGCTAATGTAGTGCTGTATGATTATATTCCATTTTCCTATGATGGGAAAAAGCCGTACAGGTATTATGCCATGGATGTGCCATACAGCGGTACTGTGACTGTAGCAACAGAGAAAATTGCAGGACGCTGCGTGATGGATTTTGATATTGTGGATGCAGATGAAAATGTCGTAAAATCATGGCGGGGCATATTTGATGTGCATGAGGAAAAGACTTGCGATTTGCCAGCTGGTCGGTATTTTATTCGCGTAAAAGCATATTATTCTGATGGTGGGGCATATAGCTTGAAATATTTTTTGCCTAATTGATGTTCCTGTGTAATTTTGTATAGAGATATACCAGGGAAGGTAACAGAGTGTGGAGAAATTTCATAGAATTTGAATTGATTGAGGTGTTTTTGAGGAGACGATAATATGAAACACAGAGTTTGTGCTTATTGCAGATGTGTGCTGGTTATTCTGTTTGCAGTTTCTATAGTTTTTGTGCCATCGTCTGGCTATGCGCACAATTATTATGGCAGTACAATTACGGCTGAACAGGCAGCTCAGGCAGATGCGATTGCCAAATCTATTGCTGATGAGGTTATGGCAAATCCTGCTTACAAAACTGATTTGGACAAGGTAAGAGCAGCTACCAGGGAAATTTCCAGAAGGATTATGAATACTACGTATGGTCCTGATGAAAACAAATATTATCGCTCCCCGTATGGTGTGCTGGTTAGCGGCAACAGCACCTGTGCAGGTGCAACAAGAACAGTGGGGCGAGTGTTGGAGTTCATGGGGTATGAGTGGACTCATGTTAATGAAAACGAGTGGCTGCATCAGTGGTGTGTCCTGGAAATGGATGGCAGGATAGGGTATGCTGATGCGAATGTTCTTCCTGAGGGAGAGGTTGGATATGGAGAGTATGAGCATGGGAATTGGCTAGTCAGATTAGCATTGGAAAGCAGGGATGACAGTTGAACTTCTGGCATTCGATGTAGCGTAATGTCTGGGGAAAGGCGTACAGGGGAGTGATCGTAGATGAACAAAAGACGTATAGTTTTATGCTGGGCAATGGTTCTTTCTTTTTTACTGGTGTTTTCGAGTACAGTGCTGGCTAACAGCAATGTACGCACTGTACAGGCACAGCCGATAAATGGGTATAAAATCAATGCAACTGCACCAGCTGTTTTTGAGAGCCTTACACCTGACCTGGTGGAAATTGTTCGGCAGGATGGGCAAAATGTAGAAATTAATCTTCATGGTGAAGGAGATGGATATTTAGCCATTCATTATCGCAGCGGGCATGAATTTATCTACCACTTTATAATCAAAAAAGATGCTGATGATGTTTCAAAGTTTAGTGTGCATGATGTTGCCCAGCAGGTACTGGCTTTGGTCAATGAGGAAAGGCGCAAGGCAGGTGTTGCACCTTTAACTCTATCGCCTGAATTGCAGTCAGCAGCTGCTATCAGGGCAGAGGAAATTACGCGGAAGCTTTCTCATACACGACCAGATGGAACGAATTGTAAAACAGTTCTTCCAAATGGAAGATATACCATGGGGGAGAATATTGCAGCTGGCAATAATACAGCCGCTAAGGTTGTGCAGCAATGGATGAACAGTACTGGACATCGTGCGAATATTTTGCGAAGCGACTATACAGAACTTGGGGTAGGCTATGCGTACAAAGAAAATTCTCAGTACAAGCATTATTGGGTGCAGATATTCAGGCGTCCGATGCCAGGCAGATATTAATTTTTATTGAAAAAATAATTTGCATTAATGTAGGGACTCCATAAAGTTAGAACGAGAAATCTAGTTTATGGGGTCACTGCATGTTTAGTAGGCTTTTTTGTAAGTGAAATTTTCCAAGAGCAACTTACATATTAATTTTGTTTGATAATTATTGCAGATGATATAGGGGAAAAGAGGGATTTGATGTTCAGGTCTTTGATATTGCGATTTTGTGTTGTTTTGTTAGTAACAGTGTGTTCGTTTTCTGTCCCTATAGTGGAAGCTGGAGAGAGTGAGATGAGCCATTTTCTGCCCAAGTTGTCAGGCACATGGAAAGATATGTCTGGAAATACAGTTCTGGATATAAGCAATGGATATTTGAATGGTTGTCGCATAGTGGATTGCTTTAATCTAGCTGGTGGTGGTGGATTTGGCGGAGTTACAGTGAGAATAGAAGAAAGTTCCGGTTTGCGTGATTTGCGTTTGGCTTTTATGATTAGTAATAATAAAACTGATTATATAGAATTGGTGGATAATAATTCGATGAGGCTGCACAAATACATGGATTTTTATAAGGAGAGCCTTGATGGTATACATCTTGGTTCTACTGAGAAAGAAGTGCTCCGCTTATGGGGAAAAGGACGCAAGGGTAACTATGAATATGCCTATGGTGAGGGGGTATATTATCCAGGGCGTGAGGTAGTTTTGTATTTTCGGAATGGTTTTGTCGATAATATCGTTCTATTGAAAAAGAGCAGGTTATCTTTTGCAGTTACTGGTATAAATGCAAGAAATATCGGGCGTGATGTAGCTGGCAGGCGTGTTGATCCTATAGAAAACTATGCTGAACATTTTTGGTATGCTTCCAGCAGGGAGTATGTTTCGTTGAATGATTATCCGTCATAATGATTGCTGTATTGAAATGATATGGCGAATTAATAATGATGTTATCGTTAAATACATTTTGTTATGCAAGCTGTTTGCTTGAATAGTGAGAATTGTAGAAATGAGGTATTTTTTATGAAGAAAAGTTTAGTATTTCTACTCTTTATATCAATGTTTATGTCAATTTTTCTGTACCCTGTACAGGGCACGACAGCACCGAGAAGGCATGATGAAGCATTGCTGCAGGAGATTCTTGCTGATCCGACACATTATTATTTTGGGCATGGACTGGGAACGGAGGCTTCTACATACGTTGACATTAATACGATTGCAGTAGAAGAATATAATCCACCGTATTATGTGATTTCTTATGATACTGTGCAGGTAAGAGGGTATCATCGTAAACTATCAGTGTGGAAGGAAAGAACAAGGTTATTTTACAATTATGATGACCAAGAGGTTTATGAAGAAATTTACCCAAATGGTTATGCCGAAAAGTGCTTAATAGTTCCTAATACTCCTCATTCGTCAGATAAAGAAGCAGATATGGTTTTCTCGATCGCTTACAACATGCATTTTTATAAAAATGTGAAATTCCAAAATCCATATCCAAATCAAGACTATGATATAACGATTAACAGACTATTGGTTGCCTTGGGCATAAAGTAAGGCAAAATACCTAATGTAGCGATTTGTAGTTGACAGAATAGGTGCCGCTCTATACAATGTATTGCGTAAATCAATTTGTTTAGTGTTTTATAAGGAGAAATGATTATTTTTTATGTTAAAGGTTTATCAAAAGGAAAATGCGTATGGCATTGGTAAAGGCGGAGGGCGTATTGAGGGTCTGGATGGGCTGAGAACGCTGGCTATTGCGGGAGTTACGCTGTTTCACATGTTCCCGGAGGCGGTGCCGGGAGGATACATGGGAGTATCCCTGTTTTTCGTGCTTACCGGCTATCTGCTGGCATATACATGCAGCAGGCAGCTGGCACAGGGTGGTTTTAGTGTGGCAGGTTATTTCTGGCGGCGGATAAAGAGAATTTATCCGTCCCTGGTGCTGGTGCTGCTGGTTTCTACAGGGGTATACTATCTGCTGGCCCCGGATGTGGTGGCGGCAGTGAGGCCTGAGGCGATATCCGTTTTGCTGGGGTATAATAACTGGTGGCAGATAGCCCAGAATGCGGATTATTTTACACGGCTGACCAGTACTTCGCCCTTTACCCATCTTTGGTTTATGGGTATTGAGCTGCAATATTATCTTGTGTGGCCGGTGCTGTTTTTCCTGTATGCTGTGCTGGAGAATTTGGCTGGCACCAGGGCTGCTATAGGCTTTATGTCGGTACTTGGACTGGCTTCTGCTTGCCTGATGCCTTTGTCATATACGCCTGGTGCTGATGTGACGTGTCTGTATTATGGCACGGATATGCGGGTGTATGCCCTGCTGTTTGGTGCGGTATTGGGGCTGCAGCGTGCTAATGCCGGACCGTGCAGCATGGAATCTGAGCTATCCCAAAAGCTATCCTGTGTTGCATTTGTGGTCATGCTGTTTGCAACTTTCTTTGTGTATTTTACCTTGGATGGGCAAAATCCCCTGGTATATCAGGGCGGTATGCTGGCAATGACATTTGTTTTTTGCTTGCTGCTGCGCCTGACGGAGGATAGGGGCCTGCCTTTTGGGCAGCTGCTGGATATGGGGATTTTTCGCTGGATAGGAAAAAAGAGCTATGGGATTTTCTTGTGGCAGTACCCGGTTATATTCCTTTTTAGCTGTTTGGGATGGGACAAACTTCCTGGCTGGTATGTGTTGGAAATCGCACTTATCCTGTTGCTGACTGCCTGGTCGGATGCTGTTTCTGATTTTCTGATGAGGAAGGAGCTGCCTTTTCAGGCAAAAACTATGGCTGTTGCACGGGTTGCCTGCTTCCTCGTTTTCAGCCTGTGCAGTACGCTGGTTATGGGCTATGGCTGTATTGGCATTGCCTCGTCAGCAGAATCCAAGGCATCTGCTATGGCAGAGCTGCAGTCCCAGCTGGCCGAGAAGGAAGCTGAGCAGGCCAGGCAGAATGAGCTGGCGGCAGAGCAGGCAAAAGCAGCCAGGATAGAGGCCGCGAAAGGCCAGGTGGATTTATCCGGTGCTGTGTGCATTGGTGACTCGGTAATGCTTGGCTCATCTGGCAGAATCAGGGAGGTGCTGCCTGCCTGCTATGTGGATGCAGAAGTATCGCGCTATGTGGGCGGCGGCCTGGATGCGGCAAAGGCATTTGAGGCTCAGGGCAGGCTGGGCAATCTGGTGGTTATAGCCCTCGGTACCAATGGCCCGATTGCAGGTTATGAGCGGTACGAGGTGCAGACCAGGCAGCTTCTGGAGTATCTTGGCAATGAACGCCATATTTTCTGGGTGAATGTGTATTGCCCGCATCTGACCTGGCAGGAAACCAACAACAATTACATCAAAAAGATGGCGGCGGAACATGCAAATGTACATGAAATTGATTGGTATAGCTTGATTTCCCAGCATCCCGAATGGCTGACAGAGGATGGCATTCATCCCAATAGTGAAGGCAGGGTGCAGTATGCTAAGCTGATTCATGACAGGATTGCGCAGGTGTTGGCGGAGGAAAAAGCTGCTTTATAAAATAGAATATCAGTATAAAATGGCTTGCATTCAGCAGGTCATTTTTTTTAGTATTTGTGGATTCAGTGTATATTTAAGATAAAATAATAGCTATCTGTTCATATCAGAGAGAAACAATAAAAAACATTGTCACATTGTTTGTCACATATTGAGATTTATGTCCTATGAGCATATAATTATAGGAAAATAGTTTGTTTAGTGTTTATTTGGGATGGTGTAGCTGTATGTGGAGAAATTTTTATGCAAAAAAGCATTGGTGTCTTGTAAAAAAGTTTTCTGTCAGCAGATTTTTTTGTACTGCAGCACTGGCAGGAGGGCTGATGCTGGGACAGGGCATGGCTGAGGCTGCCTGTGATATCTGGTTTGACCGGGAGGCAGGGATTGACAGATTTCAAAAGGTTGTTGTTTATCCTGTCGCAGTTAATGGCCGTGACAATTTCAAGGTGACAACTGAAAGCGTCTGGGGCGGATATAACTATGAGATGCACAAGCGGCTGAATCGCCATGTCAAGGGCATTACTTTTTATGATCTGGCTGATTTAATCGACGAAAAAGATGTTATCATCAAGGTTGATGAGGAGCAAAGGCAGCGTGTCCTGGCGAATTTCCCTGATGAAGCCAGCCGTGCCAAGGCTGTGTTTGATGAATTTGCCGCAGATGGCTACTTGAAGACCTACCTGAGGGATTTTACCACGGTGGAGGATTATTCGCCCCAGGTGACGGTAACTGTTACCAAGGAAGCCTATACGGAGGATACCGGCGGTCCGAAGGGCAGGAAGGTCTACGACAAGAGCTCCTGGACGGTGCAGCATACCATCCCTGAGCGTTATTCTACACGTTTTATTATGGGAATGGAATCGACTTTGTTTAATGAAGAAGGCAAGAAGATTTTTACTTATTACAATCATCAGGAAAGCTATGGCGGTTTTAGCAGCATGTACACTTCCCAGAAGGATGATCTGGTGGATGAGCTGAAGGATGTCAAGAAAAACAAGCACAAGCTGCCGGATAATAAAAAGGCAATCCGCAAGATGAAGTTCGGCAATATTAATATGCCTGCTAATCTTGGCAATGACGAGTATCTGATAAAATCCCTGTGGTTTGCCTACAAGGAAGAAGCCTACAAGATGAAGAAGGTAAAGGTGGTGCCGGAGGATTCCGTCATGGTGGATTATTATGTGAAGATGGATGTTACCCGTAATGAGTACAAGCCGGGCTGGGTGGCTCCGTATGCTACCTGCTCTTCGGTAAAGGCATGGGAGAAAAAGTATAAATGGTATGACAAGAAGGGCAAGGAGCATGAGGGAAAAATAACCCGCTACGAGCCGGGAAGCATTACCAACCATTATGGTCACTATGTCTTTGGCAATGCTGCCGAGGTGGGTGCTACCATGTATCTGTATGACGCTCACACGGACAAGCTGCTGTACAGCAAGAATTACATGGAATACAATGACAAGTTTGCCGATGCATATCGTGCTATTTTTAAGGATTTCTACAAAAATGTGGATAAATATGCAGAGGGCAAGCTGAAAAAATAAGTATTTTTTATGTTGTCTGTATCGTAAAAATCTGCTTCTATCATCAGGAAAAGTGTGACAAATGGTGTGCAGATTAGAGATGTATTAGAAAATTTGCATAACATTAGAATTGTATTAAAATAGGCTTAAAGTCTTGCACTGTGGGGCTAAAAGTACTACTATATAAGTAAATCAAAGAGGGATGAACAAAATGTTAAATGTAGTACTTTTGGGAGGGATAAATGATGAAATCATTAATGCGTGTGTTGTGCCTGTTGCTGGTGCTGGTGTCATTTTGTACAGTGGCAGGTGCGGCAGGAGTGGCGGTCAAAAAACCAAGCTGCGGTATCCTGAGATTTACGGATGCTACTTCCTGCAGTGAGGTTGACAGTGATGAGCTGATGGAGGGCTTCGTTACGGATGAGCTGCTGGCAGAGGATTTATTTTCACTGGTGGATATATCCGAGGATGTGTCTTATCCGGCGGAGCAGGCTTTTTGGCTTAACCGCGATTTTATTGTAGATACTGGCTTTACAGCTGGTACCAAATATCTGCTGACAGGCAAGGTGCTGGAAGTAAGCTCAGGTGCGGAGGCTGATTATGCAGGAACATTATTAAGCAACCTCCTGATTGGTGACTCTGCCGTGGCAGCCGACTATGTAAAGGTGAAAGCGGAATTGCGTGTCATCAATTCCCGTAGCGGCAAGGAAGTATGGCATGGCGTGGAAACTGTCAAGGAGAGCGATACAGCTGTCAGAAGCAAGGATATAAAGCTGGGGGATTTGTCCGTAGACCAGGAGCAGTACTATAAGGCTGTGGAGGAGTGCAGCAAGGCTTTGGTTAAAGCCTTGAAAAAGGATGTAGAGAAGGGCAAAGTTTATTTGTAAGGAGGCAGGCAGCATGAAAGGCAGGGCAGGAAAGAAGCTTTTTTGTCAGGTGACAGCCTATGTGGCTATGTGCCTGCTGATGGTTTTCGGTTTGGCATGCTGGCATGGTATAGCAGAGGCGGCACCTTTTGAAGGCGGCACAAATAGCCTGGGGGAAGCAAGTGCTATTGGTGAAGTGGCATGTCATGGTGAGGATGAGCTGGAAGATCAGTTTATGATAGGACTCTGTGATGCTTATGGGGATGCCTTCAATGGATCTGAGAAGTTTTCTTTACATTCTCCGTCACCTAATCCTGACCTGATGGTCACAGTGCATCGTGATGCTATCGTGCATGGCCATTATTATAACAGGGGCAGAAGCAATGCAGATCTGATTAATTATGCCAAGAGCGTACTCGGCAAAAATTACAGGCCCACAGATGAGGAATACAAGGCCATGCGTAAAAAGGCAGGCACTCCCTATAAGCTGTCACCTCAGGTAGCATACGATTTGAAGCAGTATGCTGCTGAGGAGGGCATCAGGTATTTTCTGTTTTGCAACATCAGTCATATCGAAGTATGGCTGAAAGATATCCTGTTCAGCGATAACAAGTTTGCAAGTGGCAAGTCTATGGCCATGGAGCTGGAGTACTATCTGGTGGATGCTAAAACCGGCTATGTATATGACGGTTTTAGCAGGGAAGCCAAGACAGCCAACATGATCAATGCTATTATTATCAAGGGTGGCAAGAATATGCCGTCCAATGTGCTGTTCCAGCGCATTATGGAGGAGCAGGTCAAGGATGTGGTGGAGAAGATGGGCAATGACGGCCTGAAAAAACTGCAAAAAGTTGCTGGCGAAATATAGAGCTTTGGTAGCAGATGGCGGTGAAATGATTTATGGCGGTGTGTGATGACATGAACAGGTTTAGGCGGTTGGATTTTGGCATTATGTGCCTGCTGTTAGCCTGCCTGATGGTGTTTTTTCCTGCCGGAACTGAGGCGGCACAGAGCTATAGCTTTGTCATTGGCGGTTTTGGCAACAAGGTGGATTTTACCAATGCTGAAGGTGATTCGGTGGTGCAGGTAAGCCAGTCCATCAGTGATTATCTTTTTGATGAGCTCATCAGCTGTCCCTCCATGGTGCTTTATGATGCTGAGCCTGTAACGACTCAGGCTCGGGCTGACGAGGTGGCGGTGCAGCTGGCTTTGGGCAATATGCCGCCGGAGTTCGGCAATGTTGGTGCTGATTATATTATATCCGGTTATCTCTCTAACATTGGTATCACCTACAGCCAGTTTTTTGCCCTTATTCCTGGGGGGCGTTCCTACAAGCTGCGGGTGGATATAGCCATCAAGATATATGACAGCAGCAATGGCCGTTGCGTTTATACAGCAACAGGCAAGGGGGAAGCGGCTTCGGAGGACTTCGATATATCCCTGCTGGGGCTGAAATTGATGCGGTTTGGCGAGTCGCAGTTTTCGGGAGAGTGCTATGATGCAGCCCTGCAGAAAGCGGTCAGGCAGGCAGCTGATAAAATCAAGCGCGATATTTAGTTAAAAAGTGTTTTTTATGTGGATGGTGAAGGACTATGCTAGGAATGTGGAAAAGAAAAAGGTTGCTGGGGTTTTTGGCAGGAGCAATGCTTTTTGCCCAGACTGCCAGTGCCCAGATGGTAACGGTGGAAGGGTATGGCCCTGACAGGGGCAGTGCCCTCAGGGATGCTGAACGGCTGGCTGTGGAAAATGTGATAGGCACATTAATTGATTCCAAGACGCTGGTCTCCCAGGGGCAGGTTGCTTTGGATGAAATCTATGCCAAGGCTACCGGCTTTGTCAGGAATAGTACTGTCATCAGCGAGGGGGCAACTGCTGATGGGTACAGGGTAAAGGCAACAGTGGATGTGGATGCCAATGGCAATTCAGCTCTCATCAACAAGCTTACTGCCATCATGCGCCTGAATGATCCAAGGATTGCTGTTGTGATACTTGATCATGGACAGCGATCTGACTGGTGCGAGACGGTTATAAATGAGCGGCTGATTGATATGGGCTTTAGTCATGTGGTGGATGCCAATATGGTGGCTTCTTTGCAGGATGCCAGGCTTTTGGAGCACATTTATCGCGGCGGTACCAGCATCCATTCCATTGGCAGCAATTTCGGCGTTGATTTTATCGTGCTGGGCAAGCTGGAAACCGATTCAGATAATATTACTATTCCGGACTTCAAGGGCGGTTATAAAAACACGGCCTTAGTTACCGGCAACGCGGAAATTACCGCCAAGATTATCCGCTTTGATACCGGCGATATTGTAGGAACCTTTTCTGAGGATGCTTCTATAATCAAGAATAGTAATAAAAATGCGGAAAAGGCCGCCCTGAAGGATTTGTCTGTGAAGGCTGCCGATAAGGTAGAGGCAAGGTTCAAGAAGGTTGCCGCCAATGTGAATACCAGCGTGCAGGTGATTGTCATGGCATGGGATTACCAGCGGGTAGAGGAAGTGGCAGCTGCCCTGCGGGGGATTTCCGGCATTAATAATGTATATATCCGTGAGCATAATGGCGAAAGGGCTATTTTGGAGTGTGATTCCGCACAGTCAGCGCAGACTATTGCCAATATGCTGAGGCGGAACAGGAATGTTAGTATGTCAGTTAGCGGTATCAGCGGCAGTACTATTACTGTGATGGCACGCTGATGGGCATAGCTGGTGCCGGGTAGCTTATGTCTGGTACTTGTACTTGGGGAGATGGATTTTAGAGCAAGGGGGCTTTTATGTGTTGAGAAAAAGATGTTTTACGGCTTTGCTGGCAGGAGTGCTGCTGGTATTGTGGCAGCTGCCGGCAGTGTGCTTTGCAGGACTGAATGATTATCCGACTTTGGCGATTATTCCTTTTGGTAAAAAAGCCAGCATTTCGCCGGAGCTGACGCTGCATGATGTAACTATTGCCAATGAGATTGTTTATGATGAGCTGGTCAATAGCGGCTACTTTAATGTGGTGGAGCGTGAAAGGCTGGATGCTGTCTGTGATGAGATGAGCTTTGACATGAGTGGTTTGGTGGATCAGGGCTCTGCTGCCAGGGTGGGCAAGATGCTGGGAGCCCAGTATATCCTGATCGGCAGCCTGAATGGCCTCAGTACCCGGCGAAGTGATGCGGAGATTGTGGGCATCGGCAATAAGAATGCCCAGGTATATGCCCATATTTCCATGCGTGTTGTTGAGGTGGAAACAGGCAGTGTGGTACTGACAGGCAGGGGCAATGGCAGGGCAACCAACACCCTGACTCATGCGCCGTTGCGCATTATTCACATCGGCAATATTGGCTTTGACCAGGAACAGGTTTATGATGCCATTGAAAAGGCTACAATGGATGCTGTCAATGGCAAGCGCGGTTTGATTACAGCGTTGGAGGGCAGGCGGAAAAAGTAATCCGCACCTGAAATTATATGTATTTTTTAGCTATTTAAGGGGGAATTGTTATGAAATCCATGAGAAAGTTATTTAGTGTTTTGCTGGCCATGTGTGTGCTGCTTTTGTCAGGTACGGCAATGGCTGCTACGGATATTACTGATGGTGTTATCCGTGTGGAGGGTGTCAGCGGTTTAGGTCAGAACTTTGCCCTGAAGCGGATTGCTGCCAAGGTGGATGCCCAGAGGTTATTGGCAGAGCAGATTTATGGTGTTCAGATTGATTCCAAGACCACTGTGGAGAATGCTATTGTAACCAGCGACGTGGTTAATGCCAGTGTTTCCGGCATTATCAAGGGGGCAAGGGAAGTTTCCTGCACAACTGATGGATATGGCTATGTGCATGTGGTAATGGAGCTGCCTGTATATGGCGGAACAAATTCACTGGCAGCTGCCGTTATTCCGAACGTGCCACAGCAGGGCTTTTTGCCACCATCTGATATTATTCCTGTAGATACTAAGCCATCTGCACCGGCTGTTACCACCAATCCAAATCAGGCAACTGTGGGCAGTCTGTATGGTGCTACCGGCCAGTATACCGGCCTGATTGTTGACTGCAGCGGCTTGGGCTTGCAGACTGCTATGGCTCCTGCTGTTTATACCGATGGCAAGAAGGTTGTATATGGCTTGGAGAACTTCTCCCGTGATCAGGTAATCAATCGTGGCTATGTAGGTTATTCCAACAGTGTTTCTTCCGGCGTGCAGCGTGCAGGCAGCAACCCGATGGTTGTGAAGGCACAGAGCATTGAGCATTTCTTCAACCCGGTAATTTCCAAGGAGGACGCTGCAAAGATTTTGGCAGAAAATCAGATGAACGGCTTCCTGTCTACCGGCAATGTGGTTTTCGTTAAGTGATTTTTTTCTCATGCTTGGATGAATTAGAGGTGCTTGATATGAAAAAATACTTATCAGGTCTGGGGATTGCGTCTATCATGCTGATGTGTGCCTGTAATCCCTGTGAAGCGGCGGAATCTGATGTGTCAGCCGGGCAGATGGTGACCAATACGGCGGAAGCGGATGCATCGGGTACGGCTGCATCCGATCAAGTTGGAATAGTGCCTGTAGCTGCCGAATTACATGATGTGAATAATTCTGTGGCACCAGCACAGGCTTCGGAGCAGGTAATATCCCCTCTGCGGGTGATTATACAGGGCAGCGGCGATACTGAGGCGCAGGCAGTTGCCCTGGCAAAAAAGAAAGCCGTAACCCGTGCTATCCAGAACCTGCAGGAAGAAAATGCCGGGCAGGAATACAAGGCGGAGGTTTTTTCCTTGAGTTACGAATATGACCGGTTCGTGCTGGCATATAATGTGCGCATCAAGGAGAAGGCTGCGGATAATATTTCCGTAGAGGTGCGTGTGGACATTAACAGAAAGGCATTGGCTGAGGCGATGGAGAAATATAAATAAAGCTGTTGCCGATGCAGGCAGCAGGTTTGATAAAAGCAAGAAACTGTTCAGTCTATAGAGATTAGG
>JBJDWY010000035.1:0-17352 GCA_051866255.1 Anaerovibrio sp. | reverse complement strand
GCCGCTACCTGTCCCTTTTAAATGTCTGAACAGAGTCCACGAAATATCAAACTACATCATCAGTATATGCACTAAGTAACAAACCAACACTACGATAAACTTAAATTTTCCCCTTGAGATCATGGTCAGTCATGGCGCACACGGCGGAGTCGGACCAGACATTTTCAGCGGTTTCTATCATATCTATAATGGTATAGATTGGCAGGATAATGCCCATGATGCCCAGTGGCACGCCCAGTGAGGACATCAGGGACAGGGTGAGGAAATAGCAGCCCATCGGCACCCCTGCGTTGCCCACTGCCGCCAGCACAGCCACAAACAGCCAGGTAATCATGGTGCCCATGGTCAGCTCAATGCCGGCATTCTGCATCACAAACAGGGAAGTTACCAGAATAAACGCCGCACAGCCATTCATGTTAATGGTGGTGCAGATTGGCAGCACGAAGCGTGATACCTTGGTGCTGACCTTGAGGTTGTTCTCGGCAGATGCCAGGGTTACCGGCAGGGTTCCGGCAGAGCTCTTGGTGAAAAGCGCCACGGCAATAGCCGGAGACATCTGGCGGAAAACGTGCAGGGGATTCAGCCCACGCAAGAGCAGGAACAGGGGCAGGACGATAAAGAACTGCACCGCATTGCCTCCCAGCACCACTGCCACATACTTGCCCAGGGAGCCTACAATCACCCCTGCCTCAATCTGGGCAGACAGCTGGGCGGCAAAGGCCAGGATGCCCAGGGGCAGCACATAGAGAATACCGCGAATCATGGTAAACAGCAGCTCCTGCAAGCCCTTGATGCCCTTCAGGAGCACCGTGCGGTTCTCCGTCTCCGGCATAAAGGCCAGCCCCAGACCGGCAAAGGCGGCAATCAGCAGCACAGAAAGCACGTTGCCTGCCAAAAACGGCTGCAGCATGTTGTTTGGAATGACGGAAAGGAAATGCTCATAGTAGGAAAGCTTCTCCAGCTTCTGAGGCACATCCGCAGCCCCTGCCCCCACAATCTCAGCCGGCAGGTTGCCCGGGGCAATCACGTTGTACATAATCAGCCCCACCAGTGCCGCCGAAAAAGTGGTCAGCAGGGTATAGGAAACCGCATGGGCAAAAATCCTGCCGGTCTCCTTCCTGCTGCCCAAATCCGCCAAAGTGGTAATCACCGCCAGGGCGATAGTCGGCACAGCAATAAACTGGAACAGCCGCGTGAATACTGTCGCAATAAAATCAAACAGCCCGTTGAGGGACTCAATCTGCAGCCAGCCCAGCACGCCACCTGCAATCAAGGCACCGAACCACAGGAGCAGCTGCTTTTTCTGCGCCCCGGAATCCCTCTTTGCCATAGCTTCCCGGGCAGTCTCTGCCACCGAAGCCCTTTTATCATTATCAGCCATACATAAAACCTTCTTTCAATGAATATAGTAATAACATATATAAAAACTATGATTTATACTTTACCACAACAGGCTTTCCCTGTCAAATAAATATCTTTTCCACAGCCCTCTTGCCCTATAATTCATTTTCCACATAAACCGAAAAGCGGCACAGGCATCCGTTTTCGCCGACAATGCCCTGTACCGCCTTTAAAAGCCACAAAAAATAATCAAGTTTTAAGAAAAATACGGCAAGCCCCGTAGCAATGCGTTAACGTACACTACACAAGACATGTGCGTTACATCAGGCAATACCCGTCACCATGTAGAAAATCACGCACAGGAACGGCACCAGGAACTTCATGCCCATGAGAATGGCAATATCCCCATAAGAGTCCTTGTGGCTCAGGCCGCAGATGGCCAGCATGGTAACCAGGGCGCCGCAGTGAGGCACCGGGTCAATGCCGATAGAGGAAATCGCCACAATGCGATGCAGCACCTCCAGAGGGATGCCTGCCTGGGCAGCCATAGCCGCCCACTGGTCACCCAGCATGGAAAGGGCGATAGTCAGGCCGCCGGAAGCAGAGCCGGTAAAGCCGCACATGACATTGGTGGTCAGCACGGCAGAAAACAGCGGGCCGCCGCCAAAATCCAGGTTCAGCAGCAAATCCTTGATGACCACGAAGCCACCCAGGCTCACTACCACGCAGCCGAAAGCGTAGCCGGAAGCCACGTTCAGCACGGCGCTGCAGGAAGAAATAGCAGAGCCGTTGATGGTAGTCATCATGCCCTCAGTAATGCGCAGGTGCCTGCGGGCGATAATTGCTGCCACAATACTGCTCAAAATCAGGGAAATCGTAATGGACCAGCCGGCGGAAATCTTGGCCACGGAATGGGCCAGCAGGCTGATTTTCAGCGGTGCCAGGGACTCCAGGGCACCCTGGTCCCAATGAAACGCCCAATCCCAGTTAAAAGGGTTGGACAGGAAAACATTCAGGCCGATAACCATAATCAGCGGAATCACGGAAACCTTCCAGTTAGGATTCGGAATCTTGTGGCGGCGCTGACTGAACTCGATGTGGCGGCCATAGCCTTCACCGGCAGCCTTCAGCCGCTTGGCACGGAAGGAAATCCAGCCCCAGCCCATCAGCAGGAACACCACGCTGGCAAAGATGCCGATGCCCATGCCGGACCAGGTAGAAGTACCGAAGTAAGAAGAAGGAATAATATTCTGAATCTGGGGCGTACCCGGCATAGCCACCATGGCAAAGGAAAAAATACCCATCCACAATGCCGCCGGCAGAAGGCGTTTCGGAATATCAGCCTTCTTGAATACTACCGCACCAAAAGGATACATTACAAACGCAACAACGAACACGCTCAGGCCGCCATAAGTCAGGGCACCGCAGCCCAAAAGCACCGCCAGCACTGCCCTCTTTTCCCCCAGCAGCTCAATAATCTTGCCTGCCACTGAGGCAGCCATGCCCCCCTTCTCCATCAGACGGGCAAACACTGCACCGAACAGGAAAATTGGATAATAATTTTTCAGGTATTCAGCCGCCTTGGTCATGTACAGCTCGCTGAACACAGGCAGGGAAGCGTGCTCACTGCCCAGGGCAGCCACCACTGCAAATACCGGTGCAATCAGAATAATCGATGCTCCCCGGTACGCCATTACCATCAGACCAATTAAGGCAACAAAAATTATTGCTGTGTCCATTAAAATTTACTCCTCCTATAATCCATATTACACATATCCAGCCGACAGGCAATCCCTCAAAAGCTGCCAGCCTATATATTAATATCAGTCTGCTGCACAATTGTCAAGCCACTAATTAGCACCTGTTGACAATAATAGCAAACGATATATTTCCCCTATCATTATAATATAACTATAACTTCAAGTTATAACTCTATGCGTTATTTATCTTGCGATTTACAATATTTATGATACTGAAAAATAAATAGGCTCCGGAAACTTGCTCCGGAGCCCTGTTGCAATGGCGCAGTCCACTGCACCGGCAACCATGAATGAAATGTATGAGCAATGCTTTCCTTGCAGCGCTGAAACCGCAAAGAAAAACCTTTCGTCAAAGTCATCACTGCCAATGATGAAAGGATGCTGCACTGCATTGCGGCACACGAATAGCTGTGCCGCACAAAAATCTCTGCACAACTCATGCAAAGCACTTGTACAACAAATACCAGCCAAAATATGCCACAAAAAAATCCTGACCAAAAGCCAGGATTCATGCACATAATTGCCAAAATCCCCTTCCCATCACTCGCAGGTCTAACGGTGATTGCTAAACAGGCAGTTCTCCTGGCTCCAGATCATCGCTCAACCACGCCTTCCCAGATTGCTCCAGTGACATAAATGTGGTTTCGCTCCCTGCTACAGTGGCGGGACCGCGCCGGACTTCAACCGGCTTCTCTTGTTAGGCCTACGCACAAGGCATATAGGCACCTGTTCCAATCCATATTCAGTTCTTCAGGTTCAACCCCTATGCAACTGCCTCAAGGGCACCATAGGTTCAACAAATTGTCAACTTACGAGTCTTATATTAGCACCGAATAAAAAATGTGTCAACCCCGCTAAAAAAATATTTTGTATACACCTTCAGGCGTGAGCCGCGTGTATGGCCGCACGCTTCTTGATGGCACGTTCCCTGTCCAGCCTCTCAATCGAAAAGCGGTGGAAACGCCCCATAGACAGGAAATAGCCGCAAAACCCCAGCACTGCAATAATCGCAGCAATAATGTACACGGCAGAAAACCCGAAAAATGGCACAGCACTGCCCAGGCAGTAAGGCCCGGCACCAGTTCCCATATCCAGCAGCATAAAATAAGTGGATGTAGCCACTCCCATCTTCCGGGACAAGGAACAATGCAAAGCAAGGGCATGACAGGCCGCCGTAATGCTGCCGTAGCCTATTCCCAGTAGCACGCCCCCTGCCAAAAGCACATAATCATCAGCAGCAAAGGCCACCAGCAGCATGGAACCTGCCAAAAGCAGCAGGGATGGATAAATTACCACATTGCCACCACGGTTGTCCAGCAGCCAGCCAATCAGCGGACGGCTCAGAATTGAAGCTGCCGCAAAGCACAGAAAGAAAAACCTTCCCCCCAGTTCTGCCATGCCGCTGGCTGCGGCATATTCCCCCAGATAGCTGAGCACAGTCGAGTAGCAGACACCGCCCACCAGGGCAATCATAGAAATAGCCACGGAACTTTTGGCGATAAAATCCCCCAGGGAAAAGCCATGATAAGCTTCCCGTTCCCTCTCGGTCAAATCACGCTCCGGCACCTTTATCAGCCAGGACAGGCACAGGATAATCAGTGCCAGGGCACTGCAGAAAATAAGGCTTGCCCCAAAGTCACCGTCATTAATAAAGCTAAGGGCCCAGAAAGGTCCTACAGCCGATGCCAGGGTTACGCCCAAGGTATAATACCCGATGCCGCTGCCCATCCGCTTCATAGGTATCAGGGAAGCTGCAATAATGCTGGCAGCGGTGGACGTGGCACCAAAGGCCATACCCTGCAGCAGGCGCACCGCCATAAAGGAAGTAACATCCGGACAGAGCCTGTACAGCAGCATCAGCAGGAAATACGATGATGTCCCCCACAAAAGCATCCTGCTCCGCCCTGCCAAATCTATATACCTGCCTGCCGGCAGCCGCATCATCAGCGAGCCCACTATAAAGATTCCCGATGCCAGCCCCGCCGTGCTAATGGACACGTGCCATGCGCTGATGGCATAGCTGGTAGACCAAAGCATCAGCTGGTAATGGACAACGTAGACCAGAAAATTAATGGCAATATCCAGCATATAATTGGCAGTCCACAGTTTTTCCCCTGCTTCCCTGCCGCTTTCATGGCCTGCATCTGCACCTGGCAAAGCCAGTGCCTGCCCATCAGCTTCTTCATGGGCCTGCCTCCGCCGTCTGGACAGCCCCGCAACGCCCTGGCTCATGAGGATGAACTCCGCATCAGCCTCCGTGATGTTCATTTCCTTGGACAATTCATTTACAAAACCTGTATCATTGTAACGCATATCTAACGCTCCTTTCGCAGGAAAGGATACGCCCGCCGCCGCAATTTGTCCAATATATAAAAAACATGCTTTTCCATACATCCTGTGCATGAAAAAACTGCCGCCGTCCCCCTGCAAGCGAGACAGGTACCATACCCCAGCCCAAGACGCTGCTTTGCCTGATAGCTGGATTATTACCAAAATGTATATCCTCCCATAAAAAACTTGCATAGCAGCAGCTATTGTTTTTTTGCATCTGCCTGCGTATAATCTTCTACTGAACCATCCCCGGCTGTTCCTGCAAAATCAGGCCAGCTTTTATGAAGCACAAAAGCCCCATGGCTTTTCTCGCAAAGGAGACATCACATATGGAATTACATCAGCTTGAATACTTTTGTACCCTGGCCCATGTCAAACATTTTACCAATGCCTCAAAGGCGATTGCCGTTTCCCAGCCTGCCCTCAGCCGTTCCATAGCCAAGCTGGAAGCAGAGCTGGGCGTACCGCTTTTCGACCGCAGTGAAAAGCAGCTGGAACTGACCGCTGAGGGCAGGAAATTCCTCAGGTATGTGGAAAAAGGCCTGCAGCAGCTGGAACTAGGGCGCAGCCTGATTGCTGCCGACACCCCGGAAAAGGGCAGCATCCGCCTTTCCTTCATCCAGTCCCTGGGCAGCTATTTTGTGCCGCAGCTGCTCTGTGCCTTTCGGGAGCAGTATCCCGGCATCTCCATTTCCCTGAGGCAGGATACGCCTGCCAGCCTGGGACAGAGCCTGCAGGAGGGCAAGGCAGACCTCTGCCTGTGCTCCAACATGCTTCCGGCGGAGCATATCGGCTGGATGTATCTCTGCTCAGAGGAAATCTATCTGGCTGTACCGAAAAATCATCCCTTCGCTGACAAAAAGCAGATAAATCTCCAGGAAGCCGCCTCTGAGCCCTTCATTGTGCTGGAAGCCGCCTTTACCCTGCGGATGCTCTCGGACCAGTTTTGTGAACTGGCAGGCATTTCCCCTGACATCATCTTCGAGGGAGCCGACATCTTCTCCGTAGCAGGACTAGTACGGGCAGGCCTTGGCATCGCCCTGCTGCCAAAAATCCCAGCCCTGGCCTCACCGGAGCTGGTTTTCCTGCCCATATCCTTTCCCCTGTGCCAAAGGGCTATCGGCATAGCCTGGAATACGGCTGCCACCTTGTCGCCTTCTGCCGCCATTTTCCAGCGATTTATCCTCAACAGGTATATGGCATCTGATGAAGCATAAATAAAAATTATATATTCTATATCGCAAGCCATATATTATCGGTCTTGTCTTATCGGTATTTTTTTTGCAATATATACACCCATAAATTTTATTAATTATTCTTTTCATCTATAATTGATAAATAGTATATAAACTTTTTATGAATCTATTGATTTTATTTATTCATAGGGGTATAATTCCATTAAGAATTACTATAAGTTATGGTTAGGGTAGTAGTCAATCTTAGGGGGAGTGTTTTATGTTCAAGAGAATCCTCATCGCCAATCGCGGTGAAATTGCCGTACGCATTATACGAGCCTGCCAGGAAATGGATATCGAAACTGTTGCTGTCTACTCAGATGCCGATGCCAACGCCATGCATGTACAGCTGGCGGACTTGGCATGCCATATAGGAGCCTCTGACGCCAGCGAAAGCTACCTGAACATGAAGGCTATCATAAATGCCGCCATCGAAACAGGTGCTGATGCCATTCACCCAGGGTATGGCTTTCTCTCAGAAAATGCGGACTTTGCAGATATGGTAGCCAAAGCAGGACTTGCCTGGATCGGTCCTCTTGCTGTTACCATACGGCAAGTCGGTGACAAGGATGTAGCACGGGCTGCTATGGAGCCCTCCGGCATCCCTATGGCAAAGGGCAGCGAGCCTCTTACCAGCCATGAAATGGCGCTGGAAGCAGCAAAAGAGGTCGGCTATCCTGTCATCCTAAAGCCTGTATCCGGCGGTGGCGGCAAGAGCATGTTCGTTGCCCACAACGCTGCCGAGCTTAAGGAAGTCCTGCAAATTGTCGACATTGAGAAAGTAAAATTTTATTTTGAGCACTACATAGAGCGTTCACGCCATATTGAAGTACAGATTGTTGCTGACAACTACGGCTCCATCATCCATTTGGGAGAACGGGAATGTTCTATCCAGCGGCGCAACCAAAAGCTGCTGGAAGAATCTCCATCCATCGCCCTGACAGATGCCATGCGGCAGGAAGTAGGGCTTTTAGCGGTAAAAGCTGCCAAAAGCGTCCACTATACCAACATCGGTACAGTAGAATTTCTGCTGGATTTATCAAATAATCAGTTCTACTTCATGGAAATCAATCCCCGCGTGCAGGTAGAACACGGCATCACAGAAGCTGTGACCAATATTGATCTAGTACGCACCCAGATACGAATAGCTGCCGGGGAACCGCTAGAAATAGCCCAGAAAAACATCCGCACCCACGGCCATGCCATCGAGTGCCGCATCAATGCGGAAGACCCTGAAAATAACTTCATGCCTTCCCCGGGCAGGATTACCAAATGGCATGAGCCTGGCGGGCCAGGCGTACGCTTTGACAGCGGCTTTACAGCAGACCTTTCCATAGAACCATATTATGACTCCCTGATTGCCAAGGTAATAGCCATAGGACGCACCCGGGGCGATGCCATCAAGATAATGAAACGTGCCCTGAAGGAGTTCCATGTAGAAGGAGTAAAGACCACTATCCCGCTGCACCAGCGCATCCTGGAGGATGATTTCTTCTGCACCGGCAATATTGACACGCAATTCATCCAAAAACGCCTGCAAGCCTATGAACACGCGCCTGTCAAGTGCTCCCTCAAGGAGCTGAAGGCCTTTGCTGACAAGGCAACGGCAAATATTTATGAATAACCCGCCCTAAAAGAAGCAGAATAAAATGGCAGCACCTGCAAGGCACTGCCATTTTATTCTGCAAAATTTTTTATCGACATTTATTTTCTCCTGTCACTAAGATAGGAAATATTTTCACCCATGTAGATATAAATTCCGTGCAAATACATGTATTTTTCATACTGGCACAGATATTTTTCAGCCTGACGGTCTATACTATGAAACATAGAAGGGCAAGGATAAAAGAATTTAAGCCTGATAACCATACAACCGTATAGGAAAAGGAGTGATACCCCATGACACCAAAGTTTTATTATTGCGAGCAATGCGGCAACATCGTAGAGATGATTAATGACTCAGGTGCACCACTGACCTGCTGCGGCCAGAAAATGAAGCAGCTTGTGCCTGGTTCCGTAGATGCTTCCCAGGAGAAGCATGTGCCTGTCTGCAATCTGATAGGCAACATCGTAAAAGTAGCAGTTGGCTCCGTGCCGCATCCTATGGTGCCAGAGCACTTCATTGGCTGGATTGTCCTCAAGACAAACCACGGCATCCACAGAAAAGTCCTCTGCCCTGCCAATTCGCCGGAGGTAACCTTCACCCTAAACCAGGGTGAGCAAGTTGAGAGCATCTTTGCTTACTGCAACCTGCACGGCCTCTGGAAGGCAGATATAAAATAACAGCTCTCCCACTGCTGCTGCCCCGGCAAGCTACCCAACAAAAAAACTCCGGGCTGCAGCGGCAGATAATCCATATTCCCCTGTATGACTGTCCGATACAAGTTGCGGACAGTCTTTTTTTGCTCTTTTATGGAACCGGCCAGCAGTTTATCGGCTTCACCGCCTGCCCCATGACAAGACTTTGCCTTACATTCTATCCAGCTTTACCGATACGCTGTAATCAGGCTCCCTTGCCTCCATAGCTGCCACGATCCGCTCTGTAAGCTCCTCATCGCTTGCCGGGTAGCTATAAGGCACCTCCACATCAAACACCAGGCGGCTGCCGTGGAAAATATGCACGTCATGCATGCTCAGGCTGCCGTCAATATCCTTCAGCACCTCTGCAAGATTTTCCAGCAGGGCATCAAACTCGGGATCCCCCACCAGCTTCGGGTCCACATGCACGATGGCATGAATATCCAGCTCCTTCTCAATGGCGTGCTCCAGATGGCTGGCAACGGCATGAGCTTCCAGAAGCTTCATGGTAGAAGTCACCTCTATATGCAGGGAAGCAAAAACATTCCCCGGCCCGTAGCTGTGAGCCATCACATCATGCACTCCCAGCACCCGCCTGTCCCTGACAGCAATCTCCATAATCCTGCCCAGGATTTCCGGATCCGCAGGCTTGCCCAGGATTGGCTGCAATGTCTCGCTGGCAGCCCCCCAGCCGCTGTACATGATGAACACGCCCACCACAACGCCGGCGGCACCATCCAGGTTATAGCCTGTCCACCAGTAAACCAGCAGGCAGGCAATAACCACGGAGGTGGCCACGCAGTCGCTCATGCTGTCCATAGCCACCGCATTAAAGGCCGGAGAATCCGTCTTTTTGCCCAGATACCTGTTAAATGCCCCCAGCCACATCTTCAGCACCACTGAGAACACCATAACAGCCAAGGCTGGAGCCGAAACCTCCACCGGCTCCGGCGCCATCAGCTTTCCCACCGAGGTCTTGAGGAGCTCGAAGCCCACCAGGAGGATTATCCCGGCAATAATCAGGGCGGCAATATACTCGATGCGCCCGTGGCCGTAGGGATGCTCCTCGTCTGCCGGCTTGGCGGACATCTTCAGCCCCAGCATGGTCACAACGGAACTTCCCGCATCTGAAAGATTGTTGATGCCATCGCCAATAATCCCCACAGAACCACTGACAAAGCCTGTCACCAGCTTCATAGTACAGAGCAGCAGATTCACGCAGATGCCCACACTGCCGCTTAAAAGTCCATATCCCTTCCGCACCCGGGAATTATTCACATTATCAAAATCTTTAACAAATTTCCGTATCAAAAATTCCGTCATAAAAACCACTTCTTTTTTTTACAGCTCCCAAAAACACTTCCAGAAAATTTAAAAGCCTGCACTGGCAAATTAAATTTCCTGCAAGAATGCCTTATACCCCTTGTAGGCCTCGTACACATCCACCTTGCTGACAGCCTCCCAAGGTGCGTGCATGCTCAGCACCGCCACGCCGCTGTCAATGACATTCATGCCGTAGAGGGACATGATGTAGGCGATAGTGCCGCCTCCCCCCAGGTCAACCCTGCCCAGCTCCGCTGTCTGAAAGCTGACCTTGTGCTTGTCCAGCACTGCCCGGAGCCTGCCCAGGTATTCTGCACTGGCATCATTGGAGCCGGACTTGCCCCTGGAGCCGGTGAATTTCATCAGCACCATGCCCTTGCCCAGGTAGGCGCAGTTCTTCTTGTCGTAGGCACTGGCATAGAGGCTGTCAAAGGCGGAGCTGACATCTGAGGACAGCATATAGGAGTTTGCCAGGCAGCGACGGGTGGAAAGGCCGCTGTAGCCCCCCAGAGCATGAAGGATTTCTGCCACCGCATTCTCAAAGAACCGGGACTGCATGCCGCTGGCGCCTACGCTGCCAATTTCCTCCTTGTCCACCAACAGGCAGCAGGAGGTGCGCTCCACCTGGTCCACCTCCAGCATGGCAGCCAGGGAAGTATAGGCACACACCCGGTCATCATGGCCGTAAGCCAGCACCATGCTGCGGTCAATGCCCAAATCCCTTGCCCTGCCGGCAGGTACCATAGTCAGCTCCGCGGAGATGAAATCATCCTCCTCAATACCGTACTGCGCCTTCAGAAGCTCAAGGATGCCTGCCTTGACAGCATCCTTTTCCTTGCCCTCCAGCGGGTGGCTGCCGATGAGAACATCAAGGTCCTCACCCTCCACCACCACTGTAGCCTTCTTTTCCATCTGCTTCTGGGAAAGATGGATTAGAAGGTCAGTCACGCAGAAAACAGGATCATCCTCCTTCTCGCCGATGACCACCTTCACCACGCTGCCATCCTTCTTCACCACCACGCCATGCAGTGCCAGGGGCAAAGTAACCCACTGGTACTTCTTGATGCCCCCGTAATAATGGGTATCAAAATAAGCCATGCCGCCATCCTCGTACAGCGGCTTCTGCTTCAAATCCAGGCGGCAGGTATCGATGTGTGCTCCCAGGATAGCCATGCCCTTTTCCAGGGACATGGTACCGATATTGAACATGGCAACAGCCTTCTTCATGCAGACGGCATACACCTTATCCCCCGGCTTCAGGCTTTCACCGCCGTCAATAATCTCCTGCAAATCGCGATAGCCCTTTGCCCGTGCCTGGCGGATAATTTCCTCGGTGCTCTCACGCTCCGTCTTGCAGCTGCTGAGAAAAGCCTTGTAGTTTTCATTCAGGCTGGCCAGGGCCTCCTTCTCAGCCTCTGTATAGCTGTTCCAGACAGCCTTTTCCTTCTTATCCTTGTTTTCCATGGTCTCTATCTTTTCCTCTGCCATCAAAATTACCTCGATTATTTTCTTACTGTTATTTCATCTTGTCCAGAATACGCAAAAAATCATCCCGGCACACGGCCTGATTAAAGAGGCAGCGAAGCTCCGCGCTTCCCTTGATGCCCTTGGTGTACCAGGTGGCATGCTTGCGCATTTCCCTAGGGCCGATATAGTCCCCCTTGAACTTCAGCAGCATATCCAGGTGGCGGATAATTACTTCCTTACGTTCCTCAATGGTAGGCCCCGGCAGGACGGCTCCCGTCTTCAAATACTCGGTCAGCTGGCGGAAAATCCAGGGGTTGCCCTGAGCCGCCCTGCCCACCATCACCGCCTCGCAGCCTGTCACCTGACGGATTTTTGCCAAATCCTGCACATTCCTCACATCACCGTTGGCTATCACGGGAATCCGCAGGCTTGCACGCACCCTGCCGATAATTTCCCAGTCCGCCCGGTCCCGGTAGAACTGCTCCCGGGTCCTGCCGTGAATGGCGATAGCGGCAGCTCCTGCCTCCTGGGCCAGCTGCGCCATCTCCATGATGTTGATATGCTGCTCATCCCAGCCGATGCGCATCTTGACCGTCACCGGCATATCCACTGCTCCCACCAGTGCCTTCAGCACCCTGTAGGCATTCTCAGGATTTTTCAGCATGGCGGAGCCCTCATGGTTCTTCACCACCTTGGGAGCCGGGCAGCCCATATTAAAATCAAGAATATCCGCACAGCCCAGGCCTGCCACATACTCTGCCGCCCTTGCCACGCTGTCCGCCTCCGCCCCAAAAAGCTGCATGGCCATGGGGCGTTCCTCCGGCTCCGTATTCAGCATGTTCAGGGTATGCTCGTTGCGATAGTTAATGCCCTTATCGCTGACCATCTCCGAATACACCAGGGGGCAGCCCATCTCCCTGGCCAGTATCCGATAAGGCGTATCGGTCACCCCTGCCATAGGTGCCAAAAACACCGGATATGCAAACTCAAAATCACCTATCCGCATCACTGATTCCTCTCATACAGGGCACGCAGGCCCGTCAGGGTAAGGAAATAATCAATCCTGTCGATAGTGGTAGACTCCTTGGCAATCATCTTGGCAAAGCCGCCGGTGGCCACTACTTCCATCTCCCTGCCGTACTCCTTCTTTATGCGGTGCACGATGGCATCAATATGCCCGGCAAAGCCAAAAATCAGCCCTGCCTGCATGCCGTTGATGGTATTGCGGCAGATGATGTTCTTCGGCGTCACCAGCTCGATGCGGGGCAGCTTGGCAGCCCGCTGAAAAAGCCCCTCGGCAGCTGTTCCTAATCCCGGGGAAATCACACCCCCAAGGAAATCGCCATTGGTATCCACCACATCAAAGGTGGTGGCAGTACCGATATCGATGACGATCAGCGGCCCGCCGTACTGCTCATATGCTCCTACCACGTTCACGATACGGTCTGCACCGATTTCCCTTGGATTTTCATATTTCAGCTTGATGCCCGTCTTGATACCAGGCCCCACCACCAATGGCTTCAGATGGAAATAGCGCTCGCACATCTTCTCCATCGGGATAACCAGAGGCGGCACAACGGAAGAAATAATCACCGCATCAATATCGGACATGCCAAAATTGTGATGCCGGAAAATGCCCTCCAAAAGCAATCCGTACTCATCACTGGTTTTCTGGCGGTCAGTAGAAATACGCCAATGGTGCTGCAGCTTCTTGCCAATATAGGTTCCCATGACAATATTGCTGTTGCCAATATCTATTACTAAGAGCATAAAATCCCCCAAATCATCTTGCTTTATATCTTTCTATATCTGTCTACTTGCTTGGCCGGATGGATACATCCCCTGCCAGCACCCGGCGCAGTCCCCCAGGTGTCTCCACCAGCAGCGCCCCGTCAGCGTCAATATCCTTTGCCACCCCGGCGAAGGTCTCCTGCACCCCCAGCACGTTAATTTCCTGCCCCAGGGTAATGGAATGCTGCCTCCACTGCTCCAGCAGCCCGTCAAAGCCGTTTTTCAGCACATCAATGTACAAGGCCTCCATGTGCTGCAGCACCCGCTGCAAAAATGCTACCCGATCCACCTCATGCCCCAGCAGATGGGACATGGAGCCAGCCTTGTCCTGCAATTCCTCTGGGAAGCTCTGCAATGGAATATTCACATTGATGCCGGTGCCGATGACCACATAGTTTATCCTGTCCATCTCGGCACTCATCTCCGTAAGGATGCCTGTCAGCTTGCGCCCCTGGCAGTAAATGTCGTTGGGCCACTTGATGCCTGCCTCAAGCCCCAGCTCCTGCATGGCCTTTGCCACTGCCACTGCTGCCAGCAGGGTGCACTTAGGCGCCTCCTGGGGCAAAAAAGGCGGCCGGAGAATGACGGAAAACCACACGCCGCCCCGAGGGCAGAAAAAACTACGTTCCAGCCGCCCCTTGCCGGTGCTCTGCATCTCGCTGACCACCACCGTGCCCTCGTCAGCACCGACAGCTGCAGCCTTCTTGGCCTCGTCATTGGTGGAGGGAATGTCCTCGAAGCTGATGACAGACTGCCCCAAAAGCTTTGTAGGCAGGTTGTGGGTTATCAGCTCCGGCAGCAGCTTGTCGGGCGTTCCCGTCAGGCAGTAGCCGCTCCGTGCCCTGCTTTCAATATTGTAGCCTGCTGCCTTCAGCTCCTTGATGTGCTTCCAGACAGCCGTCCTGGATACCCCCAGGCGGCTGGCGATTTCCTCGCCGGAAATACACCCCTCCTGCTGTGAACGCAGCAGTTCAAGAATTTTGGAACGCATCACGCGCCTCCTCTATGTCATGATATGATTACACAGTTATACAATTATGGTGTTGCGCCATTATACAATTATGCAGCTATGCAATTATACAGTGAAAATTATAGCTTACAGCTTGTACTCGATGGTGCCAATCACATCGCCCCGATGATTTTTCAGCACCGGCGGATACTTGACAAGAAGCTGGTCGTACTCATCCCTGGTCAGGATGTCCATGTACTTCAGCACCGCCATGACAGCAGGATTTACAGCACCGTAGTCACCGTCCTCCACCTTGAAGGCAATGCCCATATCCTCATCCTTCACAGCCATGCAGTACACTGCATCCGCGCCAATCTTGGCGATTACCCTGCCCTTAGTCACCTGGGAAATAGCTGTATCGATACGGCCGGTACCTGCCAGGGCATCAGGATGGGCAGCCATAGCATCACGGATGGTCCTTGCCGCAGCCTCGTACTCGCCCCATTCCCCCTTATCAGGGCTGCCCAGGCGGGCATAGGCCCTTGCCATATGGTCAAGAGGCAGATAGAATACCGGCACGCCGCAGCCGTCAATGCCAATTTCCAGCTTGTCCTCCGGCATGCAGGATGCCATGGCCACATGCTGGAAAATCACCTTCTGTGCCGGATGGTCAGGCTTGATGTAGTCCTCCACCGGCAGCCCCATCATCTGGCACAGGGCAAGAATCTGGGAATGCTTGCCGGAGCAGGCGTTGTGCACCGCCTGAGGCCGCTCCCCCTTCTTGATGAGCTCCACATTGGCCTTGCCGCTCATAGGCCGGGCCGCACCGCAGTTCAGCACATCAGTAGTCAGCCCCAGCTTAGCCAGTATCCCCTGCACCAGCTCCACATGGAAAGGCTCACCGCTGTGGGAGGACACCAGAAATGCCAGTTCCCTGTCAGTGAGGCCGTATTTCTCCAGCCCGCCGTTCTTCACAAAGGCCAGGGCCTGAAAAGGCTTGGCGGCACTGCGCCAAAACATAGGCAGCCTGCCATTGCCAGCCTCCTTCAGAATATCACCCTTGCAGTTGACTGCTACCACATCGGCCCGGTGGATATTCTCCACATGGCCTGCCCTCGTGTACTCCAGAATAATCTCACTCATAAATATACCCCTCTCCTTGAAAAAATCAAAAAGCGGCATGGATAAAACCAATGCCGCCTTTTCATCTCACAACCATCTTGATAGGATGGCATTAAATTTCATTTATGTGAAATTTTCTTCTTCCAAACTTAATCCCTGAAGCTTATTCCTTCATGGACGTATTCAGGTTAGGCTCCGGGTTGGTCACGTCCACCGGCACCGGCTCCTTTTCCCTGGCACGCTCCTGCACGGCTGCCGGAGCTTCCTCCTCCAGAGGCATCAGCAAGGGGGTGGCGGTATTGTCCTCGTCCTCCTCATCCCTGCGATTGTCATCCTGGTCTTCCTTCTCGGTTACATTGCCAAAGCCCACGATATCCTTCAGCTCATCCGCCTCAAGGGTTTCCTTCTCAATCAGGGCTGCGGCAATAGCATGCAGCTTTTCGATATTGTCAGACAGGATAATGCGGCATTCCTCATAGGCGGAAGTAATCAGCTTGTAGACCTCCCGGTCAATATCTGAGGCAATTTCCTCGGAATAATTCCGCTGGTTATTCAGATCCCTGCCCAAAAATACCTGATGGTCGCTGCTTTCCCCAAAGGCTATAGGCCCCAGGTGCTTGCTCATGCCGTATTCCATGATCATGCTCCGTGCCATCTGGGTGGCGCGCTGGATATCGTTCTGAGCGCCGGTGCTGATTTCCTTCAGCACCACTTCCTCCGCCACACGGCCTGCCATCAGGGTTTTCAGCTTATCCAGAAGCTCGCCCCGGGTGGCGTAGGAGCGGTCCTCCTTTGGCAGCATCAGGGTATAGCCCCCTGCCCTGCCACGAGGGATAATCGTTACCTTGTGGACAGGATCAGCATTCGGCAGCAGCATGCCCACCAGGGTATGGCCACCCTCATGGTACGCCGTCAGCCGCTTCTCCTT
The DNA here is from genome assembly GCA_051866255.1 of Anaerovibrio sp. Lineage (GTDB taxonomy): Bacteria > Bacillota > Negativicutes > Selenomonadales > Selenomonadaceae > Anaerovibrio. The sequence goes on along the minus strand of JBJDWY010000035.1, from coordinate 807 downwards.
ATCGCTCATGACCTTGGACTTTCGCTCAGGACCGGCGATAACACGCTCGATGGAATCCTCCAGCTCGGACATGAAGATGCTCTTCTTGTTGCGACGGGCTGCCAAAAGAGCCGCCTCGTTCACCAGGTTGCTGAGGTCAGCACCGGTAAAGCCCGGCGTCCTGCGAGCCAGCACATCCAGATCCACATCCTTGGCAATAGGCTTGCCCTTAATATGCACCTTCAGGATAGCCAGGCGCCCCTTCACATCAGGCTTGTCCACCACAATCTGGCGGTCAAAGCGTCCCGGCCGCAGAAGTGCCGGATCCAGAATATCCGGCCTGTTGGTGGCCGCGATGATGATGATGCCTTCGTTGGCAGCAAAGCCGTCCATCTCTACCAGCATCTGATTCAGGGTCTGCTCCCGCTCGTCATGGCCGCCCCCCAGGCCTGCGCCACGCTGACGTCCCACCGCATCAATCTCATCGATGAACACGATGCACGGAGCATGCTTCTTGGCCTGGTCAAACAAATCGCGGACACGGGAAGCACCCACGCCCACAAACATCTCCACAAAGTCAGAACCGCTGATGGAGAAGAAAGGCACCCCTGCCTCACCGGCAACCGCCTTGGCCAGCAAGGTCTTGCCTGTGCCCGGAGGGCCGAAAAGCAGTACGCCCTTAGGGATTTTTGCCCCCAGCTCATTAAACTTCTTGGGCTGCTTCAAAAACTCCACAACCTCCTGCAGCTCCTGCTTTGCCTCGTCAGCACCTGCCACATCGGAAAAATGCACCTTTACCTTGTCGCCGCCGCTCATCTTGGCACGGCT
>JBJDWY010000034.1:0-17490 GCA_051866255.1 Anaerovibrio sp. | reverse complement strand
CGCGACCCCCACCTTGGCAAGGTGATGCTCTACCAACTGAGCTATTTCCGCATCTCCAACTGCTGTCCCGGCAAGAAGAAAATGGCGACCCGAAGGGGACTTGAACCCCTGACCTCCGCCGTGACAGGGCGGCATTCTAACCAACTAAACTACCGGGCCGTTTGCCTCACTTCCTACTTGCGTGACAACAATTGAAATTATATAGAAAACTGAGTCATTTGTCAACACTTTTTTGAAAAAAACTTAAAAATTTATCACATCCACCACTATCAGCTTATCTTCCGCCACGCGAAACTTGATTTCCTGGCTGCCAAAGGGCATGCCGTAGACACGCGCCTCATCATCGTGATAGGTAGGCCGGGGATCATTGGTCAATACCCCCAGCAAGCCCTTCCTTTTCTCCTCCGGCACCCTTGCCAAAAGCCCGTCAGCAAATTCCACCTGCAGCTGCCGCTTCCAGCCCTCCCCCCGGAAGCCCTGAGCCGCCTCAGGATGGCTGTCCACATAGGCAAGATACGGCTTGATGTCAAAAATCGGCGTACCATCCATCAGATCCGCCCCGCTGACATGCAGCACAGGCCCCTCCGGGGTATGGAGCTCCACCCCCTCCAGCCTGACACTGGAAAGGCCTATGGCATTGGGACGGAAGGGTGAACGAGTGGCGAACACCCCCATCCTGGTATTGCCCCCCAGAATAGGCGGACGCACCGTGGGCGACCATTTATCCCGCACCGCTTCCGAAAACTGCCAGATAAGCCACAGATAATCAAAGCCTTCTATCCCCCGCAGGGCATCAGGATTCCTGTACTCCGGCTCAAAAACGATGCGCCCCGTCAGCTCCCTGACCACACCGCTCTGCCGGGGAATGCCGAACTTGCTGGGAAAATCATTGCGGATGCGGGCGATGATTTTCATGCCGGTGGCCTCGCTGCCGCCATTGTCATTTTTGCCTTTATTGCGATTATTTATGTTATTGCTGTTATTGCTGTTATTATTGTTCATTTGCTCATACCGTCTTCCGCCAGCTTTGCAAGCTGCTCAATTCCATACAGCGGCAAATTTACCAGCCAGGCCTCTTTTTTGAAATCAGCCATAGATGTACGAACAGAAATCTCAGGCGAAAATCTTTCCTGATAAGTTTTCAGGCTCTTAGCCCTGAGATTAACCTCCGCCTTCACTTCAACCGGGACAATCTGCTCACCTGTATCAACAACAAAATCAACCTCGCAGGAACCTCTGTCATTGGTATAGTAATAAATCCCCAAATCCTCAATAGTTTTCAATTGCTGACAGACATATTGTTCAGTCAAGGCTCCTTTGAACTCAGTAAACAGGTCATTTCCATCAAGCAAGGTGCGCTGGCGAAGCCCTGTCATGCAGCCAAGCAAGCCCACATCCACCATGAACAGCTTAAACGCCTTTAAATCCTCATATGCCTTCAACGGCATCCCCGCTTGATTTACCCGGCTCACCTTGTAAACAAGCCCGCAGTCAGAAAGCCACATGATTGCCGTTTCATATTCCTTGGCACGAGCCCCCTCCCGGACAAGGCCATAAAGAAATTTCTTATTTTCTTTTGCCAGCTGGGAGGGAATGCTGTTCCACAGCATGCGAATTTTCGGGACAATTTCATGGGGAGCATGCTTGGAAAAATCCTGCTCGTAGGCGGCCAGAATCCGCTTTTGAATATCACGGACTTCATTAAAATCCTTGTTTTCCGCAAAGCTTTGCACTGCTTCCGGCATGCCGCCCACGAAGTAATACTGCTTCAAGGCATCAATATATGTCTGCCTGAAGCTTGCAATCATATCAAAATCCTGCATATCCAGAAGCTCTGCAAAGCGTTCTTTTTCCGTTGCCATTAGGAATTCCTTAAAGGACAACGGATAGAGTTTTAAAAAGTCTACCTTCCCCACTGGAAACGATGTGCCTTCATGCAGGGCTATGCCGAGAAGGGAACCGGCACATACAATGTGATATTGCGGGGCATTTTCGTAAAAATACTTGAGGGATGCCAATGCTCTTGGCACCTCCTGTACCTCATCAAAAATCAATAATGTATTATCTGAATCAATTTTGCGGCCGACATACAGCTCCAGCCCCATAATCAGGCGGTCAGTGTCCAAATCAGAAGCAAACAGCTCCGCCATTCTCGAATTGGAGTCAAAGTTAATATAAACAGTATCCCTGTATGCGCTTTTACCAAATTCCTTCATCAGCCAGGTCTTGCCAACCTGCCTTGCACCTTCAATAATTAGCGGCTTACGCCGCCTGCCTGCTTTCCATTTCAGCAGCCTTTCCATGGCAACACGATACACAGCTGCACCCCCTCTCCTCATTATTCACACGTATTATAGCATGTGATTACAAAAAATGCAACGTTCTTTTGATTTATAAATACATTTTTTACAGTGAATATGTGCTAATCTTCAACATACATAAAATTACTACATAAGAGCTAATATTTCTTCTTCACTCCACAAAGAGTTGGCATAGATGGATATATAGTCTTTATGTTTACGAATAATCCTAAAAGGTTCTAACGTGTTATCATAAACATGCAAAATATCACATATTTCCAATAATTTCTTGATATTCCTGTCGCAGCAACAATATCATCAGCGTTTGTATATTCACCAATTTTTTCAAAATATTGTGTAAAAGTACTTTTGCCAGAACCATTTGGACCAGCTATAACCAAAACCATCGGTTTTTTAGTCGACATATTTTCTGCTCCCATCAGCAAATTCTAAAAATGCTCTTTTTGTAGCAACATCATATCTTGCTATCGGTTTTTTGCATACTTTAGCTCTATAAATAGCTGACCTAACAGCAGCTACTGCACGTTTATCCATTTCAGCATCACTACTACTAATGCTTCCCTCACAAGAAGACATATCCTCATTAATGATAACTTTTACAGACATATTACCAATTTTTTTTACGCTATACTTCATTTTATATCACGCTCTTTCCAGAAATATACATACATAAAAACTTATACTCTGCCCAAGCTGATATCGTAATACATCAGCAAATTTTGTTCTTCCTGAATGGTCTTTTCCGGCAGTCTTTCAGCTATGGTTACAAACATAGTAAACTGAGTATCTTCATCAGGATTGCCGTATATCAAAGGCTTTAATACACCGCCTGCCCCCGGTTGACATAGCTGATAAGAATTTATTATTTTCCCCATGCCTTATTCCTTCTCGTTATCACACAACTGAACCTGCCATAAAAATTTTTTACATTGTTATAGCATAATGCTCTTTTAATTCGTTAAGCATATTATACTGTATTTTCCCCTCATTCTGTAATCTGCCAACCACAATTCCTGGTGCTATTCCCACCGATTTTGCAAATGCAATTACATTGTCCAACGAGAATACCTGATTTTCTTTGAATCTATTAAAGGCAACCGCTGGAATCAGCTTATCCCTTGACCATTCATCTGCAGCATTTTCATCTTGGTCAGTCGTACCATCAATATTCCCTATATGCCCGAGAATAATATGGCCAAATTCATGGAACAAACTAAACCAAAAACGATCGGCATCACTTCCTCGCGCAGTCAAGCCTAATACAATTTTATTCCCCTCCATAAATGTTGCTCCATGCAAAAAGGATCCCTTCAGATGAGGCAAAAAAACTAATACTATACCATATTCTGACAGTAGCTTCTTTAATCTTGAACAAAATTGCTGCGGTGGCATCAATGTCATATTACGAATCTCGTCCAGTTTATTGATAAGACCTTTGACATTTATAGGTTCTGTATTCACATCGCGAGCAACAATTTTCGCTCTTTGCACCCAAGCAATAAGTGCCAAATCACCTTTTGCAGTAAATGCCAATCTACGGCATGCAATCCTTGTTATCTGGTTATTCTCAAGTAATGATAGTTTAACAACACCAAAATATTTCCTGAGATTAATAACCTTCTCCTTAATATTCCTGGTTGCTGGAACCCAGCCATACTTTGCCATTTCGCCATAAGGCAATTGCCTTGCAATTGCCTCGTCCTGCTCCATAACATTCTCAGCTTCCACTTTGACCAGCTTCTCTCTGTATATACTTTCCAAATTACTCCAAAACTTCGCTGGTACTCCAAGTACCATTTCCAATCGTACCGCACAATCAGGAGTAAGCTGTACTTCGCCATTAATTAGCTTGCTAATATGTTTCTCAGACATATCCATTCTAGCCGCAAATTCTTTCTGACTCATCCTTCTATCATTTAGCTGCTCTTTAATAGTAGCTCCAGGCGGCGTTGCTATATAACTTTTACTTCTAGCCATAGAAATACCTCCTGTAATAAATTACCTATTAGGTAAATCTATTCTATCAGCTTCAGCACTCTATGTCAACAAAATCAATTAACCTAATAGGTAAATTATTTTTAAGACTACCACAAAAATACTTATCATAAACCAAAAATACCACCTGCCTATATCTTAATACAAGCAAGTGGTATCATACAGAAATTACGTCATTAATCAAATACACTTGATTATCTTCAGCCGGTTCCGTCCCTCGCAATAGCTATACTGCATATCATCCGTGTTTTTCTTCACCATGAAGATGCCCAGTCCGCCGATGGACCTGTCCTCCGCAGACAGGGTGATATCAGGGTCCGCTTTTTCCAGGGGATTATATGGCACACCGCTATCTATAAAGGTAATGCAGACCGCCCGGGGATTTTCCAGCACTTCCACCTGAACGGTTGCCTTCCCCTCCCCGCCCTGATAGGCATAATGGGCTATGTTGCCAAACAGCTCGTCTATGGCAATATTCAGCTGCATTTTGGCTTTCAGCGGACAAGCTATTTCATCCAAAAATTCCTCCACAAAATCCGTTGCCACACCTATATTTTCCACGGTTGCCTCCAAGGTTATCTCCTTCATAGGTCATTCCTCCATTTTCCTGGCATATTCAAGGCACAGCATAGTTATATCATCAAACTGGTCTGCCCCTCCTACAAAAGCATCTATATCTTCCTTCACAAGCTTCAAGGTCTCCTCCGGGCTGCACTCTGCACATTTCAGGTTCAGCACATTATTCAGCCTATCCATGCCATACAGCTGATTGTCCTTGTCCGTTGCCTCCGTAACGCCGTCCGTGTATTGGAAAATCTTGTCTCCTACCTCCAGCTGAATAACCTGCTCCTTGTATTTGATGTTCTCCATACCTGCCAGCACGAAGCCCGCCCGGGTCTTGTATTCCTCATACCCCTTGCCCTTGCGGTAGATAAACGGCTTCTCATGGCCGGCATTGACATAGCGGAACTCACCAGTTACCAGGTCAAGCACGCCCTCGAAGGCCGTGATAAACATGCCGTTGTCATTGGATTCGCAAAGAATATTGTTTACCTCTGTAAAAACCTCCCCAAGGTTCCTGCCCGGCACTGTGTGGTCCTTAATCAAGGTCTTGCCGATGACCATAAACAACGCTGCCGGAACCCCCTTGCCGGAAACATCCGCCATGACAATGGCCAGATGCCTGTCATCCACCATGAATAAGTCATAGAAATCACCGCCCACTTCCTTGGCAGGTGTCATGGTAGCATAAATATCGATTTCATCTCTGCCAGGGAAGGCAGGGAAAATACACGGCAGCATAGAAGACTGAATATGGGTCGCTACCCCCAGCTCTGCCCCTATGCGCTCTTTTTCCTTTGTTTCCAGCATCAGGTTCTTCATGTATTTTTTCAAATCCGACGCCATTGTTACCAAAGCCTCAGACAATGCCTGCACTTCATCCCCGGATTTAATCCCCGGATTTTCAAAGATTATCTTATCAGGGTCTTCCTGCCCATGGCTGCTTTCCACAAACTTCTCTGCTGATACCTGTATCTGGGAAATAGGCACAATAACCCTCTTGCTGAGCCACTTGTATAAGCCTGTCAGGAAAATGGCAATGAGTACGCACATTACAGACCCTATACTGATGATGTATTTCGTAAGTACATTCCATATTTCATTGATGGAAATATCCACCGCCAGAATTGCCACAGCTTCCCCCTTGGAATTCATTATCGGCACAAGGGCGGTATAATCATGGCCAAACTCTGTGGTGTTGCTGAAATAGGTGATTTTCTCACTGCCTGCCATCATGCCCTTTAAGTAGTTTTCAGCCACCTCCGGGGAATAGGCCTCCCCTGTATACTGCCCCAGCGATACCAGGGAATCCTTTTCATGCTCCTTCTCATAAGCAGTAGCTCCCGCCATAACATTCATCATGTTATCCATCGCATCAGTATTTAATGGCTTGACTATATAAATAAATTCAATGTCATACTTTTCCTTGATGCGGTCCAGCACATCCTGCACCCTGTCATAGCTGGCATTTGTTTTGCCTGAATTAATGCATTCTTCCAAGGCGTCCCCGTCAATTTCCGTCAGGGTATAATGCAGTATACCAGCCATGTAGCTTTCATATCTCCCAATCATGCCCTTGGAATAGTTCACCACACCAAATGCTCCCAGTATGAAGCACAAAAATATAATAAAAACTGCACAGCCAACTAAAATTTTTCTGCCCAAAGGATGCTTATATTTATTGCTTTTTCCTACCATTCCTAAACTCCTTCCTGCAAATGATATAATGTATGAAACCTGCACCGGCGACAATGCAGCAGAACAGCTTCAAAGCCACCGAAAAGTTTGCACTTATCATCATGCGTCCAAACACCATCGGTCCGAGGGACTCGCCAATATTTTCTGTGAAATTGTAAATTCCAATGGACTTATCCTCTCCATACTGCTTTGCCCTATCCAGCCCCAGATAATAGTTCTGCTGTACCGGCTTGCCATAAGCGGCACTGATGCCCATCACCAGCAAGGCAACCACCAGCCCCGGCATATTATCAAAGGATGCGAACACCAGCAGGGCAGCTATGTTCATGCCCATAGCCAGATACATGGCATAATGGCCGGTAATTTTGCTCATCCATGCCGTAAGCCTGTCACTGCCCAGTACCGCAACTTGAGAATACAGCATAATCAGAATAGAACAAACAGTTTCACTGTAGCCGTGGTCACTGCAATATATCGGCACATAATAGAAGACAAAACTGCCAAAGATAATATATGGATTCTGTACCAGGGCCATAAAGCTCAGGACTGATTTACTTGTCACGAAACGCCAGCTGGATATACTTGCTTGCGCTTCAGGATCACCGGATGCATCCGCTTCCATTTCTCCATGCCCGGTCATGCCCTCCATTTGCCTGACAAGATTGCCCGACAGCAATACCATCAGCAGCCAGGTTACTGCCACAATGCAAAATACCATGTGCTGCCCTACCGTAATAGCCAGCATGGAGCCCAGCATCATGCCGAAATTGATGCCGGAAAGGCAGGCACCATTATAAGCCGTCAAGCCCCAGGTCCTGTTTACCTCATCCTTGATATAGGTAAGCATTACATATATAGCATTGGTAACCATACCCACGCCTATGCCGTCCAGCACCAGGCCAAAACAAATCATATAAAAATCCGGCAGGAGAAAAATGCAGAGATTGCCTGCAAAGGCACATAGGGCAGAAATTGCCATGATTTTCTTTATGCCAAATTTCCTCACCAGATTTGCACAGAGCAGCGACATAACGCCGATGAGGAAGATATTAATCGTAATGGGCAAAGCAGCCGCCATTTCCCGCATGGCAGCCGGGAAAGCATCCGTTGTCCTCATCAGGTAGACCGGCAGGAAGGTAGCTGTCATATTGTATGCCACAAACACCAGGAACACCAATAATCTCAGCAAATGTCCCGGCAAAACATCCGGCTCCCCGGCCGCTACATTTTTCTTGTAAATATCATAGTTATTGGCAAAGGACATTGCTTCCACGGAGATGAGCCATACCAGCATCAGCAAAATAGCAATGGATATCAGGATATGGATCAGCATGGCCTGTATGGTGTCCGTAATCACATAGGTTTCTACCCCTACCGCCACCGCACCGCAGACAGCGCCCTGCGCATCGTACACCGGCACCTTGACGGACAGGTATGTGCCGGATATATCATTCACTTCCTGATTCCAGACTGCCTCCCCGGTTTGGTATACCTTTACCAGTTCTTCTTTTTCCACTTCATTCAGGGGAAAATAGGCACCTATGGACTGGTCAAGATAGGCAACAGCATACCCATCCTGCCCATCCTCGGAAAGCTTCAGGATATTGCAGTACAGCTGCTTATAAAAAGCAACATCATTGGCAAAAGACTGCTCCATCAGATGGCACAGACGGTTATAGGCCTCCCCGCCAAAGCCCCCTTTGGCTTCAATCTGCTTGATATCGCTGCCCGAAGTCTGACTCGCTACCATATAGGCGGCACTCTTTACCTGTTCCTCAATTTTTTCCCTGTAGCTATCTGCAAAGGAGTTAAGCAGCATACTGCACAAAAGCAAGGAAATCACCGATACAGTGCCCAGCACCCAGAAGGAAACTATCTGGGGCATACTGTACTGCTTCTTGGACAGCTGATATATCAGACGGGCAAACAGCAGCAAGGACAATGCCACAGACAGGAGCAAGGCCAAAAACCATACTACCTGGAACAGAATATCAGCAACGCTCTTTTGCAAAGTTAAATATTTTATGTACGTCTTTGCATTTTCATTATTTGCCACCAAAAGCCCTGCCTCGTCCAAAAGCAGCAATTCATTTTCATCTGTTACATTGGCTGTCAGGGAAGCTGTTTCATTGAAAACTACATCACTGCATTTTGTCTGCCTGTTAACCAGCCGTACCTGCTGGTTTCTGATATCCGTAAAATAAATACTGCCATATTTATTAGCCGACATTCTGTACGGGACAACATCTTTGTCCTTTTCTGCCGCTAAACAATATATTTCCGTACCAACGGTATCATTTCCCGTGAACATACGAATTGTACCGTTTTTATTCAGCACATACATGGCATCATCGGCAAAAACAATATCGCTTACCCCGTTAAAGGCATTGGCATAGGGGATTTCCATGTTACCGCTCACAATGCTGTCAGACAGGCACTCCCCATAACGCACTTCCCCGTCCTTGACACTGATGCCATAAAAACGGTGCTTATTGGTAGGCAGTTCTGCATAATCACGCTCCACCAAGGTATCTACATATTTTCCCTGACCATCGTAATGCAGAATAACCTCCCTGGCAATGGACATTCCATCCCACTCCGTGGCAGAAAGATAAATGCCATCATCAGTAACCGCAAAATCATCTATATACAGCAATTCGCTTTTTCTATCAGCAGGATTCTCTATAGTAAACTGCACCTTGCCCATTTTATCAAAGCACAATAAACGCTCGTGGCCATTATCCAGGACATAAAAATTCCCATCTGTCCCCTGCCTGGCACTATAGCCCAGCGAAATCTCCGTATGGACCTGAAATACTTCCTCCAAGGGCATCCAGTATTGATACACACCGCAAAGTAATGGAATAAGCAATAATATAATGAAAAAATCAGTCCGTATAAAGCCCTTGGAAAAAAAGTATTTTTTTAATTTTTCACTTAACCACATATTGTCCATACTCCTTCATATCCCACGGTGCATCAAATATGCTGTGAACCTTGTCCGTGGACAAAAGCTCCGGGAATAAAATACAGGCAAGATTAATTGTGCCCTTGTGAGCCCTTCTGCACTTGCGGAAAGAATCTGTCTCATCCATGCTGTCCACTTCTATTATGTTGTTAATGCCAAACAAATAATAAGGCAGTGCCGGCATGGATACATAGTCCTTTACCGATTCAAACTTTTCCGGGATGCCTGTCAGATTGCGTGCTACTTTGGTACGGCTCATATAAGGCGTGCGGGCCTCATAATACTTCTGGCAGATTTCCTTATCACGCTCATGAACTACCTCGCACCTGACATTCTGGTGCAAGGCTTTCATCTGCGCTATCAGATCAAGGTACAAGTCGCTGATGGCATATCCCACCGCCCGAAATTCTGCCAGGGCTTCCTTTCTGACAACTTCCTCCACATCCTGCAAAACAGCCGTCAGATATTTTGCATAGGACATATCAGGTATCGGTATCACCAGCGGGGCAGCAAGCTCCCGGGCAATCTCAAAAGGATACTTGATAAAAGCCCACTCCTGGGGAGTCAATCCTGCTTTCCTGTTTTCAAAATGCACTGCCTTTATCTCCAGCCCATGCAGCCTGATAAAGCCTACGAAATCAAGCTCATTCCCCTCCTGATCTTCGCCCAGGTAGGATTTTCCTGTATTGTAATCAAAGTAATCCTTACGGCCGTCCTTGCGCACCACCTCAATCATTACCTCGTTGGTACCAAACAGGCATGGGCCGCCCTCCACGGCTACTTGCTCACCCATGGTAATCTTTTGCTTTATTTCTGCAAGGCCTGCCGAAAAATATGGAAAGCTCTCCCTTTTGGAATACTGTATATTGGCAATCAGAGGCAGCTGCTCCTTAATCATGGCAAAATCAAGAATATCCAGGCAGTTTTTGTACCGCAAAATCTTTTTCCCATCTCCCGTGTCGGCAAAGTCATAAAAATCCCCGGACAAAACCTTGAAATCCAGTACCTCCTGTGAGGAATTTTCATATACTGTATCCTGAACGCTTACTCCTCGGACTGCACATATATCTTTAATAGACGTAATCATTTTCCTTACTCTCCTGCTATTATGGTATTAATATACGGTATCAGGGTAGATATTCAAACTTCCCACATAGCCTTTGCCATACACAGTTCTCAAAAAAACTGTGCCTCCTTACAATGTGGGAAGTTCAAATAATGATTGTTTTATTAGCTTAAAAGTAAATTAGTGTTTTGTTTAGGCCAATGACTCTCTGATACTTGATGTCCTTGCTGACAGCCCTGAGCATCAAAATATTGTCAATGGCAAATTCATCCTTTTCCTCCGGCTGATAGGCAGTCGGGTCAAATTCCGGCCCGTCATCGCAGAAGGAAAGCACAACCCCTTCCTTATTGGCCACCAGGCGCAGGTCTATATGCACCTTCTTGTCACTGAAATACCGGTAGATGTTTTCTACCATTTCTTCGATGGCAATGCCTATCTTGTTGGAGAGCTTATGCTCCATGCCATGAGCCTCCAGAAAATCCATAGCCTGCCTGGAGGCAGCTGCGCCCATGTCTTCCTTGCCCAAAAGGGAAATATCCAGAATGGCAGCTTCCTCATCGCTAATCTGATATACATTGCTCATTTTTCCCTTTGCCATAACCCAGATATAGAGCAGCGTCAGAAGCTCCGCCAGAGGGAAAGAAAGCCACACGCCGGTAATGCCCATCACCTTGGAAAGCACATAGGCACAAGGAATGATGAACACCACTCCATTGAGAATAGAAATCATATTTGCCAGGTTCGGTTTCTCCACCGCCATGTAATAATACATCATCAGGAAGGATACCGATACCCCCACCAGGCTGATGGCATAAATCCTGATGGCAGGCAATGCCACTGCCACGGTTTCAGCCTCATTCACGCCATACAGGAACAGGATTGCCTCAGGAGCAGCCTCCAGGAACAATGTCAGCACCAAGGAGCAAAGAACCATAATCTGAAAGGTGCGCTTCAAAACCAGCCGCGCCCCTGTCCAATCCTGCTCGCCATAATAAATGCCGAGAATAGGCATCATGGTCTGCGCCGCTGCCGTGATGAACATCGTGCAGAGTGACAAGGTCGCAAGGCAGATGGAAAATGCCACCATACCGTTATTGCCCGCTGTTGCCATGACAATATGGTTCAGGCAGAAAAGCTTGATGGCAATCAGCCCTACCCCCATGGCAGCAGGCAGGCCTGTCTTAATGATATCCAGGCAGCAGCTCCACAGGTTCTCGAAGCAGAGCTGCAAGGTCTTTGTCCCGAAAATCAGGGTTCCCAGTGACAGGGCAGAAGCCCCGCCAAAGCCGATTACTGTTGCCAGTGCCGCACCGCCCAGGCCCATGTCCAATACGCCCATGAAGACTACATCCAGAAGGATGTTGACCACATTGGCAAAAACCGTGATGAAGGACGCCATGCGGGGCTTGCCCTCCGCCCTGATGATATACTCCGTAGCCTGCACAAAAAGGGCAAAAGGCGCAGCCCAAATCAGAATACTGTAGTATTCATACACAAATGGATACAATATCGGGTCCTGGGTTACCAGGCTGGAAAAGAACGGCATCGCCAGCACCTGGGGCGTCATCAAAATCAGGCAGGAAACCGCAAACAAAAGCAGTACGGCAGTAAATGCCCGGTTTGCCTTCTGATTTTCCCTCCTGCCCCTGGCAACGGATATGATGGCGGAGCCGCCCATCCCCAAAAGCTCCGAAATCATGCCAAATACCTGTATGACCGGGATGCACAGGTTCACAGCGGCAAACTCATTGGCACCCAGCAGATTTCCTACCAGAACACCGTCCGCCATAATAATCAAGGAAGTGGACAGGGCAGTCAGTATAGTAGGAAGAAAAAATTCTCTGTATTTAATGTCAATAATCTTGCTGTTTCTAATTAAATCCACGCAATAATGCTCCTTTTTTAATTTACCACAGGTCATTCCACATCGAAAAAGCCCAGCGTCTTCAGTGCCATAAAGGCATTGCCCAGGTACTTTTCATCCGTAATAGGCCACTTGTAGCCCAGCCTGTACAGTGCCTTGATGGTAAATACATTGTCATAATCGATATACTTGATGTTATTCTGGCTGTCGGAAGAAAGATAGCTGATCAGGCCTGAAACAAGCATGTTTTTCTGCTCGTCAGCCAGAGCCTCCGCCAGTGCCTTGGCAAACTCAGCCTCGGAAACCACATCCACCTTTAAGCCGCACTGATTCATGACCTCGACCACATCGCCCATCTGCACCCGGTGGCTGTTGCAGGCATGGAACACCGTAAACCGGCTGTCCACGCCGCTGAGATGCACGATAGCCTCGGCGGTGCAGTCAATCGGGGAGAACTCCTCCGACTCATCCATGCTGGATACAGGGAACTTGCCAATGGCGGCATAGCCCCGCAGGGTACGCATAAAGCCGTTGGTGACAAAGTTAATCTGGAACTCTCCATCGCTGTGACGGCTCATCAGGTTGCCCACACGGATGACCTTGCCATCCAGCCTGCCGTCTGCCACAGCTTCCAGCACAGCCTTTTCTGCCCTGAACTTGGTATCTATATATTTGTTTTCCAGGCTCTGCCCGAAGAACAGCTCATTCTCGTGGAGCCTCTTTTCTACCGGGAACTTATCATTCACATTGTCGCCTGCGATGCTGACAGTGGATATCTGTACCAGCCTTCTCCCTGTCCGGGAGCAGAACTCCACCAGATTTTCCACGCCCTGGACATTGATGCGGTCCAGAATGTCATCGTTGACAAAATGCTTCACGCAGGCGGCGCAGTTAATGACAGTCTTAAAGCTGTACCGGTCAAGGCCTGCCACCAGCTCAGCATCGGTAATATCACCCTCAACCACCTGAATCCGGCTGCCGAACAGCTTCTCCACCGGCTCGCTGAAATAGTAGAAGAACATGCCCTTGAGCCGCTTCTCCACGCTGGCAGCCTTGCCCCGGCGGATGAGGCAGTACACTACACTGTCCGTCTTTTCCAGCAGTTCCTTCAGCACATGGATGCCCAGGAAGCCAGTGGCGCCTGTCAGAAGCACATCCCCCAGCCTGCCCGGGGCAACCTCGTCCACATACTGATTGATATTATGGGCAAGGGCCCTGTCAGCACCTGTCACTGCCATCGCATGGCTATCTGCCGTTATCTCCGCCGAGGCAGTTTCCTGCATCTCCTGTTCCTGCCTGGTCAGTACGAAGCGTTCCAGCTTCTCCACTGTCGGATTGTCAAAAATATCCCCGTAGGAAACCGGCAGCTTTGCCAGCATGGCCTGCATTGCCACCTTGGATGCTGTCAGGGAAGTACCCCCCAGGGCAAAGAAATCATCGGTGATGCCTACCTTTTCCACGCCCAATGCCTTGGCAAATATCCCTGCCAGCTTCCTCTGAATGTCTGACACAGGCTCTGCGTACTCCCTCGCAGCCTCAGAAAGCTCTGGCTCCGGCAGTGCCCGCTTATTTATCTTGCCGTTGGCATTCAGCGGCATGGTATCCAGCTGCATCAGCACAGACGGTACCATATACGGTGCCAGGGACTTCTTTAAATGTGCCGTCAGTGCAGCCTTGTCGACTGCCTCCTCTGCCACATAGTAGCCGCACAGGAACTGCTGCTGTCCCTCACCCTTGACAACAACAACCGCATGGGTAACGGACGGATAGGTGCTCATCACGCTGGAAATCTCATCCAGCTCTACCCTGAGCCCCCTCAGCTTCACCTGATTATCCAGCCTGCCGAAGAACTCAATCTCCCCGGCATGGTTATACCTTGCCATATCACCGCTGCGGTATGCCTTTTTGCCGTTCAGGGTAATAAACGCCTCGCCGGTCTTCTCCGGCAGGTTCACATAGCCCCTGCCCACTCCTGCACCGCAGATAACCAGCTCGCCTCGGGCACCGGCAGGCAGGATATTGCCATCCAGGTCACAGATATAGGCACGGACATTGGCCGCCGGGGTACCGATGGTCACCCTGCCGCTGCCGTCCAGCACCTTGGAAATACAGCTGATAGTGGTTTCCGTCGGGCCGTAGCCGTTGACGATAACCGCCTCCGGGCTGAGCCTGTGCAGCTTCTCATACAATTTCTCCGGGAATACCTCTGCACCAAAATCGTACATCTTCACCTGGCTGAGAACCTTCGCCTCAGGTGCATCCACAAAATTAGAGATAAAGGACGGCGTACCTGAGATAACATCTACATGGTGTTCCTTAATCAGCCGCAGCAAGGACAGCGGATTGTATATTTCCTCCCCGTTTGCCATGCACAAGGTCATGCCGTTGCAGAGAGAGATATGCATCTCCATCAGGGAGAAGTCAAAGGATATAGCTGCCACCGACAAGGCAGTTTTGCCATAAGAAACAAAATTCAGCGTTTCGTGATTTTTCTGATTTGCATCCACGAAGTTGCACAGGTTGCGATGCTCAATCATCACGCCCTTTGGCGTGCCGGTGGAACCGGAGGTATAGATAATGTAAGCAAGAGAGTCAGCAGGAATATCCAGATTAAGGTTCTCCGCCTCGCCACTGACTGCCAGCTCCTCCACTGTCAGTACAGTGCAGCCAGCCTTGGCAAACAACTCCTTTTTCCCTTCCCTGATAGCCTTTGTAGTCACCACAAAGCGGCTCCCGGAATCCTTCAGGCAGTAAGCAATACGGTCATCAGGATAATCCGGCAGCATTGGCAGGAAAGCACCCCCTGCCTTCCAGATACCGTATTCTGCCACAGGCACATCCACAGTTCTCGGCAGGATGAGGCCCACTGCCTCCCCAATAGCCAGCCCTGCCTGCACCAAAAGGTGTGCCAGCTTGTTTGCCTTGCTGTTCAGCTCCCTGTAGGTAAGCTTCCTGCCATCTGCGATTACGGCAGTTTCTTCCCCATGAAGCTCCGCCTGCCGCTCAAACAGCTTGTGTATCGGCACCTCCGCCACAGGATAATCAGTAGCGTTGAAGCCTTCCATCTGCTCATAGGAAGCATCACACAGCATGGAGACATCCTTAATGTATGTCTTGCGTAAAAATTCCTCCGTTACCTTATTCATGCATGCCAGCATGCCATCTACGGTCCCCCTAGCATACCTGTCATTCTGATATTCTGCCGTGATGACAAGCTTGCCGTCATAAATCATCACATCAACGGACAGCGGTGCTTTCACCGCGTTCAGGCTGATTGGGCAGCTTTCTGCCTGTTCCCCGGCAATGGTATCAAAGGCAGAATTATCCCCCTGATAAGCAAACAGAATATCTGCCGACAGGTTGCAGGCACGGGAAATCTCCCCAAAGGAATACAAATCATTTGCCATGCTGTCAAGGAGATGATTCTTCATGGTTTTGAGCATATCTGCAATCCTGAGGCTGCCCTCCGTCTTGCAGTACACCGGCAGCGTCTTGACCAGCATGCTGACAGTGTCAGCCAGCCTTGCATCGTTTCTGCCGTTATAAATAGTGGTATAAACCGCCTCATCCCGGTAGTTATATCTGGACAGCACCAGAGCAAAGACGCCGTTGAAGAAAGCATTCAGGGTAATGTCGTGATGTTTGCAATATGCTTCTACTTCAGCCACAGAAATCCCGCTGACCAGTTTTGCCTCTCCCGGAACCTCCGCGGAGGCATCAGCATCCCTTGGCGGCAGGAAATTCCCATCAACTCCCTCAAAGATACCAGTATAATACTGCTTTGCCTTCTCATAGGCATCAGTTCCCCGCAGCTTTTCCTCATCCAAAGCTATCTCAAAGCCGGAGTAGCTCTCAGCTGTGAGAGTCTCTCCTGCATAGGCACGATTGATATCCCGGAGCAGGATGCCTGCCGAAGCTCCGTCACAAATAATGTGGTGGAAATCCAGGAACAGATAATTACCCTCACCAGTCTCGTAAATCCTGACACGGTACAGGCTGCTCCCCACCAGCTCATAAGGCACTACCAGCTCCTCATTGGCTGGCAGCTTCGTACATGCCACCAGCTCTACCATCGGCTGGCTGCCGTCATTCCTGGCTGCCCTTACGTCACCCTGCTCATTCAGGAACAAAGTAGTCTTCACATAAGGATGTGCCTCAATGGCATGCTCCACAGCAGCCTTCAGCCGTGGCAGGTCTACCCTGTCACTGAGCCTGAACAGATATGGAATATTGTAGACGGTAGTACCGGCATTGGCAACAGACTCCACGAAGATACCGTTCTGAGTCTGGGTCAGCGGATAATCCGGGTACACGTCGTAAGCCTCTGCCTTTCCGGCACAAGCCACAAATCTTTCCAGCTTTTCAATTGTATTATTTTCCTTCAAATCCCGATTGCGTACTACCACATCAAATGTCTTTGCCAGCAGCACATTCAGGCGGATAGCACCGATGGAGGTCAACCCTGCCTCATAGATATCCGTGGTAATGCCAAACTCCCGGCTGCCAATTACCTCCGCAATGCAGTCAAATATCTTCTGCTGCACCTCATTTTGCGGCAGCACAATTTCCTCCACCTGCCGTTCCGGCACAGGCAGAGCCTTTTTATTTACCTTCTGATTCTGGTTCAGCGGAATGCTGTCAATCTGCATAGTTACAGCCGGAACCATATATGGCGGCTTCCGCTCAAGGATAAAGGCGTTCAGCTTGTCAATGTCAATGGCATCATCAGACACCACATAGGCTGCCAGGTATTTTCCGCCCCCTGCAGCATCAAAATCTGCCACAGTGGCATCCTTGATGCCAGGATACTGGCGGATGACACGCTCCACCTCGGACAGCTCAATGCGGAAGCCACGGACCTTCACCTGTCCGTCATTTCTGCCGATGAAGTCCACACTGCCATCCGGCAGGAAGCGCACAATGTCCCCGGTGCGGTATACCCTGTCATAGCCCGCCTCCTGGGAGAACGGATTCGGGATAAATGCCTTCGCCGTCTGCTCCGGGCTGTTCAGATAGC
>JBJDWY010000033.1:0-17711 GCA_051866255.1 Anaerovibrio sp. | reverse complement strand
TGCAAGAAAAAAGCACCAGCCTTATTGCCGCTATTGAGGGCGGCAATAAGCTGGCGTGAAAAAAATTTTTCACTGCATTTTTTGGCAGCAGCAATTTTCTTTTGACCTCTTTATGACAGAGGAGCAGAAAAAAATTTTATAATTCGTCTTATGCATTTATCTTTATCTTATATATATTATAGGACGTAGCAGGTCTGGTAGCAGTTCCTGTAGCAGTCTGATAGCATTTAGTGCTACGTGAAACCACATAAATTGATGTTTTTAACCGTTGCTTTTTGCAGTCAGTTCCTGGTACATTTTCATCAAAGCTGCCACTGTTTCCGATGGGCTGTACCACTTAGACGGATGCTCCGGTGTCGGCTCCATGAAAAAGCCATAAGCTTCCATTACCGCCATGTCATTGGCAACGTGAGCCTTTCTCAATTCCGGCGGCATGGTCAGCTCATCATACAGGTCAGCCAGGCTGCAATCAGGGTACAGTGCCCTGGCATCTAATATTGCCTGAGCAGTTCTTTCTATTTTCTTCTTTTGTGCCTCTGTGGGATTGCACCACGGAAAGTTGTTATAAACAATATCTTTGGAATACCTATAGTCACTTTTTAATCTGCCTGCTATCGAACGCATCCAACTCATATGAACATTTGAAGAAATTATTCCGAAAGCAAATATCCCCGTATTTGGTATTAAAGTTACACTATCAGTAGGAATATATTCTTCATTCAAAAAACCTACTGGAATATACCGTCTATTTTCAGAAGATACCCTAGGCACTATTATATAATTGTCAGGATTTTTAGTTTCCCTGAACAAAGTTGGCGTATCTGCCAGCTTTTGCCTGTCGGGAGCACCGCCCAGGCGGGCTTCACGGCATAGTTCTACGCGTTTCATTACCTCTGGCATTTTACGCAATTCTGCCGGACTGACGCCAACCAGCCACAAGCAATAGCGTTTTTTATTGTTGATGTACTCTACGGCTCCCATCAGTCTCTTGATGTATTTTTTCGCCGCAGGTTCTTTTTTGACAAAAGCCTCGTAATCTTCTGCCTCTATGATGAGATAACCGCCGTCAGCAGGCCTGTTGCCGGTAGTCATTTCCGGCACTGAGCATAATGGCTTCTTTCTGCTTTCTACAAAAACAACAGGGGTATTGAGCAGATACGGGCTAATATTGGCTACAGCATTTTTCCTATCGTTTTCCATCAAAAATTTATCCGTTATGGCATTATTGCTAAATCCAACGATTATGACATGCACATGTGCCTGCTCATTGGACTCACTAGCCCACTTGAATGTCCGCCAGGCAAAGTCAATGTGTATGCCAAAACGCTCGTAAAGGGGCTTCCATACGGATGCCACCTGCTCCCCCTGGCAGATGCTGTTAGTTGATACAAAGGCTGTGCGAATGAAAGTGTTTTGCATCATTTCTGCCGCCTTGAAATACCAGCCAGCTACATAATCTATTTTTCCTGCTGTTTTGTATGATTTCCCTTTTTCGTCTACATATACTGATAATATATCTGCCTTTTGGGACTTATCCTGCATGGAATAACCGAGAAATGGCGGATTGCCCATAATATAATTAAGTTTATCGGGCGAGATAACACTGCTCCAATCAAGCCGCAGGGCGTTGCCCTCCACGATGTTGGAGTAGCTTTTGAGGGGCAGGAAGTCAAGATTCATGTTGACGATGCCCTGGGTTTCCACCATCATCTGATATTCTGCTATCCACAGGGCGGTTTTGGCTACGGACACGGCAAAGTCGTTGATTTCGATGCCATAGAATTGGTGAATGGACACTTTGATGGGATTGGCTATGTCACCCAGGACAATCTGCTCCCCCAGCATGGCCTGAATTGCCCTGTTTTCAAGGCGGCGCAAGGCAATATATGTTTCTGTCAGGAAGTTGCCGCTGCCACAGGCCGGATCAAAGAAAGTCAGCCCTGCCAGCTTGTCCTGATAGGCCGCCAATTTGCTGTTTCTCTGTTTTACCTGCGGTATGGCAAGAATATCCTCTAACTCATCTGCCAAATCATCCAGAAACAGCGGATCGATAACTTTGTGTATGTTTTCGATGCTGGTGTAGTGCATTCCGCCACTGCGCCTTGTTTTGGCGGACAGGGTGCTCTCAAATACCGCCCCGAAGATGGTAGGGCTGATGTCGCGCCAGCTAAAGCTGAGAGAGGCTTCTTCCAGTATGACCTCTACTGTGCGCTCATCAAACTTGGGAATTTCTATCTCGCCATCAAAAAGACCGCCATTGACATAAGGAAAAGCAGCCAGCTCATCGTCAAGATATTTGTCGCGTTCACTAAGCGGCGTGTTTAAAACGTGAAATAATTCCACAAGGGAAGTGCGGAAAAACTTAACCGGGAAATTCTTCATGTAATTGTAGAACTGATTGTGCTGGAAAATCCCTGCATCCTCGGCATACATGCAGAATATCAGCCTCACGCACAGCTTGTTCAGGCTTTGCAGGACTTCCGGCGTCTGGCTGTCATATTTGGCCGCGATATAATCGTATATCCTGCCCACCAGCTTGCCTGCCTCAACGGATATTTCCACTTCTTTCCGTATATGGACATTTTCCTTGGCAACGAGAAAGTCAAGGCGGTGAAATTCATTTGGCAAATCAGCCAGCTTGATACGCTCCGGCTCGCTGTGCTTGTTGTTGAAATCAAAAATCATAAACTCCTGAAAGTTGCAGGAGATACCCCAGCGGGGCATTTCATCATAATTCATGGCATTGGCATAGCGTATCATCTGCTGCATGGGTGTCAGCCATGTGCCATCGGACTGCTTAATGCCCTTGGTCAAATCTTTTCCTAGGCTTTTCTGCTCGATGATGACCTTGGTGGATGGGATATACACATCTATGAAGCTTACGTTGGACAGCTGTATCTGCACTTCAAAATTCATATAATCTACAGGATCTTTTACTCCATAGACTGTACTGATAAGCTCCAGCCAGAATTTTTGTGTTTCCCCTTTTTCATAGCCCTTGCCCTGCCACTTTGCCGCAAATGCCTTTGCCGCTTCCCTCTGATCGTTTTCCGTCATTCAAACCACCCTCAATATATGCATACAATGTATTACTTGCTATCATTGTAACAAGCAAGCAATACAGTAGCAAGCATTTTGTGGAATGTTCCCATTTCAGTTTATACAGCGGCTGGCAGTAGCAGTTTTCGTCAGCCTCCCAGCTCCCCCTTTTCAGGCTTGCTCGTAAAGCTGTATGTAACACTATGGTAGCAAACAACATATGCTGTTCTATCATTTTGTTTATATCTGTTCAGACAAAGGAAGGGATGAGTGAGGACAGTACCCATAGAAAACCTTTGTTGTGCCTCGGTGCTTAATGATACGCGAGCCGAAGGCGAAGCGTGAGTTTAGCATCCGCTAGGCACAACTAGGAGCGAGAGCGTGTTTTCTATGGGTAACTGTCCCGCTCAGCCCATTTTTAGTCTGAACAGAGTGCACCAGACAAGTGCACAAAAGCTACACATTCTTCCCATTATCCTGTCCCTGGCTGCGTATATACAACGCCAGCTGCACCTTCAGCCTGACACCGGCCTCGGAGAGCGGGCAGCCCAGCATTGCCTCCGCCTGCCCCAGGCGGTATTTGACGGTATTGCGGTGCACAAAAAGCATTTCCGCCGCCCTGATAGTATTGCCATTGCAAGCAAAATACGACTTCAATGTCTCCAATATCCCCCGGCAGTTTCTTTCCTCCTGTGCCAAAAAGGGTGCCAGCACAAAGCCTGCATACTCCCTGGCACTGATTCGCCCCTGCAGCAGCGCATCAAGGGCATTATCCATCGTCAGACTCATTTTATCCATAACCATCCACTCTTTCCCGCAAGCTGCAAAAACACAAAAAGAGGCCATACTGCCGTCCCTGCGGCAATATAACCTCATCGTTACATACAATAGCATCAGCTACACCAATATTTTACTATTTCCAAAACTCAGGATTGCAATCTGTCAGAAGCCTGAGCCTTCACCAAATCCTTGACCACCTCGCTGGCAGCAATCAGCCCTGCCACGGACGGCACAAAGGACACGCTGCCTGGCACCGTATGCCGTGAGCCTGGCGGTTCCTCCGTATGCCCCTCAAACACCATGGGCTTCAGTGGTTCTTCCTTGGAGTAAACCACCTTCAGCTTCCTGATGCCAAGCTTCTTCAGCTTCTGCCTAAGTGCCCTCGCCAAGGGGCAGACACTGGTCTTATAGATATCGGACACCTCCAGCTGCGCCGGATTCAGCTTGTTGCCTGCCCCCATGCTGCTGATAATGGGTATCCCACGCCTGTCAGCCTCCACAATCAAATCTATCTTGCTCTTGACCGTATCAATGGCATCCACGATATAATCAATCCTGCCCCCGAAAAACAAATCATGATTTTCCGGCAGGTAAAATGCATTGATTTCCTCTATCTCCACGGCAGGATTGATGCGCCGCATCCTTTCAGCCATGACCCTGGTCTTGCACTGCCCCACCGTATCGAGGGTAGCATGTATCTGCCGGTTCACATTGGTCAGGCTCACATCATCGCTGTCCACCAGCACAAAGCTGCCTACGCCGCACCTGACCAGTGCCTCCGCCGCATATGAGCCAACGCCCCCTACGCCAAACACCGCCACACGGGCTCCGGCCAGCCTTTCCATGGCAGCATTGCCCAAAAGGATTCTGGTACGGGAAAACTGATCCAGCATAAAATCACTCCCTCATCCAAAGGCTCAACTCTTATCCCGTCTGCCGAACATCAGCGGTGCCGGATTTTTCTTGCGCATAAACTCAGGCACATCCACATCGTTCACATTCTGCACGGAAGGCTGCTGCACGGCCCCGGCACCTGTACCAGCTCCCAGCCCGGAACCGCCCTCCTGGCGGACCGGCTGCCTGCCAAACAGCGTGCCCCTGGTTACAGGCGGCTTGTCACCATACAGGCTCGGCTTCGCCTGCTCCTTGCCGGTAAAAGCAATCGGCTTGATCTGGTTCTGCAGTTCCAGCAGCACCTTCGGGTCAAAGTCAGTGGCAATAATCGTAGCCCTCACCTGATTGCCCAGCTTCTCATCCACCACCAGGCCGAAGATATTGTTGACATCAGGATGGGTATTCTCGCACAGGAAGGTATTTGCCTCCCGGACAGCCTCCAGCGCCAAGGAGGAATTGCCTGTGATATTGACAATAATGCCCCTTGCTCCCCGGACAGAAATCTCAATCAGAGGGCTGCTGATGGCGTTCTGCACTGCCTCAAGGGCCGTCTTGCCAAGGCTGGTACCCATAATCGCCTCACTGGTGCTGCCCTGGGTAAAGATAGTCTTCACATCCGCAAAATCCACATTCACAACACCTGTAGTCTCAATCATCTCCACAATGCTGCCGATGGACTGCCTCAGCACCTCATCCACCATGGAGAATGTCTCACCTACCGTAATCCGGCGGAACTCAGGCAGCTTTTCAATATTATCATTGTTTACCACCACCAATGCATCCATGTGGCGGCGCAAAAGCTCCACACCGGCCTTGGCTGTCTCCATCTTCCGGGAGCCCTCATGGGTAAATGGCAGCGTTACCATGCCTACGGTGAGAATGCCCATATCCTTGGCAATCTTCGCCACTACCGGTGCTGCTCCGGTACCTACTCCCTTGCCCATGCCGGCAGTCAGGAACACCAGGTCAGAACCGGCAATCGCCTTGGCGATCTCCTCCTTGTCACCGATGGCAGCATTCTGCGCCTTCTCCACATTGCCGCCGGTCCCCCGGCCACGGGTGCTGCTGGCACCTATCAGCAGGCAAGGAATTCCATCCTCCTCCAGCGCCTTCAGTTGACGTACATCTGTATTTATAGCCAGGAGCTGATTCCTGTCAAAACCATCCTTTGCCAGACGGCGCAGGACGTTATTGCCGCCGCCGCCAATACCGACAATCTTGATCGTAATGACTGCTCCCTTGATTCCATTCTGCACTTCTGCCATTTTCGTGCCTCCTCTATGCCAATTTCCACTAAATCCATTAATCCACTAACAACCCGTTAAATCACAAAACCAGCCAAACCGGCTGCACTCCAAGTATATATCAAAACCTAAAGCCCATTTCAATGTCTGTGCAGGATAACCCCTGCCTGAGTAATCAGCATGCCTGCCAGCATCAGGGCACAGCCTGCCAGCTCCACGCTGTACAGCCGCTCTCCCAGCACCAGCCAGCCTGCCAGTGCCCCAAACACCGACTCCAGGCTCATAATCACCGCCGCCGGTGCAGGCTCCGCCGTCTTCTGCCCCATAATCTGCAACGTAAACGCCACGCCGGAGGACAGCACCGCCGCATACAGTATCGGTATGGCGGCATCCAGCAGATACTGCCATTCAAAAGGCTCCAGCCAAAAGCAGGCGATGCCATTCAGCAGGGCGCACACTGCCAGCTGGGCAGCCGACAGCTCAATATTATCCGCCCGTTCAGCATACCTGTCAATAAACAAAATATGAAATGCCCAAAAAATCGAGCAGACAAAAGCCAGCACATCACCGTAGTTCAAATCCAGCTCCCCCTGCACCGACAGGCAGTAAAGCCCTGCCGCCGCCACAAAGGCTCCCAGCCAGTTTTCCAGCCGTATCCTCTTGCCAATCAGCCTGGCAAAAAGAGGCACGAACACGATGTACAGACAGGTAATAAAAGCTGTCTTGCCTGCCGTAGTGAACAACAGGGCAAACTGCTGAAAAGCAGATGCCAGAAACATGATGCAGCCGGCGCCGATGCCGAATTTCCAGCCGGAAATATAGCTTCCCTCAGCCCTGGCATGCTGCCTTTGCCGCCGGAAAGCGGCCCAGATGGCCAGCACCACAAAGAAGCCTATCACAAACCTGCTCATGTTGTAGGTAAAGGGGCCAATACACTCCATACCCGTCAGCTGGGCAACAAAAGTGGTTCCCCAAAAAAAGGACGCCATGAGCAGATATACATATCCTCGCAAAAAATCACCCTTTCATATCTTTTTGATTATATCACATAGACAAAAAAAGGCAAAATAAAAATCACACTTCCTGAAAAATGTGACTCTTATTTTGCCCTTGCCGAAACGGCCAGCAGCTCACAAATCCAGTTTTTTCGTAGTTCTCGCCTCATCCACCTTTGCCTGCAATTCCTCTGCCGGGGTGCCAAGGGATGCCTCCAGGGCTGCCACGATGGCACCTTCCACTACCGGGCCATCCAGCATGAATACATTGTCATACCCCAGGGACTCTATCACCATCTCCGTGGTCATTACAGCACTCCCCATATCCATCAGCACTGCAACCCCATCCTCGGAGTACACGCTTTCAATCGCCGTCATTATCTTTTCAAAGCTGGTGCCAGGTGTACCGTCCTCCAAGCCGCCGGCGGCAGCAATCCTCGCATTGCCGGCCATCAGCTTTGCCAATTCCACAGCACCTTCTGCCAGGCACTGGCTGTGGGATACAACTACGATACCTACCATCTGTACCATCTCCTTTTTTGCACTACAGCATCAACTTTCCTTATCTACCCTCTCACATACGCAATCTCACACAACAAATGAAGCAGGGAAGAAAAACTTCCCCACTTCAATCATCACACATCCCCAGAACACTTACGGCTCAGATCTGCTCCAGCAGCACCTCAAGTATATACAATGCTGAGGTAGCGCCAGGATCCTGATGCCCGATGCTCCTGTCACCAATATAGCTTGCCCGGCCCTTGGTTGCCTTGATGGTCTTGGTGTATTCAACACCTGCCCTGGCTGCCTCCACAGCCTTGGCAACAGCCTGCTTCATGTCCTCACCGGCATCAACAGCAGCCTTCATGGCCTCATAGGCAGGGCAGATAGCATCCAGCATGGTCTTCTCACCTGTAGTAGCCTTGCCCCGCATCTTGATGCCGCCAATAGCAGCCTCCAGTGCCAGCACCAGCTCCTGGCTGCCGATTTCCATCTTATCCTTCAGCACAGCGCCAGCCTTCATGAAGGCAGTGCCATACAGAGGACCGGCAGAGCCGCCCACGGTGGACACCAGTGTCATGCCGGTAGTCTTCAGCAGGGAACCGATATCCTTGCCAGCCATAGCATCCAGCTTCGGCACAACGGCATTAAAGCCCTTTGCCATATTCACGCCATGGTCACCATCGGCAATCTCGTTGTCCAGCTCCGTCAGGTAATCCTTCTGCTCCTCAATCCGTGCTGCAATAGCCTTTAAAATCTCAATAGTCTTGTCATTCGTAATCGTAGAAAACAGCTCCCCTCGAAATTATTTCTTCAAGGCAGGAGTATCAGCCTTGGCATCATACAGCTTCTTCAGCTCATCATCAAGACGCAGGAGCGTAATGGAGAAGCCTGCCATCTCAATGGAAGTCATGTAGTTGCCTACCATAGTGTCATAAATCTTGATACCCTTTTCTGCCAGGAAGTCAGAGACATAATTATTTACGATGTACAGCTCCATCAGCGGAGTGCCACCCATGCCATTAATTATAACAGCAACTTCCTTGCCTGTATAGTCAATATCTTCCACAATCCTGTTCAGCAGCTCATCAGCAATCTCATCGGCCGGCTTCAATGCCTCACGGCTGGTGCCAGGCTCCCCATGGATGCCGATGCCGATTTCCATCTCATCATCTGCCAGCTCAAAGCCAGGCTTGCCGGCTGCCGGCATGGTGCATGCCGTAATAGCCATGCCCATGGTACGCACGTTGGCAATAACCTTTTCCGCTATCGCCTTTACCTCCTCCAGGCTGGCACCGGTCTCTGCCAGAGCACCGGCAATCTTGTGAACCAGCACCGTACCAGCTACGCCGCGGCGCCCGGTAGTGTAGAGGGAATCCTTTACGGCAACATCATCGTTTACAACCACATAGTCAGCATTGATATCCTCGTCCTTGGCCATATCGATAGCCATCTCGAAGTTCATGATATCACCGGTATAGTTCTTTACAATGCAGAGAACGCCCTTGTCAGTAGCCACAGCCTTGATAGCCTCATAAATCTGGTCAGGGGTAGGAGAAGTAAATACAGCACCTGCCACTGCGCCATCCAGCATGCCCTCGCCCACATAGCCGCCATGAGCTGGCTCGTGGCCGCTGCCGCCGCCGCTAATCAGGGCAACCTTGCCCTCCTTTTTCTGGGCACGGACAACCACGTTGCCGCACTCCAGCTTCCGCAGCTTGTCAGGGGCGGATTTTACCAGGCCCAAAATCATTTCTTCCTCTACGTTCTCAACTGCATTAATAATCTTCTTCACAATAATACCCTCCTAGCATCACATACATTCCAACGTCCAATCCCGAATTAATCCTCATCCTCCAGCCAGTGCATAGCGTGCTTAACAGCCTTCTTCCAGCCCTTGTACAGCTTGGCAGCCTCCTGCTCAGGCATCACCGGCTCAAAGCGCACATCAAGCTTCCAGGCGGTCTTCAGCTCATCCTTGCTGTTCCACACGCCCACAGCAAGGCCTGCAAGATAAGCGGCACCGAGAGCGGTAGTCTCAATAATCTGCGGACGATCCACAGGAACCCCCAGGATATCAGCCTGGAACTGCATCATCAGGTTGTTGGCAACAGCGCCGCCATCTACCTTCAGGGCAGCCAGCTTGATGCCGGAGTCAGCTTCCATAGCTCCCAGCACATCTTTGGTCTGGTATGCCAGGGACTCAAGGGTTGCACGGACGATATGAGCCTTGGTAGTACCACGGGTAATGCCGATAATCATGCCACGGGCATTGGAATCCCAGTACGGAGCCCCCAGGCCAACGAAAGCAGGAACCAGGTACACGCCGCCGGTATCCCTGACCTTCTTTGCCACCCACTCGGAATCAGGGGCGGAGTCAACCATGCGGGCACCATCACGGAGCCACTGAATAGCGGAACCGGCAACAAAGATAGAACCCTCCAGAGCGTACTCAACCTTGCCGTCCAGGCCCCAGGCAATGGTGGTAACCAGGCCGTTCTTGGAGTCATAAATATCAGTGCCGGTATTCATCAGCATGAAGCAGCCGGTACCATAGGTGTTCTTTGCCTCGCCCGGCTGGAAGCAGTTCTGGCCAAAGAGGGCAGCCTGCTGGTCACCGGCAGCACCGGCAACAGGAATCGAGGAACCGAGGATGGAAGGAATGCTGTAGCCATACACGCTGGAAGACGGCCGCACCTCCGGCAGCATGGTCTTCGGCACATTCAGATAGCCAATGAGGGCATCATCCCACTTCAGTTCCTTGATGTTATACATCAGGGTACGGGATGCATTGGAATAATCAGTTACATGGGCCTTGCCGCCGGTCAGCTTCCAGATGAGCCATGTATCAATGGTACCAAAAATCAGGTCACCGGCCTCAGCACGGGCACGGGTACCCTCCACATTGTCCAGAATCCAGGTAATCTTGGTGCCGGAGAAATAAGCATCAAGAGTAAGTCCGGTCTTCTGCTTGAATTCCTCCAAAAGCCCCTTTGCCTTCAGGTCATCCACAATCCCGGAGGTCTGACGGGACTGCCATACAATAGCATGGTACACAGGACGCCCGGTATTCTTGTCCCAGACTACCGCAGTCTCACGCTGGTTGGTGATGCCGATAGCGGCAATATCGCTTGCCTCCAGGCCGCTCTGCTCCAGCGCACCCTTCATGACCTCGCACATGGTGCTCCAGATTTCCTCTGCATCATGCTCAACCCAGCCCGGCTTCGGAAAATGCTGGGTAAACTCCTTCTGAGCCACGCCGATAATCTTGGAATTCTCATCAAAAATGATTGCCCTGTTGGAAGTAGTACCTGCATCCAATGCCATTACATATTTCTTAGCCATTCAAAATCCCCCTCTGCAAAATAATAACGCTGTCAAGCAGCGGAGATCCCCTCAGACCCCCGCAACTTCTTTTCAAGTTATTATTCGCCATGCCTATGGATTTTTCCTGCTTGATTCTAAAATTTTTTTATTTTTTTCTTAACAAAATTTCCGTACCAATCTGCCGCCTTCAATCAGAAATAAAATGCGAGACATGGCAGTATGAAAAATACTCATTGCCCAGCTGAAAAAGCACTCACTATTCTTGAAGTTGCCATACCAGAACGTAAGAAATATCTCATCATGCTGCAAAATTCATAACGCTAGGCTATAAAACAGCCCGGTTTCACACGAAACCGGGCTGTTTACATTTTATTATGATGTTTTTATTTCTTGCCCTTTGCCTTTTTCTTGCCCTTGGCAGGCTTTACATTCACAGCCTCCTTCAGAGCCTTGCCCGGCTTGAAGGAAGGATTCTTGGAAGCGGCAATCTGCAGCTCCTCGCCGGTCTGCGGATTGCGGCCGGTACGGGCAGCACGCTCCTTGACCTCAAAAGTACCAAAGCCCAGCACCTGAACCTTGTCACCGGCTACCAATGCTTCCTGCACGGCTGCAAAAATACCTGCAACAGCCTTCTCAGCATCCTTCTTGGTAACACCGGACTTCTCAGCAACCTTTGCCACTAAATCTGCCTTATTCATGCAATTTCCCCCTCAAAGTATAAAATATAATAATACTCTGCTAAAATCCCCGGCAACCCCTTGCCGATTGACTACAATATACCATAAACACTAGGATTTTGCACTATTTTTTTATATTTTCGGGGAATTTTTGCGGAAATTTACTGGATCTTTTTTCCCTGCTGCCTCTTGGCCTCGTTCCAGTATTCATCCAGCTGCGCCAATGTGAAGTCCTGCCAGCTGCCGCCCTGCTCCCTGACCTTCTGCTCCACGAAGGAAAAGCGGCTGCGGAATTTCTGATTACAGCCAAGGAGTGCCATTTCGCTGTCCGCCTTCAGGAATCTGGCCAGGTTGACGATGGTAAAAAGCACATCCCCCAGTTCCTCGGCAATATGCCCGGCATCTCCCTCTGCCACGGCTTCCTTCAGCTCCGCCAGCTCCTCGTGGATTTTGTCCCAGACAGGCTCCGGCCTATCCCAGTCAAAGCCAGCCTTTGCCGCCTTGCCCTGCAGCTTCTGTGCCGCCATCAGGGCAGGCAAATCCTTGGGCACCCCGTCCAGCAGGGATTTTCTCTCCTTCTTTTCCTCTTTCTTCACAGCCTCCCAGCTGATAAGGGCGGAACCGGCATCAGCGGCCTGCACATCCCCGAACACATGGGGATGGCGGCGCACCAGCTTTTCCGTGACGCCGTCCACCACATCCTGCATGGAGAACTCCCCGGCTTCCTCCGCCATGCGGGCGTGGAAGACCACCTGCATGAGAAGGTCCCCCAGCTCCTCGCACAAGAGGTCATAATCCTCCAGGTCGATGGCCTCAAGCACCTCATAGGTTTCCTCGATGAGGTTACTGCGGATGCTCTCGTGGGTCTGGGCTATATCCCAAGGGCAGCCTCCCGGCTCCCTCAGTGTCTTGATGATATCCTGCAATGGCTGCATATCAAATGACGGCTTTTTCGGATAAGGCCTGATGTAGAGGCTGGTGAGATAATCAATATCCGGCTGCCTGTCCAGCTCGTAGAGGGGAATCTCCCGGATGCTCTCGTCGGGCATCCCCAGCTTGTGGATGTAGGTGACAGGATACTCGTCCGGCAGCACCTCCATCAGGCTCAGCTTGGCATCGGAGGCAATCTGCTGGTTGTACACCTGGGTTACCACCAGCCCTGTAGGCATATCCACCGGCAGGCTGGCAAAATCCTCCGCATCGATAATCGTCAGCCCGTCAATAGGGTCAATGCCCAGCTTGCCGTAGAGCACCTCCACAAAGCTCATGCCCGGCAGGATGTCAAGCTTCACCTCATCTGCCCTGCCGGCAAGCCCTGCCGCCTTTTCCCTCAGCAGCACCACGGTCTTTTCCGCCACCATAGGGCTCCCTGGCACGGCATAGACGATATCCATGCCGGACTGCGCCTTGGCTATGAGGTCATCGGCAATCCTCTGATAAAGATGGGCAAAATCCTCCGCTTCCTCGTAGAAGCTGTCATAGGTGGCAAAGCTGATGCCACGCTCTGCCAGCATGGGCACGGTAGGGTGCTTTGCTGTCCGCAGATAGAGATTTTCTGTTCCCTGCATCAGCTCCCAGCTCTCCATTGTAATGTAGCCAAAATCACCGGGCCCCAGCCCTACAACCTTTATGCTTCCCATAAAATCCTCCTGAAATATTCATTGTAACAACGATAGCACCGGCAAATGCCATTTTACGCCGCCAGCAATATCCCTTCTCTATCGCCCACGACAGTCATTTTATGCCGCCAGCTTTTCCACAATATCCAGCACGAAGTCCAGCACCCTTTTCCGCGCCAGTGCCCTCAGGGCTATCCGCATCAGATTCCGCTCCTTCAGCACCTTCAGGGCGGATTTCAGCTCCTGGGAAACCGCCAGCATGCCCTCAGGGCGGATATTCGGCGTATCCCGGAAATAAATCTCCAAAAACATCGGCGTCTGGACAATCTTCTCGATGCCTATCTGACGGGCATAGTTTCTCACCTTCGCCACATCCAGAAGGTTCAGCACCTGCATCGGCGGCTCCCCGAAGCGGTCCGTCAGCTCCCCGAAGACAGCCTCCAGCTGGTCATTGTCCCTGACAGCGGCAATCTTCTGATAAATCTCAATCTTGTGCATGGCATCCCCGATGTAGCCGCCATCCAGATATGCCTCCACAGGGATTTCTATCAACGGCTCCGGGATAATCTCCACCGGCTTGCCGGTCTTGATCTGCTGCATGGCCTCATCCAAAAGGCGGCAGTACATCTCAAAGCCCACGCTGGCAATGTGCCCGTGCTGCTGGGCTCCCAAAAGGTCACCGGCTCCCCGGATTTCCAGGTCACGCATGGCAATCTTGAAGCCTGCCCCCAGCTCTGCAAATTCCTTAATGGCCTGCAAACGCTTTTCTGCCACCTCGCTGAGAACCTTGTTCTGCTGGTACAGGAGATATGCATAGGCAAGATGATTGGAACGCCCCACCCGGCCCCGCATCTGGTAGAGCTGTGCCAGCCCGAACCTATCCGCATCATATACAATAATCGTATTGGCATTGGCAATATCCAGCCCGCTTTCGATGATGCTGGTAGCCAGCAGAATATCGTACTTGCCCTCGTAGAACTCCACCATGACACGCTCCAGCTGTGCCTCCGGCATCTGGCCGTGGGCAATCTGAATCACCGCATCCGGCACGATTTCCTCCAGCTTCAGCTTCATCTGCTCAATGGTTTCCACCCTGTTGTAGACAAAATAAACCTGTCCGCCACGCTTCAGCTCCCTGTGGATGGCATTCCTGATGATGCCATTGCTGTTTTCCACCACGTAGGTCTGCACCGGGAAACGTTCCTGAGGGGGTGAGCTGATAATGCTCATATCCCGTGCCCCTGCCAGGGACATGTGCAGGGTACGGGGTATGGGGGTTGCACTGAGGGTGAGCACATCTATGCCGACAGCAAGGCTCTTGATTTTTTCCTTCTGCTTGACGCCAAAACGCTGTTCCTCATCTACAATCAAAAGCCCCAAATCCTTGAACTGCACCTTTTTCTGGTTCAGCAGGGCATGGGTGCCGATGAGAATATCCACCCTTCCTTCCCTGGTCTTCTCCAGGATTGCCTTCTGCTCCTTGGCGCTGCGAAAGCGGTTGATTACATCCACCGAAGGGCCGAAATTCCTGAACCTTTCCTCAAAGGTCTGATAATGCTGCTGGGCCAGCACCGTAGTAGGCACCAGCACCGCCACCTGCTTGCCCCCCATGACTGCCTTGAAGGCCGCCCGGATGGCAACCTCCGTCTTGCCGAAGCCCACATCGCCGCAGAGCAGCCTGTCCATAGGCTGCTGCCTCTCCATATCCCGCTTGATATCATTGATGGCAGCCAGCTGGTCGGGGGTTTCCTCAAATGGAAAGGCGTCCTCAAACTCACTCTGCCATACGGTATCAGGCCCGAAGGCAAACCCCTGGGTTTTCTTTCTCTGAGCGTACAGCCTGATTAAATCCTGGGCGATGTCCTCCACGGCGGATTTCGCCTTGGCCTTGGCCTTGGCCCAGGCGGTGCTGCCCATGCGGTGGAGCCGTGGAATTTCCCCCTCGGAACCGATGTATTTCTGCAGCATGCCCACCTGGTCCGTAGGCACAAACAGCTTGTCATCGCCGCCGTACTGGATGCGGAGATAATCCCGGCGTATGCCCTCTATCTCCACGGTTTCCACGCCCATGTACTTGCCGATGCCGTGCTGGGTATGCACCACGTAATCACCTACGTTGATTTCCCGGAAGCTGCTGATGCGCTCCTCGCTGCTGACCCGGCTGAGCCTTTTTTTCTGCCTGCCGAAAATATCCTTCTCAGTCACCAGCACCAGCCCTGCTCCCGGCAGCTCAAAGCCGTTCAAAAGCGCACCCTGCACCAGGTTGATGCGCCCCGGCTTTACCTGTTCCTCAGGATTGGTTTCCACCGCCGCCAGCCTGTGCCTGCCGAAAAGCTCCTTCAATGATGCTGATTTTATCATATCCCCCAGGGTAATCAGCATGCCGTTCCCTGCCGACAGCCAGTCCTGGGCATCTGATACTACCATATCCATCTGCTTCTGATAGGATGTGACGCCATTGACCTTGACGCTGATAATCCTGTCCAGGGCAGCGTTATGAAGATTGTGCAGCATAAGAGCCAGCAGGATGACATTTCTGCCCTCTGTCTGCTGGCTAAGCTCCTCCCAGTTGAACATGCGGCTGCGGATATCGGGATTTTCCTTGAGAAGCTTGATGCTCTCCTCCCGTGACTTCAATGGCTCATCGATGATGACAGTACCATCTGCTGGCAAAAAATCCGTAAAGCAGGATTTTCTCTGCTTTTCCGCCACGCCGCCAAAGGGCAGGATTTCCACTATATCCAGCTTTTCCACGGACAGCTGGGTAACAATATGAAAACTGCGGATGGAATCTATCTCATCGTCAAAAAACTCGATGCGGCAGGGATGAGGGCTGTTCAGGGGGAATACATCCACGATACCGCCCCTGACGCTGAAATCTCCTGCCATCTCCACCTGGTCGCTGCGCTCGTAGCCCAGCTTCACCAGCTGCTGCAAAAGCTTTTCCCTGCCAAAGGCCATGCCAGGCTCCAGCACCAGGCTGAGCTCACGGTAGGCATCGGGGCTGATGCCCTTCTGCATGGCGGCCTCCACTGTAGCTAGCACCACCAGCCTGTCTCCTTTCAGCAGCCTGCCCAGCACCTCCATGCGCCTTGCCAGCCTGTGCAGCCCCTTGGCAGCGGCATTGAACTCCGCCATATCCAGCACAGGCAGCTCCGCTATCTCCGTCCCCGGCAAAAGGCACTGCAAATCCTCACGCCAGCTGCTCAGCTCCTGGCTGCCGCTGGTAATAATCACCGCTGTATTTTGCAGATAGCATGCCGCAAAGGCACTGTGCTTCTGGGTACCTGCCAGCCCGTAGACAAATGCCTGCCCCTGCTTTTTCTTGAACTGCCCTGCCATTTCCCTGATTGAACTATCCTGCAGCATGGCATCCAGCAACGCCTGCATCACATATCACCATCCAAACTCCGTTTTATTTTACTTGCCAAAAATAACCGCTTCGGTATCAGCGTACCATTACCCCTACCGGCGGCATAAATATATCATTGAAAAGCTGTACTGCATAGCTGTCCGTCAGTCCTGCCACATAATCCACCACCGTCTGCTGCAGGCTGCATTCCTGCTGGCGCTGGCGAAATTCCTCCGGCAGCCTGTCACTGTTCTTCATGAAAAAATCGTATAGCTGCTCCAATACAAATATGCCCTGGCTGCGCTCCTGTTCCAGCAGCTCTGAATGATAAATATTTTTAAACATGAATTCCCTAAAAACAGCCATTGCTTCACTCATTGACTCTGAAAAAACAATATCTCCTGCTTTTTCAGACTGGCAGATCACGTCAGAAACCATTGCCGTAATCATGTGGGAGGTCACCGTGCCGATGCGCTGCTGCACCACCTCCGGCAAATCATCTGCCGTCAGGATATTGGCACGCATGCTGTCATCAAAGTCATGGCACAGGTAGGCAATCCTGTCCGCCCAGTGCACGATGCGCCCCTCCAGGGTAAAGGGCCTGGTACTGCCGCTGTGATGCAGGATGCCGTCCTGCACCTCCCGGGTCAGGTTCAGCCCCCTGCCTCCCTTCTCCAGCTCCTGCAGAACGCGCAGGCTTTGCTCATTGTGGGCAAAATGCCCTGTCAGCCTGTCCAGTGCCGCTTCCCCAGAGTGCCCGAAGGGTGTATGCCCCACATCATGCCCCATGGCTATGGCCTCTGTCAAATCCTCATTCAGCCGGAGGCTCCTGGCTATGGTCCTGCCAATCTGTGATACCTCAAGGCTATGTGTCATGCGGGTCCGATAGTGGTCACCGGAGATGATGAATACCTGAGTCTTGTGCTTCAGGCGGCGGAATGCCTTGGAATGAATTATCCTGTCCCGGTCTCTCTGGAACTTGCTGCGAAAAATGCACTCGTCCTGCTGCCTGTCCCTGACAGCTTCCCGGCTTTTTGCCGCCAAAGGAGATAGCAAAAGATATTCCTGTTCTTCAATCCGCTCACGCACCAGCATCATCAACACCTGCCTTATCTGTCATACATTACTATGCATATTGCTTTTCATCAACTAAACTCATTATACCATCAGCAGATATATGTTTCCATAAAAAATAAAAATTTCAGTTTATCGTCGTGAAGGTACGAGACTTTTGGAACATTAACGGATGAGTTTTGTGAGTTTGTGCACTCTGTTCAGACTAA
>JBJDWY010000032.1:0-17762 GCA_051866255.1 Anaerovibrio sp. | reverse complement strand
CCATGTCATTTTCCATGTCATTTTCCATGTCATTTTCCATGTCATTTTCCATGTCATTTTCCATGCCAATTGCCATGCTATTTGCCCTCAAAGCATTAACAAAGCATCAATAAAGCACTAGCAATGCATGGACAGCATCACTTAATCCGGTGCAGCCTGCGCCTCCCCGGCATGGCGGCCAGTGCCGCCTCATGGTTTTTCAAATTGTTGCGCCGGAGCTCGTCCAGCTTTTCCTTGGCCTGTTTCGCCCTGCTGTAGCGGCCAATATTGATCAGCACCCCCACAGAAAACATGGTCATCATCAGGGATGTGCCGCCATAGCTGATAAAGGGCAGCGGCACCCCTACCACCGGGAAGCAGCCGGCCACCATGGCGATATTCACCACCGCCTGGCCGACAACCAAAAGCATGATGCCCCCTGCCAGCAGCTGGCCATAGACATCATAGGCATCCCGGGCAATCCGCACAGCATAATAGGCAAAGGCCCCATACAGAAGCAGCACCAGTGCCACCAGCACAAAGCCGTTCTCCTGGCAGAATACCGCAAAGGCAAAGTCAGTATGCGCCTCCGGCAGGTAGGCGTATTTTGCCAGTCCCTGCCCCAGCCCCATGCCCCAGAAGCCGCCGGAGCCTATAGCCGTCACGGACTGCACCGTCTGGTAGCCCATGCCCTGGGCATCAGACCATGGATTGAACATCACCTTGATGCGCTCCAATCGATAGGGCTGATAGATGCACATGCCCACCACTGCTGCCAGCCCCACCAGCACCAGCCGCTGCAGCTTGTAGGTTTTCAGCCCAGCCATCCACAGCATCACAATAGGTATGCCCAGGATAACGCAGGCCGTTCCCATATCCGGCTCCATCTCCACTGCCACAAACAAAAAAGCAATAAAAGCATATTGGGCGTTGAGGATATTGATGGGCAGCTTGTGCTCCACCCGGTAGGAGAGGATATAGGCAGCTATCATCACGCTGCATATCTTGGCAAACTCCGCCGGCTGGAAGGAGAACGCCCCCAGGTAAATCCACCGCTTTGCACCGTTGACCACTGTCCCTGCCGCCAGCACAAAAAGCAGCAGTGCCGCTATGCTGAGTGCCACCGGCCCCAGCCAGTCACGCCACTTGTGGTAATCCACACGCCAGGACATGGCAAACAGCACAAAGCCTATCCCCATGCTGATGAGATGCTTCAAAAGGTAGGCATAGGGTGCGCTATTCTCGTTTTCTGCCGTAATAAATGTCGAGCTGAAAACATTTACCATCCCCACTACCAGCAGCACCACCATCAGCCAGACTATAGCCTCGTGGTCACTGCCCCAGGGAAGCTTTCTCTTTGGAATAAGCACTTTCTTCAAGCAAACACGACCTCACATCTGTTTATCTTCTCACCGAAGCCGCTGAACTTGCGCTCATACTCGGTCATGATATTATCCGGGCGATTTTCGCTGTGCAAATCAAAGGAAACATCCTCCACTGCAAGGCCTGCCTCCGCAAACTGCTCCAGGGAAAAATCAAAAAGCGGACGATTATCCGTCTTAAAAATCAGGCGTCCCGGCTTTTTCAGGAGCTTTTCGTACCGGTGCAAAAAGCCGATATGGGTAAGCCGCCTCTTGGCATGCCGCGCCTTCGGCCACGGGTCGCAGAAATTGATGTAGAACTGATCTACCTCATGCTCCGCAAAGATATTCTCAATGTTGTTTATATCAAATACCAAAAGCTTTACATTGGTCAGCCCCAGGGCCCGCACCTTTTTGGCAGCTGAATACAGCACATCCTGCTGGGCCTCGATGCCGATAAAATTCACATCGGGATGCCTGAGGGCCAGCTGGCTGATAAAATCACCCTTGCCGGTGCCCAGCTCCACATATAGCTTTCCCGGCCTGCCAAAAACCTGCTGCCAGCAGCCCTTCTGCTCCTCGCCTGCCGGCCTGTCCTTCGGGAATACAAAATCATCAAAATCGTGAATAGCTTCATCTACCCATGGTTTTCTTCTTAAACGCACAAGCTTCCTCCTATACTACGCTGTTATATGTTATCTATCATCTATCAGCTATCAATCTTGCTCTTTTCAATGCCGTATTTCTTGAGATATCTGTACAGGGTGACACGGCTTACATGCAGCAGGGTGGAAAGGCGGCTGATATTGCCTCCTGCCACGCGCCACACCTTGATGAATACCTCCTTGTCCTCTTTCCATCTGGCATCCAGGGTAATATCCCCAAAGAGGTTGATGTCCTCTGCGTGGATAACCTCCCCCTCCGTGCGGAAAAAGGCATGCTCTATCACATTCTGCAGCTGCTTAATGTTGCCCGGCCACTCATAGGTCATGAGAAAATCCACCGCATCCGGGGCCAGTGCCTTGGCAGAGGACTGGTGCAGCCCTGCCAGCTCCGACAGGATATGCTCACCCAGCACCCCGATATCCTCCTTGCGGTTCCTGAGGGGCGGTATGCGGATAATGCTGTGGGACAGCACCTCATACAGGGACTTGTCAAAGCTGCCCCGCTCCGTCAGCCGCCGGAGCTCCGTATCGCATGCCGCCACCAGCCGCACATTGATGGGACGGCTGGTTTCCTCGCCAATGCGGCTGGACTCCATGGTGGTCAGGGATGCCGCCAGGGCACGGGCGATATCCATTGGCATTTTTTCGATTTCGTCTATAAAAAGAGTGCCGCCGGATGCCAGCTCCAGCTTGCCCGGATGGCTGACCTCCCTGCTGATGCTGACACCGAAAATCTCCTGCTCCAGAAGCTCCGGGGTAACATCGCCGCAATGCAGGGCAATAAAAGGCCCGGTGGCAAAAGGGCTGGCCTGATGGATGCCGTGAGCCATGCGCTGCTTGCCGGTGCCGCTCTCCCCCTGCAGCAGGATATGGGTTCTGCCCTTGGCAAGGCGCAGTGCCTTCTCCTTGACGGAGCTAAAGGCTGCGCTGGCACAAACCATGGAGCTGAGGCTGTACTTGGCGGTAAAGCCTGCCGCATGAGCCACCATGGTCCGCAAATCCTCTATAGGCATGGAGATTGCCACTACGCTGCGCACAGCGTCCTCACTGTCACGCTCAAAGGGCACCACAGTTGTAATATCCTCATAGGTCTTGCTGGGGGTAATCCAGGTTACCTCCCGGTTGTGGCTGAGCACTCCCTGAAAGCCGGAATATATAGGCGTATGGCGGTAATTCAGCACCACATCGCTGAGCTTTGTGCCGAAGCTCTTGTTGTCCTTGCGGCCGATGCCGATTTTTTTCAGCCGCTGCATGCCCAGCTTGTTGGCATAAGCCACCTCTGAACCCTCCTGCACATGATACACCGCAAAAGGTATCACATCCAGGATTGCCTCCTGGGCCTTCAGCCGGGTCTGCTGCTGGATGTAGTTCTCCAGGCCGTAGCACAGGGTTTTCAGCACCGCCATTACAGCCTCCTGGGGCATGTTCTGATAGTGCATGCCTACCATGGTTATGATGTAGCGCATCTTCTTGTCCACGAAAATCGGTGCCGAGCAGGCATCGCTCTCATGGGAATCCTGCACCCACATCTCAGGGCCAAAAAGCCAGAAGGGCTGCCGCAAATCATAAGCCATGCTGACGCTGCTGGTGCCGATTTCCTCCACGCCCACCCGGACGCCCTCGATTTCTCCCGGCGTCATCTGATAAAAGGGCATGGTATAGCTCTTGAGGATAACGCATTCCTCGTCCAGAAGCAGCAGGCTGATATCGTATTCCTTGAAAAAATCCCGCAGGTTGTTGGTCAGGTGCCGCAGGTAGCTGATGGCTTCCTTGTGCAGCCTCTGCCGGGCAGCAAAATCCTCCCTGGATAGCCTGTGGTCCGTATGAATCCTGTCTGTAGGCGCACCGTAGGCACGGCTTTTCGCCCAGGAGGCAGCCACCTCCGGATTTACGTTGGGGTCCGGTCTGCCTGTCTTCATATATGATTCATAATATGCCTTTAGCTTTTCGCGGCTGCGCGGCCCTCTGATCATTGTAACATCCTTCCCTTCACTTTACACCCCTTATTCTATCATTACAAGTTTTCTACTGCAAATTTATTTTACACACTCATAAATTATGATATAATGGATTTGCTGTTTGGCAAGAAGGTCTAATGAAAGGGAAGATGAAAAATGGCAACACAGTACAAAAAAATTCAGAATAAAATACATCCCAAGGATGAGAAGAAGGAGAATGTGGATTTGAAGCCGAAGGCCAGCCGTGACGCGCTGCTGCTGGTGCTCATTGCCGTGACACTGATTATCCTGGTGCTGGCATGGGGCAACATGGACGGCATCGGCAGGGGCATGTACGGTGCCCTGTTCGTGGGCATGGTCGTAGTATACATCAATCGCCGCATGGAGTTCAGCGACCAGGTGCGCAAGGTGCTCATCGGCGTCAGCTCCGCCCTGATGCTGGCTTCCATCTGCCTGCTGGGACTGAGCATGTACAACCAGTTCTTCGGCTAAGATAATTTAGCGTTATTATGCAAACACCCCTGATATGCCTGCAAAGTGCAGTACATACCAGGGGTGTTTTTTCGTACACTCTGTTCAGACTATATAGGGACAAGCCGGGATAGTACCCGCCGAAAACACGCTCTCGCTCCACATTGTGCCTAGCGGATGCTAAGCTCTTGCTGCGCCTGTGGCTTGCAAATCGCTAAGCACCGAGGCACAACAAGGGTTTTCTCTGGGTACTATCCCAGCTTATCCCGTTCTGGTCTGAACAGATACAAACAAAATGATAAATCTACATTTACTTCAGCAGGCTGCGCATGGTCTCAGCCACATTCTCCTTGGTGAAGCCGAACTTCTTAAAGAGGGTGGCAGCCGGTGCGGAAGCACCAAAGCCCTTCATGCACACAGCGGCACCATCCAGGCCGATGTACTTGCCCCAGCCGAAGTCGGAACCGGCCTCAACAGCCACACGGGCACGGACAGCCTTCGGCAGCACCTGCTCCTTGTACTCATCGCTCTGCTGCTCAAAGAGCTCCATGCAAGGCATGGAAACAACCCGGACGTCCTTGCCTTCCTGAGCCAGGATTTCCTTGGCAGCCAGGGAAATGCCCACCTCGGAGCCGGTAGCAATGATGATGCCATCCGGCACATCCTTAGATGCATCAGCGATAACATAGGCGCCCTTCAGGGCACCTTCCTTGCTGCTCGGCACGATATCCAGATTCTGACGGGTCAGCACCAGGGCAGTAGGGCTCTCCGTATCAGCCAGGGCGGTGTACCAGCCGGCAGCAGTCTCCACTGCATCAGCAGGACGGAATACCTGCATATTAGGCAGGGAGCGCAGCATAGCCAGCTGCTCAATCGGCTCATGGGTAGGGCCGTCTTCGCCTACACCGATGGAATCATGAGTCAGCACATAGGTAACAGGCAGCTTCATGAGGGCAGCCAGGCGCATCATCGGCTTGATGTAATCGGAGAATACGAAGAAAGTAGCCACATAGGCAGTCACGCCGCCATGGAGGGCCATGCCGTTGCCGATGGCACCCATAGCCAGCTCGCGGACACCGAAGTGCATATTGCGGCCGTTACGATTCTCCTTGCTGAAAAATTCCTCATCCTTCATCTCTGTCTTGTTGGAAGGAGCCAGGTCGGCACTGCCCCCCATGAGGCTAGGCACCATATCCTTCAGCTTGTTGATGATGTTGCCGGACAGGGCGCGGCTGGCAGTCGGCTTCTCAGCCGGAGCCCAGAAGGACTCATCCTCCATTACAGCCTTGATGGCATCCTTGGCGTAGAACTTGTCGTGGAGGGCTGCTGCTGCCGGGAACTTCGCCTTCCACTCAGCGAACATGGCATTCCACTTGTCCTCTGCTTCCTGCCCCTTGGCAGCCTTGGCCGCATAGTCGGCATAAACCTCCTCAGGCACAGTGAACGGCTCGCTGGTCCAGCCCAGGTTCTCCTTGGCTGCCTGCAAGTTTTCCTCACCCAGCGGCTCGCCATGGGCACTGGCCTTGCCCTGCTTTGCCGGGCATCCATAGCCAATCTGGGTATGGACGGTAATAAAGGAAGGGCGCTCCTTGTCAGCCTTTGCTTCCTCAATAGCCCTGCCGATAGCAGCCAAATCAGTGCCATCAGCCACATCAATAGTCTGGAAGCCGAAAGCCTCCATGCGCTTCTGCACATCCTCAGTGAATGCCGCATCAGTATCGCCCTCGATGGAAATGTTGTTGCTGTCATAGATGACAATCAGCTTGGACAGGCCAAGAGTACCTGCCAGGGAGAATGCCTCGGATGAAATGCCCTCCATCATGCAGCCGTCACCGCCCAGGGCAAAGGTATAATGGTCATATACAGGATAGCCAGGCTTGTTGAACTTCTCAGCCAGATGTGCCTCGGCAATAGCCATGCCCACTGCCATGCCCATGCCTGCCCCCAGAGGGCCGGTGGTAGC
This sequence comes from Anaerovibrio sp., assembly GCA_051866255.1. Classification (GTDB taxonomy): domain Bacteria; phylum Bacillota; class Negativicutes; order Selenomonadales; family Selenomonadaceae; genus Anaerovibrio. The sequence continues at coordinate 11,365 of JBJDWY010000032.1, read as the reverse complement.
CTCAACGCCTACAGTATGGCCGTACTCAGGATGGCCAGGAGTCAGGGAATCCAGCTGGCGGAAATTCTTCAGGTCATCCATGGTCAGGCCGTAGCCAAAGAGATGCAGCAAAGAATACAGCATAGCGGAGCCATGGCCGCCGGACAGGATAAAGCGGTCCCGGTTCAGCCACTTTGGATTTTTCGGATTGTGGCTCATGTGCTTGCCCCACAGCTCGTAAGCGATTGGTGCACAGCCCATAGGCAGCCCCGGATGGCCGGACTTCGCCTTCTGAATCATCTCGGCAGCCAGGATACGGATGGCATTTACACTGGTGTTTTCAACATTACTCAACGGTAACACTCTCCTTCTGTTATACAGATACCTCTAATCCATATTGCATAATTGCATAATCACTTGGAAGCAATTACATCAATTTCTACCAATGCGCCCTTAGGCAGCTTGCTGACCTCCACGCAGACACGGGCAGGACAGTTTTCCACGAAGTATTTGGCATAGATTTCATTTACAGTGCCAAAATCATTGATATCGGCCAGATATACGGTGGTCTTTACCACATCTGACAGCTGATAACCGGCAGCCTCCACAATGCCCTTCAGGTTTTCCAGCACCTGGGTGGCCTGGGCCTCAATGCCCCCCTCAACCATGGCACCAGTAGCCGGTACCAGCGGAATCTGTCCTGAAACAAACAGCATGCCGCCGGCGGTCTGTACAGCCTGTGAATAAGGGCCGATTGCCCCGGGCCCCCTGTCAGTAGAAATAATCTTGTTCATAATTAACCTCCTAGTCCTATTGCCTTACCTAAGTACCAGCATACGCTCCTGCCCCGTGCAGCTGCACCGGCAGGCAAGCGATTATCTCAGCATATTACTTTGCCAGGTCGGGGCGCAGTCCCCTTGCCCTGCCCAGGAAAATATGCTTTATCTCCCGCTGCCCCTTGTCAGTATCTACCAGCAGCAATACCCTGATGCAGTGGTCAAGGGCACCATCCACATCCATCTGACGGGCATCAAACAGGGGCACCAGCTCAAAGCCCGGCAATGCCCTGGCTCCCTTGGCAGGAAATACTGCCGTAATATCCTCGGTGGCCGTAAAAATCGCCGCCCCGATGTCCTCTGTCCTGATATCGTTTGCCTCCAGCATGGCTTTGACCACTTCCTGGGTGGCACTCATCACCGCTTCCGCCGTGTTTTCCTCAACTGTAATGGCTCCTCTGATTCCTCGCAAGCTCCTACTTCCTCCTGTCCGTCTTTATTATGCTCCACAAAAGTTTGCTGCACAGCACCATGGCAGCCAGATAGCCAAGTACCCCCAGCAGGGGAATCTCCATGATTTTCGGCTCCATCTGGGTGGTGCAAATCGTGCTGGAACCCAGCAGCAGGGCGGCACTGATGATAGCCATAATCATCTTGTTTATCATGCTGTCCAGCTTCTGCAAAGGCTCCTGGGAGCCGGTCAGGTCAAGATTCACCTTGGTCTGGCCGCTCAATGTCATCTTTAGTATATCAGAAATCTGCTCCGGCAGCTGCATGGATTTTTTCATCAGCATGTAGCTGTCCCTTTTAAATTTATTCAGCTCTGCCAGCCAGCTGAAATCCTTCTCCATGCTGACCCTGAGCCCCTTGGCAAAAATCTCGGAAAAATTCACCTGGGGGCAGCACCTGGTCATTACGCCCTCCATGATCATCACGCCCCTGGCAAACATGCTGAAGCCGTGGGGGATGGCGATATTATTGCTTTTCAGCACCATGAGGATTTTCCTGGCCACCTCGCCTGCCTTCAGATGCTCAAAGTCCAGGTCACCATACTGGGCCATCAGAGCCGCCACATCGTCATAAAGCTGGATGTGGTCAACCTTGCCCCGGGGCATGCCCAGGGCCAGCACCGCTTCCTTCATGCCGTAGACATCATTGGTCACCAGTGCCATAATGGCGTGGCGGAAGCTGTTCCTGTCCCGGACGGACAGCCTGCCCATCATCCCCAGGTCCAGCCAGATAATCCTGCCGTCCTTCACCCAGATATTGCCGGGATGGGGGTCAGCATGGAAAAAGCCGTCATCAATCATCTGCTTCACGTAGTTGATGCCAAGCAGCCTGCCGATGCGCTCCATGTCCACGCAGGCGGCCTGCAGCCCCTCCCCGTCATCCAGCGGAATGCCGTCCATGCACTCCATCACCAGGATGCGCTGGGTAGTCAGCTGGCGGTTGACCTTGGGGCAGAGGATGTTTTCATCATCCTTGTTCAGATGGGCAAATTCCTCGATGTGGTCAGCCTCCAGCAGAAAATCCATCTCCTGCTTGGCAATCTCCCACATCTCATCCACGATGCTCTCCAGATTGACAACGCCCTCAGAATCCCGCACCAGATTGAGGAGGGAAATGGCCTTTTTCAAGAGGGCGATATCCTTGGCCATCACCTCATAAATGCCGGGACGCTGCACCTTGATAACAACCCTGTCGCCGTTCAAAAGGCTGGCCCTGTGCACCTGGGCAATAGAGGCGGAGCCCATGGCGTGCTCATCAATAGAGGCAAAAATCCCGTCCCAGCTCTGGTTGTACTCCCGCTGGACAATCTCCTTCACCACGGAAAATTCCATGGGCTTCACCTCGGACTGCAGCCTGGTCAGCTCCGCCTGGTACTCATTGGGCAAAAAATCCGGCCTCATGCTGATAATCTGCCCCAGCTTCACAAAGGTAGGGCCCAAATCCTCCAGCACCTGGCGCACCTTCACAGGGGTTACCCCCTGCAAGAGCTCCCTTTCCCTGAGCACCGCCACAATTTCCTTCAGCCTCCGGGCAGAAGAAATATCCATGCTGCCATCCTCAGCCTGTCCCAAAAACTCCCTCAGCATAGCAGCTGCCACCTCCTTGCCAGTCAGGATGCACCTGATGGGAATACACGAACACACTTAGCCGGGCATCTTTAGCTGGACAGCACCTCTACCCCGGTCTCCGTCACCAGAATGGTCTTTTCCCACTGGGCAGACAGGGAATGGTCCTTGGTGCGCACCGTCCAGCCATCCTTCTTGTCCACTGTTACCTTGTACCGGCCGGCATTAATCATAGGCTCTACTGTAAAGACCATGCCCGGCACCAGTAGCATGCCTGTGCCCCGCTCACCTACATGGGGAATATACGGGTCCTCGTGGAAGTCCTTGCCTACCCCGTGGCCTCCCAGCTCCGTCACCACGGAGCAGCCGTTAGCCTTGGCATGGGCGTTGACGGCAGCACCGATATCCCCTACATAGCCCCAGGGCTTCACTGCCTCGATGCCGATGAGCATGCACTCCTTCGCCACCTGTACCAGCCGCTCTGCCTCCGGGGCAACCTTGCCCACCATGAACATGCGGGAAGCATCAGCATAATAGCCATCCAATATGGTAGTAATGTCCACATTCAGGATATCCCCTTCCTTGAGGATGGTCTTCCGGGAAGGAATGCCGTGGCACACCACATCATTCAGTGAAATGCAGATGCTCTTGGGATAGCCCTCATAGTTCAGGCAGGCAGGAATGCCCCCGTTGCCCTCTATCAGCTTGCGCACTGCATCGTCAATGGAAGCGGTGTCCCTGCCTTCCTCCACCATGCTGGCAGCCAGGTCAAGAGCCGCATCGTTCAGCACGCCGGCCTTCCTGATGCCCTCGATATCCGCTGCATTCTTGATGATATTCCTGGGCGGACGCACCTGCCCCTTAAAAAAATCAAATTTCATTGCATCCAGTCGCTCATCATAGGCGAGATGACATTTTTTGTACTTACGCCCACTGCCGCACCAGCACAAATCATTTCTATTCATACAGAAATAGCTTCCTTTCAATTACACTGTGGCTATTATTCCCTGTACGCAAAAAATAACAGTCCATCTATAATTATAAAGGAAAATCAAAAATAGTCCACCCTTATTTTTGACAAAAAATCTGCTTTGCCGCCGCCTTAATCCATTTCACATGCCAGATGATGTGCAGCAGCACCCCTGCCGCCATCCCATAGCCGATATAGGCGTGTATATCACGCCAGTAATGCCGCACTTCCCTGCCCCCTTCAAAAAGGTGAAAATCCAGCATCAGCCCTGTAATCAGGCAGGCCAGGCAGGCGATAAAGATAACAACATCCAGATAAAAATTCTTTTTCATTTCATTTACCTCGCAATAACTCCATGAACATCAACAAACCTATTATAGCAAATCAGGGCAATTTTGTCCTTTCCTTGACTATAGCAATACTGCATTGTACAATGATAAAATACTAAGAAAACAAAGGTCGTGTTAAAATGGTTCTATCACCCAAGCAATGGGGCTTGATTTGCCTTTACCTGCTGATGGCGGTGCTTTTGGCAGGCTTTCTCTGCATGGAGCGGGAAGCCGCCCGGGGAGTACCCGTACTTAGCTACCATCAGGTCAACGATGAGGATAACAACGCCCTGACCATTCCCACATCAGTCTTTGAGCAGCAGATGGCATACCTGCATGACAATGGCTACCACACCATCACCCCGGACCAGCTCAACGCCTATCTGACGGAGGGTGCGCCCCTGCCGGAGAAGCCCGTTATGATTACCTTTGATGACGGCTACCGGGACAACTACGAAAACGCCTTTCCTGTGCTGCAAAAATACGGCATGACCGCCACCATTTTCCTGATTTCGGACTTCATGGACAGGTTTGACAAATATCTCACCTGGCAGCAGGTGCAGGAAATGAGCGAAGCGGGCATCTACATGGGCGTCCACACCCTGAGCCACTTTGAGCTGCCGGGGCTGTCCAAGGCGGAGCTTTATCAGCAGATAGAGGGGGGCAAGCTGGCCATCGAGTGGAAAACCCTGAAATTCACCGAGTACATCGCCTACCCCTGCGGCTCCTACAACGCCGATGTGCTGACGGTTGCCAGGGACTGCGGCTACAAGGGGGGCTTTACCGTGCGCTATGACCTGGTGCACCCCGGGGACAATCCCTATCTTCTGAGCCGGGTGCCGGTCTTCGGCCACAATGCCCATTCCTTCTGGAAGTTCAAGCTGCGGCTCCACGGTGCCCCCCTCTGGGGCAGGCTGGAGCGTCTCCGCGCCATGCTGATACGCACGGGGCATCCGACTATGGCTTCCATCATCTGGCTGCCATAGCGGAGCACCTGTAGGATATATTTTGCAAACAAGGAGAAATAGGATACTTATGACTGCAAAACTGATTTACATCGGCACCATGCTGTTTCTGGCAGTGACCTTTTATCTTGCCATGAAGCGGATTATGCGCCGGGACAACTACATCAACAGCCTTATTCTGGCCTTCCTGGAACGGGGCGAAATGTCCAAGGCGGAGCTTCTTGATACCATGTACGAATACGGCTGCAACGACTTCCGGCTAAAAAAAATCATTGCCAGGCACAACGCCACCCGGGAGGACTACGAGCTGGTCTTTGACAAGATTTTCCACTGGGCCAATTTCAAGAAGCGCCGCCGCTACCTGCCCATCAACTCCTTCTTCTTCGTCAGCTCCCTGGATTACATCCTGGAGCACAAAAATGACGATGCCAAAAAGCTTGCCACCAAGATGATGAACCATTTCCATTTCTAAAAAATAAATCACCTGTCTGACAACCTAAAAGGTACTATAATTCAGCTAAAAAATAATATAAAAATCTTGACTGCACATTATATATGCTCTACAATAAAAGTGTAACAACAGACAACTTGATTGTCTGTTAATTGGTGCTGAGTCATGGGAGCGTGCTAGGAGGCGTTGCCATGATGAGCCACGTTTCCGGGCTTGCACGTTGCCACGACCTAGCTTATGCCATGAAATAGCTGGCTGACAGAAAATGTGCGAAAGGCTCTGCTGCGGCAGAGCCTTTGTTATTTTATTTTACGGAGAAACTATAACATGGACAAGACCATTGATTGGTTCCGTGAAGCCGCAAAGTCATTCGCAAAGCTAAAGCATATAAGGTATGATTTAACTATTGCCTACGCTGGCAAGATCACAACGCTTTCTATTGTCTTTGACAATTCTCACTTTCACCACATAGCCGGACTTCACAAGCTAAAGGATGTTGACCAGCTACGATTGCGTCGCCAGCGTTCAACTTCTGCAATTTTCAAAGATATCCTGAGTGGGAAAATATCCCTGGCTGCAATAGAACATAGTGTATTTTTAACCAGTGAACTAATAGAACGTATAAAACTGGCAGGAATGATGGAAAATATAATGGATGCCGACAATCTGTTGTTCAGCTTTGATGGTAGATATGGGCAGGCTCGATTTTCTGCCATCCCGGCAGACTATGTTATCACGGATGCCAATAAGAAAATTGCTCTTTATGTATTTTTAGCAAATGATGGTAAATCAAGCTATATAGCACGTTCCCTGTTCCAAGATGCAAAAGATTATACAGCAGGCCAGCATCGCTTCACAATACTGAGCAAGGACAAAATAAATATAAAAACACAGGAATGTGAACGCTTATTTTCGTATGAGCAAAAAAATAAATAATATGCCAAAAATGGTGCCCTCTAAATACTTAGTAAGGCACCATTTTTGTATACAACTATTTCATAGCACTCAATGGCAGGAGCTGCCGCCACAGCCGTGCTTGTTCTCACCGCAGCTGCCATGACCATGGTGTCCGCCGTCGTGATGGCTGCAACGTACATCAGGGTTATAAGCAAGCTCTCCCCGGAGGAAAGCAGCGACTGCCGCATCTGCATCACCTGCTGCACCTCCATACAGCTTGATGCCTGCCTCAGCCAGCGCCATCTGGGCACCGCCGCCGATGCCGCCGCAAATCAGCACATCCGCCTTGGCATCTGACAGAAGCCCGGCCAGGGCACCATGGCCGCTGCCATTGGTATCAACTATCTGCTCATGAGTAATTTTCCCATCCTCCACATCATACACCTTGAATTGGGCGCTATGGCCAAAATGCTGAAAAATCTGTCCGTTATCATAAGTTACTGCTATTCTCATTGCCTTTTCCCCTTTCTCTTTCAGAAAAATCCTGCCACTGCCGCCATCAAACCTCCTGCAAGGCTTGTGACAGCAGCCGGAAGCCAGAGCAGAACCATCACACAGGCGGTAATCCCCCCCGGCAATGAAAAGACTTTTGCCGTTGACAATCACATCCGCCAGCTTTGCCCTTGCCAGCTCATAAATCTCCGTCACAGTGGTACGGGAAATATCCATCTGCGCTGCGCACTGGGCATGAGTAAGCTTTTCCAGGTCTATCAGGCGTATTGCCTCGTATTCATCCAGGGTGAGCATGACTTCGCCGCTGGCAGAACTGCCTGCCGGGCAAAAGCTGCCATATACCGGCTCCGCGCACACGCGCCTGCATCTTCTCGGTCTTGCCATTTCATCCCTCCGCTCTGAGTTTCCGTCATATGTCGATAATTATTATAGCAAATTTTTTCCACAACTGCAAGAAAAAGCAAGAAAAAAGCAAAAAAAAGATGCCCCATCGGGACATCTTCAAATATGATCAGCAAAATACTTGCAGCTACTTTATCCACTTTTGCAACACCCTCGCCAGCTCCTTCCAGTCCAATGGCTTAGCAATATGCTCATTCATGCCGTTCCGGGCAGCTTCCTTCACATCATCGGCAAAGGCGTTGGCAGTCATGGCAACAATCGGCACCTGTCGGTAATACTCACGCCGCTTGCGCCGAATTTCCCGGGCCGCCTCATAGCCGTTCAGCCGCGGCATCTGCACATCCATAAAAATCATATCATAGTAGCCCTCAGGATGCTTTTCCAGCATTTCCACCGCCTCAGCACCGTCTGCGGCACGTTCCACCGCCAGCCCTGTCATGCCCAGGATTTCCTCGGCAATTTCCGCATTCAGGTCATTGTCCTCCGCCAAAAGAGCCCGATGGCCGTGCAAATCCAGCTCCTCCAGGCTCTCCAGAGGCCGCTCAGGATTTTCCTGCACCTCATCCCCCTTGTCCCTTTCCTGGACAGACTGATGCTTCAGATAAACGGTCACAAAAAACTGAGAACCTACCCCCAGCTTGCTCTTTACCTCAATATCACCGCCCATCATGCGGACGATGTTCCTGGTTATGGGCATTCCCAGCCCTGTGCCCTGAATATTTTTCAGCCGTTCATCCGATGCCCTGACAAAGGGCTCAAAAAGCTGCTTGATATATTCCTCGCTCATGCCGATGCCGTTATCCTCAAAGACAAACTCATAGAGGCTGACATTTTCCTTGGTGCATGGCTTCTCCGAAACCTTCAGCTTGAGCCTGCCGCAGTCCGGCGTGTACTTGATGGCGTTGCCCAGGAGATTGGTAAACACCTTCTGCAAATGCAGGCTGTCACCAATAACATCCTTATGCTTCAGCTTCTTCATGCTCACCGTCAGCTTGTGATGATGCTCCTCAATATTTGGCCGCATGATATTCACCATGTTCTCAATCAAATCCGGCAGGTTGAATGCCTCCTCAACCAAATCCACCCGCCCGGACTCAATCTTGCTCATGTCCAGCACCTCATTGATTAGCCCCAGAAGGTGCTTGCTGGCCTTGTCAATCTTCTGCAGGCTGTCAATTACCTTTTCCCTGTCATCAGCGTGCTGCATGGCAATAGCCGTCATGCCGATAATGCCGTTCATAGGCGTGCGTATGTCGTGGGACATGCTGGACAGAAACATGGTCTTCGCCTTGTTGGCAGTCTCCGCTGCGGAGTACGCCACCTGCAACGCCATTTCCTGCTCCTTCTCCGCCTTGATGAGGTTATCCACGTTGCGTGTACCGATGACTGCCACCTTCCGGCCGCACTTTTCCTGCACAAAGGAAACAACCACCTGAAGATAGCTCACATCATCATCCGTCATCTTCTCATAAGTAAAGGAATAATTGCGCTTGCCCCGGCGCAGCCGCTCAATGGAAAGCTTTTTCAGAAACTCGTTCCGCCCAGCTTCCGCCACCAGATCTGCCGCGTACTTTGCCAAGCCCTTTGACCAGCCACCTTCAATATTTTTATATCCCTCGAATCTTTCGCTGATCTCCTCGCCGGACTTATTGGTTTCCCGATAAACCGTCACTATATCCTTCTCGGTGTCCACCAGCAGAACTGAATAATAATCGCAGCCGATGCCGTTGATAATATCCCGCTGAATTTCCAGCTCCCGGATCAGCTGGTTTTTTTGCTGCATCTCCTCATGCAGCTGGGCATTAACCTTTTCCAGCTCATCCAGGGCACTCTCCAGCTTGCCCTGCTGATCATGCTGATAATCAAGAAGAAAAGTCAGTTCCTCGTTGGCTTCCTTGATCCGCCGCTGGTTTTCCAGCTCCTGTATCTTGACCTCGTTAATAGACTCCGTGACAAAAAGCACATGCCACAGCCTGCCATCACTGTCACGGTCGCATTCGATAAAACTGCACTGTACCCATTCCGTATTCATGCCCTTATCCGGCATCCTGTCCGGCCAGAATACGCGCCCAATATACTGATGGCTGACAATCCTGGTGTGCTGAAACCTGTTTTCCAATGTGCCCAAATCCACAAAAAACTGTAAATCTTTGGCAAACTCAGGCATGGCAAGCTTTTCCGGCAGCAAATTAATCGTATCCTGCGCCTTGCCGGAGACACCGATGATCTGCCGCACCTCAGGAATAGATGCCAGCTCCATGAAGCTGTCATTCAGGATATCAATATAATAAACAGACGTATACACCTTGCTCATGGACTGGATAATCTTCACCCAGTCCATGAGCTGATCCAATACATTTCTTTCCTCCGTCTGCATCGTCAAAGCCTCCTGCCAGGCAGGGAGCCGCCTTATTGCCGGCAGCCCCTCCTGCGCTCACTCATTCACTTTTCACACAGGCAGATTACAGCTCAAGGATTTTTTCCTGCACCTCATCATAATAGGCACGGATTTTGTCCACCAGCTGCGGGTCTGCCGGCTCCTGGCTGCCCCGCAGCTGCTCCGTCAGCTCTGAGGCCGCATTGTAGAGCTTCGTCAGCCCGATATTGCCTGCCACACCCTTAAAGGCATGAGCTGCCTCAAAGGAAGCCGTCACATCCCCTGAGGCAACCGCATCCATCAGCTTCTGATAGCTGCCCTCGGTCTTGAATTTCAGCACATATTTCTTGATACGCTCATCGGTCAGGAACAATTCCTTGACAGAAGCGTAGCTGCCGCCAACCGCGTTGTAAAATTCTTCAATCGTCACTTGCAATACCTACTTTCTCCACTCAATATACAAAACAGCAATATTTATTTTCCGCAACGGCCTGCCCCAAAAGGTCAGTCATTCTCCGCAATAGCTATCAGCTGGAACTTGGCTGCCTCGAAGCACACCAAAAGCTCAGGGGAAAATGCACCGCATTCCCCTGCCTTAATCATGCGGATTGCCTCATCTATGGCATAAGGCGCCCGGTAGCAGCGGGAGTCAACCAGGGCATCAAAAACCTCCGCAATAGACACAATCTGTGCCCAGATAGGAATTTCCTCTCCCTTGAGCCTGTCAGGATAGCCCTTGCCATCATAACGCTCATGATGATAGCGGCAGATATCGTAGCAATACCTGTAAAAATCCTTGTCATCAATATCTTTCCGGAAGCACTCCAAAATCTCACAGCCCTTGATGGTATGAGTCTGCATGACCTTGAATTCCTCCGGGGTCAGCTTGCCCCGCTTCAGCAGAATCTCGTCAGGGATGCTGATTTTGCCAATATCGTGCAGGGCGGCAGCATTGACCATCTGGGCAATATCCACCTCGCTGTAGTTAAAATCCTTGTGCAGTGCCGCCCAGGTATGGAACAGCACCTTGGCCATAGGCCGCACCTTGTCGATATGCAGCCCTGTCTTCATGCTGCTGCGGAACTCCACCACGGAGCTGAAGGCATTGATCAAAAACTCGTTGTTGGCTTCCAGCTTCTTCCTGCTCTGCCTGAGCTCCGTCTCTGTCTCGTCCAGCTTCAATGCCAAATTCCTGCGCTGCTCGTAAAGCTCGATGATGTTCAGGGCACGGCGGGTGATGACCTGACGGGAGAAAGGCTTGTAAATAACATCCGCCACGCCATACTCGTAGGATGCCACATCTGTATCATAGGTGGCCTCGCCAGTGATGATAATGACCGGCACCAGATCCAGATAACCGTATTTCTTCATGTATTCCAGCACGTCAAAGCCGCTTTGCTTCGGCATGACCAAATCAAGGAAAATCAGCGACAGCTTCTCAAAATTATCCTGGATGCAGGCGATAGCTTCCTCGCCGTCAGCAGCTTCCAGAATATCATACTGCTCGCCAAATATCTCCCCTAGTACGTCGCGGTTAAACTCCACATCATCTGCAATCAAAATCTTCTTCACAATACCCTTCCTTTCTTCCCATACTTACTTCAGCTTTACCTTATGCTAGCTCATCGTTT
>JBJDWY010000031.1:0-3954 GCA_051866255.1 Anaerovibrio sp. | reverse complement strand
ACGCACGGTGGTGTGAGAGGTCGGGAGATTTTATAGAATCTCCCTCCTACTCGATTTTAGGAGTGGTAAAAAATGGCTTTATTTGGGTGGGGCAAGGAAAACTTGATTTTCTTATTGAATCATGTTATCTTATATGATAACATGATTCAATAAGGAGGTTTATATGGCTTGGAAAATCGAATATTATCAAAAAGAGAATGGCAAGATACCGGTATATGAGTTTTTGCGCACGTTAGAACCAAAAATGAGAGCTAAAGTTTCCCATTACATTGATTTATTGGAAAAGACGGGAACCAATCTCACCGAACCTTATGTGTCTTCCATAAAAGGGGATAGATATAAGGGATTATGGGAATTACGAGTTAAATTTGCCTCAGATATTACAAGAGTATTTTATTTTACCTTTCAAGGAGATACTTTTGTTTTGCTTCATGGCTTCAAGAAGAAAACTAATAAAACGCCGGAAAGTGAATTAGAACGTGCACTAAAATATAAAAGAGACTTTGAAAGGAGAATTTCTGATGAGTAAAGCAAGTGTCAGCAGTTCTGAAATCCGCAGTCTTTTAATGCAGGATGAGGAATACAAAAATGAGTATGCTCGCCTAAAACCAAGATATGAGCTTATTGCGCAGCTCATAAATGCTCGGCAGGAGCAGAAATTAACGCAGGCTGAAATGGCGGAGCGTATGGGGACTAAGAAGTCCAATATCAGTCGTTTTGAAAGTGGTTCTTATAATCCTTCGTTGGATTTTTTGGTAAGGGCAGCCGCCTCTCTTGGAAAAAGAATAGAATTTTCTTTGCATTGATAACTTGTATGGTGTTTAGTATGATTGAGTATTCCTGGTTGTAAGCAGATTCGTTTAGAGTCTGCTTTTTTGTTGTATTTTTGAAGGTGGAATTATAGGGACAGCTTTTCTCTGGAAAGCTCCAGAAATTTTTTTGCCCTGAGTTGTATGAATGTGGACATTTTGCTTAATGTATCATCAGAAACGTTATATTTTGGATGCTTAATGAAATGAAAATTTAACAGCTTGCGTATTTTGGGGATGTGCCGTGGCTGCACAAATAATCTGGCTGCCAGGTCAAAGTCCAGGTATTTGCCGGTAATTGCGGATATGTATTCCGGCAGATTGTTCATATCGCTTTTGGCGGCACCATACAGCAGGGAAAAGCCGTTATCAAAAAGCGGTGCCGGTTTTAGGTAGCTGCCGGTATTGTTATCAATCAGATAGCCAAAGTTGTCCAAGTGCCTGTCCTTATTGCAAATCAATGCATCAAAAATCATTAAATCCGCATATCTATCCCTGCCGTAGATTTCCGCCATCTTATCCTGCACAAGAATTTTTTGCAGATTGGCACGGCTGACATCCAGTCCCTTATCCCTGAAAAAATCGTATGCCGGTACATAGCCGGTATTTTCATCTGTAAACAGCTTGCACTTGCAGATAATTTCCCTTTCACCGTCACGGTGGTGAAATTCTTCCAAATCGTAGGGGATATGCTTAAAATCCATTATGGCAGCAATTTGTGAAGCATAAAATTCCATTGTTGCCTGAGAGCGTCCATCTGAGTAATGGATGAAATCATCACCTTTTAGTAAATAAATGCCGTCAGCGCGGTTTGACCAGCATTTTTTCAGGGCACCGCTGGAGGTGTATTCCGGGGAAGTGACCACGCCGCTGATTTTTTCACTGTGCCCGGTAAAGGCGATGTATGCCAGCACCTGGTCAAAAGGATGGCTATATAGGTTAAAATCCTGCCAGGCAGCTGTCATGGCATCGTTTGTTATCCAGAGGGCATCGTTCAGGGACAGGGCATGGGAAATATCTACATAGGCCAATGGATTGCCTTTATCGCTGATGGTCTGCATTAGCTGCTCCACAAATCGCCTGTTTTTTGGTGCCTTGCGCCGTTCAATCCACAGCAGCAGGTTTTCCGGGGAAAGTTCATTTCTCAGGCTGTATGGCAGCAACGCCTGCTGTTCATTATTGATGTAGTTGATTTTGAGTGCATAGTCATAAGCCTGTATGCCGCTTACGGTTACAGATTCCCGTAGTAAATCGAATTTGATTAAAGGAATATCCTTATTTCGCAGGGTGTACTTATCTGCGACAGTGGTATTGCTCATAACCTTCACCAGCCTTTCTATACGGTATTATATCATATAAAGTGTTTTCAGAATATAATGCAGCAGTATGTGTGCATTATTGTAGGGAATTTTGGAAATAGCAAAGCTTTGAATTTTGTATTGAAGACGTTTCATTTTTAGGATAAAATAAAGTATACTTTATTTTATCCTAAAAATGGGGTGCTTATCTGCGATAACAGTGAGGAACGTGGGCTGTTCTGGCTGACAGGCTCCCAGCAGTACAGCATGATGGGGAGTGTCAGGGAAACCTTGGCAGGCAGGATAGGTATATTGAATATGTACAGCCTCTCAAAAAATGAGATAGATGGCATTGAATTTGCGGATGAACTGGATTTTTCACTGCCTGTACTGCTAAAAAGGCAATCGATGGCGAGAAAAAATGATATTATGGATGTATTTGCGCATATTTGGCGTGGCGGCATGCCGGATGTCTTGCAGGCTGATGAAGAATTGCGCCAGGAATATTTCAATTCCTATATTGAAACCTATCTTATGCGTGATGTGACGGAATCAGGCGGTATTACCGATACAGTGCGTTTCAGGAAGTTTCTCAATGCCTGTGCAGCTCTGATTGCCCAGCAGGTGAATTATAAAACATTGGCGGAGGCAGCGGGAATTTCCCAGCCTACTGCTAAGGAATGGTTGCGGATACTAGAAGGATTGGGAATAATTTATTTGTTGCAGCCGTATGCCAATAATGAGCTGAAGCGGCTGACTAAGAAGCCAAAACTTTATTTTTTAGATACTGGCCTGTGTGCCTATCTTTCCATGTGGCTGACACGGGATGCCCTGCTGCATGGGGCAGCCAGCGGTCATTATTTTGAGAATTATGTGGTAGCGGAGCTTTTAAAAAATTATGCGTATGCCTCAACAAAGGCAAATTTGTATTATTATCGCGATTCCAATGCAAAGGAAATAGACCTTATTGTGGAAAAAAATAATGAGCTGCATCCTCTGGAAATTAAAAAATCTGCAAATCCTGACCGCAGGGAAATAAAAAAATTTTCCCTGCTGGATAAGACGAATTTGCAGCGCAGTTACGGAGGGCTTATCTGCATGAGTGAGGAAGTTGTGCCCATTGATGAGAAAAACTGGTATATCCCGTGCAATTTGATTTAGGGGAGAGGTTTGGGGCAGAATTATTCTGGAGGCTTTACCGTAAAATAGTGGCAATCTGTGAGAGCAATATCAAGTTTTTTGAGAAAGAAATGTGGTGAAGAACATGTTAAATGTATATATCGGTGATTATCCGGGTGAGATATACAATCCGGCACTTTATTTTAAAAATCAGTATGAGCCGGAGTGGCTTACTAGCGAGCTGGGGCGGCAGATGATATTTGATGTGGACAAATCAAAGGTTATAGGGGAAAATCTGATTGAAAGCCCTGTGCTGGGACCAATACCGCCTGAGAGGTTATCAGGTGGCGTGAAAACTTTGCTGCTGATGGCATTTGATGTATCAGGGAACGTATTTAATGCTACGGCATGTGGTGATAATTGTGTTAAATGGATATTGCAGATTGCCGAGAAAAAGGATTTGACGATAACCTTGCATCATAGTATGAGATTTGGCAAGGAGCCCTATGAAATTCGCATTTTGAATACTGGTGCTGTGGTGCATAATCAACAGGAATGGATAGATAATGTTTTTCCTTTGCTTGCATACAATGATTTTACAGGGAGGAGGGAAGGCTGTGAAAGGCAGGTATAAAGTTTTCGTGCAGAATAATAAGCTGCGTTATGAATTTTATCAGCACTTTACAACTTTTATGCGGCATGACCTTCATTCCAGCCCATAGCTTCCA
>JBJDWY010000030.1:0-4004 GCA_051866255.1 Anaerovibrio sp. | reverse complement strand
AAACTTACATATATCGCCAAAGTAACGATCAAGCACTACGACAAACTGAAATTTTTACAAACTTTGCATCCATATTTTCTTTTTGAATACGATAATAGTCACCAGCAGCCGCACGGCTTCTTCCAGTGACAGAATGAAGTAGACATACGGTATCGGCAGGTTCAGCACGAAGGCGGAGAGGTATCCCAGGGGCACGCCGAAAATCCAGGTGCCCATCAGGTCAATCCACATAATCAGCTTTGTCTTGCCGCCGCTGCGGACGATGCCGCCCCCAAGAATCATGTTCAGCACCTTGATAGGAGCCACCAGGGCAAAGGCAAGCAGGATATCGCTGGCAATATTTTTTGTGACATCCTCCACCGCGTAGATATCAACATAGAAGGATTTGGTGGCTATCAGCAGGGCGGACAGGAGAATGGCACCCCGGAGCCCGTACCAGACCAGTTTTTTTGCATTGCCATAGGCCTCATCATAATCCTTTTTGCCCAGTGATTTGCCTATCAGGATGCCGGCCGCCTGGGAAAGTCCGCTCAGGGCGCCAATCATCAGCCCCTGAATCGGGTTGGTCAGGGTCATGGCGGCACAGGCGATGGTGCCCATGTGGCCGTAGATGGAGGCGTAGACGTTTTCCCCCAGGCTCCACATAAATTCCGTTACCAGTATCGGCAGCAGCATCCAGATGTACTGCCGGTAGCCATCTGCGCCCAGGCTGAGGGAAAAGTGGAAGTTGCCGCCGGTTTTGCGGCAGCTTATCAGGAAGGCCCCCAGAATCAGCAGGAAATTGGCCAGCTGTGCCATGACGGTGGCAATGGCGGCACCGTCCACGCCCATAGGGGCAAAGCCCAGCTTGCCGAAGATGAGGACGTAGTTGAGGCCGGTGTTGACGACAGCTGCCACGATGCTGGCATAGAGGGGCAGGGCTGCCCTTTCCATGCAGCGGAGCATGGTGGACAGCAGGATAGCGCCTGCCATAGGCAGGAAGGTAAAGGCAATCAGCCGGAGATAGGAAGCGGCAACGGCACACATGGCGGCATCCTCCGTATAGATGCTCATGATGTGCTCAGGTACGCCCAGGCAGGCGGCAGTGAAGCCCAGGGCCAGCAGGATGGCAGCGGTCAGGTTGACGGAAAGGCTCCTGTCCACCTGCACCTGCTCCCCCTTGCCCATGTACTGGGCAATCATGATGCCGGCAACTACGGCGATGGCGGATACCACCACCTGATAAATGGAGGAAAATTTCCCTGCCAGCCCCACGGCGGCAATGCTGACACTGCCCAGCTGGCCGATCATGATCTGGTCGATAATGCTGAATGAGGATTGCAGCATGCATTGCAGAGCCACCGGCACGGCAATGCTGAGGACGGTCTTTATAAAGGCATGGCTTGTACCCATTGAAAATCACTCCCTTAATTTTATGGCTATATTTTAAAATAGGATATGATAAAATGCAATAGGTTAAACGCATAACCCTTTATAAATTTCGATTTAATTACTTAGAAAATTTGCAAGGCGCAGTGCTGCCACGCAGCACCAGCTGCACGGGCAGCATGCCTGGCTGACGGAGGGGAGTGCCCTGCTTCAGCTCTCTGAGTGCCAGCAGGGCACTGGCGGCACGGCTGGCGGCATCCTGCCGCACAGTGGTCAGGGCAGGCACCAGCTGCTGGCAGATGGGGGTATCGTCAAAGCCTATGATGGACACATCATCAGGTACGGCCATGCCTTTGGATTGCACAAACTGCATGAAGTCGATGGCATAATAATCTGACACGGCAAAGACGGCAGTGTGCTCCTTGATGAACTGGAAGTGCTGCTCATAAAATGTGTGGCGCAGCTCCTTCTGCATGGGGATAAGCAGCAAGTCCGTATTTTCTGCCCCGAAGCCTTCCTGAAAGCCCCGGATGCGCTGGGCATCCATGCAGATTTCATTGTCAGACAGGCACAGCGCCAGCTGATGACCAAGATCCTTTAGGTGCCTGCCAGCCTGCAGCCCTCCGTCGTAGTTGTCGATGGTCAGATTGCAGAGCTTTGCAGTGGAGGCGTTGTCAGCATCGTTTGCAAAAAAGCCGTCATATATTACGAAGGGAATGTGCATGAACTGCCGGAGCTCCTTGTATTCCTCCTGGCAGAAGCCGATGATGACCATGCCCTCCATATTCCACATGGATGCGAATTTTACGATATCTGAAAGCTTGGTGGTGGTCTTCACCATCATGAAGTAGCCGGATTTTTCGATTTCGATGGACAGGGCGTTCAGGGAAGCTGCCACGAAGGGATCCTCCAGCACATGTCCCTCGTATTTGCCGTGATTGTTGATGACGATGCCGATGATGCGTGAATCGTTCTGTGCCAGCAGCAGCCCCGCCATGCTGGGGATGTACTGCCTTTCCTCCAGCAGCTTCTGCACCCTCTTGACTGTGGCGTCGGAAATCTTTTTTGTCTTGCCGTGAATGACGTTGGAAACTGTTGCCGTGCTGACCCCCAGCTCTTTGGCAATATCTACAATGCGTACTCTCTGCATATCTTTACCGCCTTTCGGATTTTTCCCTTTTGATTTTATTTTATAGGCAGGAATAATTTTCTGCAAGGGGCGGTTGTGAGGCGATTGACACAACTGCTCTATACATGCTATGATATATGAGTATATTAATGAGATGAAATATTTTATGCTTGGGGCAAGGATTGCCTGAGTCCTTTTTTGATGCATGTCAGGAAAGGGTGTTAAAAAATGTTTTAGGGAGCTGCACTGCAAGATGGCAGGGCATGGCTCTGGTACAAGGGTTGCCTGGCATTGCGGCCGGGCGGCTTCATAGAAAAACGAGGGGAGACTGCTGTATGTCAGCTGTTGTAGTTTTGGGCACCCAGTGGGGTGACGAAGGTAAGGGTAAAATCGTAGATTATCTGGCACAGAAGGCTGAGACCGTTGTCCGCTATCAGGGCGGCAGCAATGCCGGCCATACTGTTGCCGTTGATGGCACGGAGTACAAGCTGCGCCTGATGCCGTCCGGCATTCTTTACAAGGGCACTTTGTGCGTGGTGGGCAATGGCGTTGCCTTTAACCCGAAGGTTATGCTGCAGGAAATGGACGGCATGATTGAGAAGGGCATCGATGTCAGCGGCATCCGCATCAGCAACCGCGCCCATGTGGTTCTGCCGTATCACTGCGAGATGGACGGCTACATCGAGGAGCTGAAGGGTGACAACAAGGTTGGTACTACCAAGAACGGTATCGGCCCGTGCTATGCTGACCGTGATCACCGCATCGGCATCCGTGTCTGCGATTTCATCGACAAGGAAGAATTTGCCAAGCGGCTGAAGGAAAACCTGGAGCTGAAGAATCAGGAGATTGTGAAGCTGTACGGCAAGGAGCCGATGGATTATGAGTCCATGCTGAAGGAGTACGAGGGCTATGCAGATCGCCTGCGCCCTTATGTATGCGACACCATTGCATTGCTTCATGACGAAATCAAGGCTGACAGGAAAATCCTCTTTGAGGGTGCCCAGGCAACCATGCTGGATATTGACTACGGCACATATCCGTATGTTACCGCTTCCCATCCTATTTCCGGCGGTATCGGCGTAGGTGCAGGTGTTGCGCCTCGTGATATCGACAAGGTTGTAGGCGTGGTAAAGGCGTACTGCACCCGCGTAGGCGAGGGGCCGTTCCCGACAGAGCAGCTTAACGAGATTGGCGATAAAATCCGCGATGCCGGTCATGAGTATGGCACTGTGACCGGCCGTCCGCGTCGCACCGGCTGGCTGGATGCCTGCGTTGTGCGCTATGCAGGCATGCTGTCCGGCATTGACTACATGGCTATCACCCGTCTTGATATCCTTGATTGCATGGATGAAATCAAGATGTGCGTGGCCTACAAGTACAAGGGCGAAATCCTCAACGAGATTCCGGCTTCCCTGAAGGTGCTGGCAGAGGTTGAGCCAGTGTATGAGACCTTTGAGGGCTGGAAGACCGATATCAGCGGTATCCGCACCTATGAGGAGCTGCCTGA
>JBJDWY010000029.1:0-18175 GCA_051866255.1 Anaerovibrio sp. | reverse complement strand
AAAGTAATTAAGCGCAGGGAATTAGCTTCAAGTGCATGAACGCATAGAAATGCAAAAGCGCAAATTTACTCAAGGGGGAGTATTCATGAGTGATACAAAAGAGCAGATAAAGGAAACAGATTCAAAAGAGGCTAAGGAGTCCGTAGCTGCAAGGGTAGCAGCCCTGAAGGGGAAGCTGATAGTTTCCTGTCAGGCACTGCCTCATGAGCCGCTTCATTCGTCCTTTATCATGGGGCGCATGGCGGTGGCTGCCCAGGAGGGCGGTGCCAAGGGCATCCGTGCCAATACCGTGGAGGATATCCGGGAGATTCAGCAGAATGTGAACCTGCCGATTATCGGCATCATCAAGCGTGATTATGAGGGGGCGGAGGTGTACATCACGCCTACCATGCAGGAGATTGATGAGCTGATGGAGGTAAAGCCTGAGATTATTGCCCTGGATGCCACTATCAATTCCCGTCCCGGCGGCATTACCCTGGATGAGCTGTTCAAGGCGGCGAAGGCAAAGTATCCTGGGCAGCTGTTCATGGCGGACTGCTCCACGGTGGCAGAGGCGGTGCATGCCGATGAGCTTGGCTTTGATTTTATCGGCTCTACCATGGTGGGCTATACGCCTCAGAGCAAGGGGGATAAAATCGAGGCGGATGATTTTGCCATCCTGCGGGAGATTATTGCCAAAGTGAAGCATCCTGTAATTGCAGAGGGTAATGTGGATACTCCGGCGAAATTAAAAAGGGTTATTGAGCTGGGGGCTTACTGTGCTGTGGTAGGCTCCATTATTACCCGTCCGCAGGTGATTACCAGAAGGTTTGCTGAAGTGCTGGAGTAATGCAGTAATGCAGAATTGCAGTAATGCAGCATTGTAGCATTGCAGTAGTGCAGTAATGCAGTATTGCAGCATTGCATAACATGCTGCCGGTACGGCAATGGGACAGCAATGCATAAACGTGGTAAAAAGCGATAATCAGCTAAATTGATTTAATTTTTATAGAGAAGATTAAAAAGAGAAGCTACAGAAAAGGGGAAAGCAATCATGAGAAATCTGGACAAGTACAAGGGCGTTATTCCGGCATTTTATGCCTGCTACGACGAGGCTGGTGAAATCAGCCCGGAGAGGGTGCAGCAGCTAGCACAGTATTTCATCGATAAGGGCGTCAAGGGTGTCTATGTGAACGGCTCATCCGGGGAGTGCATCTACCAGAGCGTTGAGGACAAGAAGGTTGTGCTGGAAAATGTCATGCAGGTGGCAAAGGGCAAGCTGACCGTGATTGCCCATGTGGCCTGCAACAACACCAAGGACAGCATGGAGCTGGCCCGCCATGCAGAAAGCCTGGGGGTGGATGCCATTGCCTCCATACCGCCAATCTATTTCCGCCTGCCGGAGCATGCCATTGCCAAGTATTGGAACGATATCAGCTCCGCTGCTCCAAATACTGATTTTGTCATCTACAACATTCCGCAGCTGGCTGGTGTGGCACTGACCGGCAGTCTCTTTGCTGAAATGAGGAAAAATCCGCAGGTGATCGGCGTGAAGAATTCCTCCATGCCGGTGCAGGATATCCAGATGTTCAAGGCAGCAGCCGGTGAGGACTACATCGTGTTCAACGGGCCGGATGAGCAGTTTATCAGCGGCAGGGTAATCGGTGCCGAGGCAGGTATCGGCGGCACCTATGGCGTAATGCCGGAGCTGTTCCTGAAGATGGATGAGCTGGTGCGGGAGGGCAGGCTGGCAGAGGCTATGCCGATCCAGTATGCCGCCAACGAGATTATCTACAAGATGTGCTCCGCTCATGGCAACATGTATGCCGTTATCAAGGCTATGCTGAAGATCAATGAGGGGCTGGATATCGGCAGCGTCCGTGCACCGCTGGCAGAGCTGACTGAGGCGGATGACGCCATTGTTGAGGCAGCAGCCAAAATGGTGCGTGAGGCACGGGAGAAGTTTTTGTAAGCACATAAAACAGGCAAGTAACAGGCAAATAATAGGCATTTAATAGGCAAGCAATATTTTAGGCAATATTGCAGGCAATAGACAAGTAACAGGCGATTTAAGCAGGGTGTTATAGGCGGAGGCAGGTGCTTTGGGGAAAGCATCTGCTGCCCGGGGTATCTGTAAGAGAGGGGTATATCTTAATGCAGGGGTTCACTAATATTGATTTGGCGGTGCTGGTAATCTACCTGATTGCCGTTCTGCTGTTTGGCGTGCATTTTGCCAAAAAGGACATGAAGGGGAAAGAGTATTTCAAGGGGGATGGCACGATTCCCTGGTGGGTTACTTCCGTGTCGATTTTTGCGACACTGCTGAGCCCGATTTCCTTTTTGTCCCTGGTGGGAATTTCCTTTGCCGGAACATGGCTGATGTGGTTCGCCCAGCTGGGCATGCTGCTGGCAATTCCGCTGACTATCCGGTATTTCCTGCCGATTTATAGCAAGCTGGATATTGATACGGCATATCATTATCTGGAGCTGCGGTTCAAGAGCAAGGCACTCAGGGTGCTGGGGGCAGTTATGTTCATCATCTATCAGATTGGGCGCATGTCCATCATCATGTACCTGCCGTGCATGGTGCTGGCAAGCCTGACAGGGCTGGATGTAAATGTGCTGATTGTTGTCATGGGCATCATCGCCATTATCTATTCCTATACAGGCGGCCTGAAGTCCGTGCTGTGGACTGATTTCATGCAGGGCTCCGTACTGCTGGTGGGGGTGACCTTCGCCTTCGTTTATCTTCTGTACCATCTGGATGGGGGCTTTGGCGCTATCATGACGGCTTTTACCAGCGAGGATAAGTTCCTGTCTCCGTCCCAGCCGCTGTTTGATATCAATATCCTGAAGGACAGCGTGTTCATCATGATTGTGGGTGCCGGTTTTAATACCATGGGCTCCTACATTTCCAGCCAGGATATTGTGCAGCGTTTTACCACTACTACCGATATGAAGAAACTGAATAAGATGATGCTGGCCAACGGCGGCCTTTCTATCTTTATCGCTACGGTTTTTTATCTGATTGGTACGGGTTTGTACAAGTTCTACCAGGCAAATCCTCTGCCGGTGGCTGCGGCACAGGATCAGATTTTTGCCTCCTACATTTCCTTTGAGCTGCCGATCGGCATGGCAGGCCTTCTGCTGGCAGCCATCTATGCAGCGGCACAGTCCACTCTGTCCACAGGCTTGAATGCAGTGTCTTCCAGCTGGACCATGGATATTCTCGCCACCCTTTCCAAGCAGGAAATCTCCTTTGAGCGGCAGACGCAGATTGGCCGCTGGGTGTCCCTGGCAGTAGGCATTTTTGCTATCGTGGTGTCCATGGTGCTGGCAAATGGCGGCGTAAAATCTGCCTATGAATGGTTCAACGGCTTTATGGGGCTGGTGCTGGGCATTCTGGTGGGTGCCTTTATCCTGGGAGCTTTTACCAAGGTGGCAAATGCCGCAGGTACTTTCGTGGCCTTTTTGGCAGCTACGGCAGTGCTGGTATTCGTCAAGTATTTCCTGCCGCCTGGCACTGTTACCTTCTGGTCCTATTCCATTATTTCCATCCTGGTATCTTTGGTGGTAGGCGTACCTGCCAGCATGCTGTGGAGCAGCCTGACAGGCAGGAAAACTCAGGTGCCGCAGCATACTACTGTGTATGATACCTGATAGTTGGTGCGTGTTCCTCCCTGGCAGGTGCTGTGGCATGCTTTGATCATGCTTTTATGCCTGGCACCTGCCGGGGGATTCTTTGAGGCAGTGAAAGGAGCTAGTGAGATGATTTTTGGCAATATCCATAATACGGGGGAATATGCTTTTTTGCCGGAAAATGTGCAGAAGTGCTTTGCTTATGCCCGTGAGCATAATTTGCTGAGCTATGGCAAGGGCTCCCATGAGATTGAGGGGAAGGAGCTTTTCTTCAATCGTGCGGAGTATATGACTGCGGAGCCGGAGGCAAGGTTCTGGGAGGCGCACCGGGAGTATCTGGATGTGCACCTGATTTTGTCAGGCACGGAGCGGATTGATGTGAATTTTACCGGCAATCTTGCGGCAGGGCGTTATGTGGAGCAGGATGATTTCCTGCCCCTGGAGGGGGAGAAAAATGCTTCCCTGGTGCTCCGGCCGGGGGATTTCCTCATCTGCTACCCAAGTGACGGGCACATGACAGGGGTGCAGGCAGGTAAGCCTGAGCTGGTAAAAAAGGTGATTTTCAAGGTTAAAATCTGACTGCTTCATGTTATAATAATAGGCATAGACATGAATGTGAATATGAATACGAATATGGATATGGATTCAGATTTTAATATGGGCATAAGTTATAGGCATGGTGACCTGGATAATTGATTTGAGCAGGGGGCAGGCAAATGTATATAGCAATCGATATTGGCGGTACGGCTATTAAATACGGTCTGGTGGATGAGAGTGGCGTTTTGACGGAGCGCAATGAGATAGCCACCGAGGCGCAGCTGGGGGGTGCCTCTATCCGTGACAAGGTGCTGGGCATTGTGGAGCACTATGTGGCACAGGGGCAGATAAAGGGGGTAGGTATCTCCAGTGCCGGTATGGTGGACTGCGAGACAGGCAGGATAGTTTTTGCCAATCCCCTGATACCTGCATACACGGGCATCAATCACAAGGAGGCAGTGGAAGCCAGGTTTCATATTCCCTGTGAGGTGGAAAACGATGTGAACTGTGCCGGACTGGCAGAGGGCATGGCAGGTGCGGCCAAGGGAACCCACAGTGCCGTGGTGATGACGGTGGGGACCGGCATCGGCGGCTGCCTGATTGCAGATGGCAGGGTGTATCACGGGTTTTCCCATAGTGCCTTTGAGGTGGGCTATATGCACATCGACAAGGGGGAGCGGTTTGAGCGGCAGGGTGCTACCAGTGCCATGGTGGAGAGGGTGGCTGCTGCCAAAAAGGAGCCTGTGGAGGCCTGGGATGGCAAAAAGGTGTTCAGCCAGGCTCAGGCTGGTGATGCCGTCTGCCAGGAGGCTATTGATAATATGGTTGATGTGCTGGCACGGGGGATTGCCAATGTGTGCTATATTATTAATCCTGAGGTGGTGGTGCTGGGGGGCGGCATCATGGCCCAGCAGGAGTATCTTGCTCCCCGGCTGAATGAGGCTTTGGACAGGTATCTGGTGGAAAGCGTGCGGAAGCATACCAGGCTGGCTTTTGCGGCTCTGGGGAATGATGCCGGTATGCTGGGGGCTTATTATAATTTCATGGCACGGCATTGAGGCAGCGTATTGGGGGCAGGCATATGGCAAGCACCACGAAAACTCGCTCTCGCTCTTAGCACAGCCTCGCGCTTCTAAGCTCCTGCTTCGCTGACGCTTGCACTCGCTAAGAAGCGAGGCTGCACTCAAGGTTTTCGTTGGTTGCTTGCCATATGCCTGCCCCAGTTCGCAGCACTCCAAAAAAGGTGTATGAAAGTTATAATTTCGCAAAATATGAGGAGGGGAAGGGCATGGCAGCCAGGCAGCGTTCGATTATTCCCATGATTGATGTGAATTATAAGCAGTTCAGTCCGGCTGAGAAGAAGGTGGCAGATTTTTTTATTGCCAATGACGAGGATGTGGACATGTCTGCCAGTGCCATGGCGGAGCGGCTTTTTGTGTCGGAGGCCACCCTTTCCCGGTTTGCCAAGAAAAGCGGCTTCAGCGGCTACAGGGAGTTTGCCTTTGAGTACAGGAACCAGAAGCTGAAGAAGCGTTCCGCCATGACCAATGTGACCAAGGGCGTCCTGTCCATCTATGAGGATTTGCTGAACAAGGAATACGACTTGATTGATGAGAAGCAGATTGACAGGATTGTGAAATACATCAGCCAGTATGAAAGGATAGTGGTCTGCGGCAAGGGCAGCTCCGGCATGGCGGCGGAGGAAATGGAGCTGAGGTTCATGCGCATCGGCATCAATATTGACTCCATTGTCCATGAGGACAGGATGCGGATGCAGACGGTGTTCATGAACAAGAAATGCTTTGTCATCGGGCTGAGCATCAGCGGCACTACCGAGGATGTGCTGTACATGCTGCAGGCGGCTCACAGGAACCGGGCGAGGACCATGCTGGTGACGGCGTACAACCGGGAGGGGCTCAGTGATTTCTGCGACGAGGTGGTGCTGGTGCCGTCCTATCAGCGGCTGGACTACGGCAATGCCATTTCGCCCCAGTTTCCCCTGCTGGTCTTGCAGGATATTATTTATACCAAGTATATGCAGAGCAACCATTATATCAAGGAAGCCCTGCATGGCAATACATTAAAGGCGTTGAGGAGGAATTGACATGAGAATTTACAAGGCAAAGGATTACAAGGACATGAGCAGGAAGGCGGCAAATATGCTGTCCGCCCAGGTGATTATGAAGCCAAACTGCGTGCTGGGGCTTGCCACGGGTTCTTCTCCTGTTGGCACCTATGACCAGCTGGTGGAGTGGTACAACAAGGGTGACCTTGATTTTTCCGAGGTGACCTCTGTAAATCTCGATGAGTACAAGGGGCTGGATGCAGCAAATGACCAGAGCTATCGCTATTTTATGAACCAGCACCTCTTTACCCGTGTCAATATCAATCCGGGCAGGACATATCTGCCTAACGGCATGGAGATGGACGAGGCGGCGGAGTGCCGCCGCTATTCCGCACTGATTCATGAGCTGGGGGGCATTGATATGCAGCTTCTTGGACTGGGGCACAATGGCCATATCGGCTTCAATGAGCCGGGGGCTGCCTTTGAGAAGGACGTGCACTGCGTGCAGCTGACGGAGACCACCATCAATGCCAACAAGCGGTTCTTTGCCAGTGCGGAGGATGTGCCGAAAAAGGCTTATACCATGGGCATCAAGACCATCATGCAGGCCAAGAAAATCGTGGTGATTGTCAGCGGTGCGGACAAGGCGGAAATCGTGAAGAAGGCATTCTTCGGCCCGGTAACGCCGCAGGTGCCTGCTTCCATCTTGCAGATGCACAACGATGTTACTTTGATTGCTGATGAGGCGGCATTGTCACTGCTGTAATGCTGCCTGCCTTATTGCCGCTATGCAGGCGTTCTTTGCCAGCTGGGCGGTTTATAGGAGTTATGGAATTTTGGCGGGCGGTCTGGAGGTGCCTGGATGGAAATAAATAATGTGCTTGTCTATACGGAGCAGCATGAGTTTGTCAGGGGCGGTATCAGCTTTGAGAATGGCATGATTAAGGAAGTGTCCCTGACAGGGGAGGCTGCAGCAGGAAATGACGTGGCAGGGGATGAGGCCCTGTACGCTATTCCGGGGCTGGTGGATATCCATTTCCACGGCTGCATGGGGGCGGATCTTTGCGATGCGGAGCCTGATACCATAAAGACATTGGCGGAGTATCAGGCCGGGCAGGGGGTTACCACTATCTGCCCTGCCACTATGACCATGTCCCTGCCGGAGCTGCACAAAATCATGGCCAATATCGGCAGCTATACCGGTGAGGGGGTGCAGGGCGCCCATTTGGCCGGTATCAACATGGAGGGGCCTTTTATCAGCCCTGCCAATAAGGGAGCCCAGGCGGCGGAGAATATTATCCCTTGTGATGCAAATTTGTTCCGGGAGCTGAACAGGGAGTCCGGGGGCAGGATACGCCTGGTGGATATTGCCCCGGAGGAGCCGGGAGCCTTGGAGTTTATTGAGGCGGTCAGGGATGAGGTCAATGTGTCCCTGGCGCATACGGTGGCGGACTATGATGATGCCATGGCGGCCTTTCGGGCAGGGGCAAATCATGTTACCCACCTGTTCAATGCCATGCTGCCTTTCCACCACAGGAAGCCGGGGGTGCAGGGGGCGGCGGCTGATGCCGGTGCTTATGTGGAGCTCATCTGCGACGGGGTGCACATCCATCCTGCCATGGTGCGTGCTGTCTTCAAGCTGTTCGGCAGTGACAGGGTGTGCCTCATCAGTGACAGCATGAGGGCTGCCGGGCTGGCGGACGGGGATTATACCCTGGGAGGCCAGGCGGTAAAGGTAAAGGGCAATCTGGCCACCCTGGCGGATGGCACCATTGCCGGTTCTGTCACAAACCTGATGCTGTGCCTGAAAAATGCCGTGCAGAATATGCAGATACCGCTGGAGGAGGCGGTGCGGAGTGCCTCGGAAACCCCTGCCCGTTCCATCGGCATCTTTGACCGCTGCGGCAGTTTGTCTGCCGGCAAGAGGGCGGATATTGTGCTGCTGGACAGGGAACTGAATGTAAGGCAGGTATTTGTGGGCGGCAGGGCTGTTAAATAAAATGGCACTCTTGGGTAAGCCGGAAAGCTGCATTTTGTATACAAATTTTCAGCTGTCAAGAGTTATGTATACATGAGGCGGATTTATTGACATGGCTCTGTGATTTATGGTATAAAATACTTGTCAAAAGGAAATGCATTTCACAAATAAATATTATTTGGACGACGTTGTTCCGTGCTGCTTGGCAAGCGGCACGGATTTTTTTATGGCTATTATTAAATATTCTGGCTGTTATTTTTGGAATATTGGCATTTATGGTGGTAAGGTGAGTTTTCCGGCGGCTTGTGGTGAGGCTGCCGGGGATATTTGGAGGTAATGCTTTATGGATTTGGTAACATTGATGGCAGATGTTAATGATTTTGTCTGGGGGCCGGTGATGCTGGCGTTCCTGGTAGGTACGGGTATTTTCCTGACGATAAGGCTGAAGTTTTTGCCGTGGCGCAATCTTCCTTATGCTATCAAGATGATTGTCAGCAAGCGTGATAACAGTGCTGGTGATATCAGCCCGTTCCAGTCTCTGATGACGGCTCTTTCCGCTACTGTGGGCACCGGCAATATCGTGGGTGTTTCCACGGCTATGGTGCTGGGCGGTCCTGGTGCCCTGGTATGGATGTGGATTTCCGCAGCCTTTGGCCTTTCTACCAAGTATGGTGAGTCCGTGCTGGCAGTAAAGTATAGAAAGACTAATGGCGTTGGCGAGATGGCCGGTGGCCCTATGTACGCTATGAAGTATGGCTTTGGCAATAAGGTTATCGGCAGTGCCCTGGCTGGCTTGTTTGCTCTCTTTGCCGTTTGTGCTTCCTTTGGTATCGGCAATATGACTCAGGCAAATTCCATTTCTTCTGCCTTTAAGGCAAGCCTTGGCCTTGACCCTGTAGTGGTTGGCGTAATCCTCGTTGCCTGCTGCCTGGCAGTGCTGCTCCGGGGCATCCGCAGCATCGGTGCTGTTTCCAGCGTGATTGTTCCTGCTATGGCTGCTTTCTATTTCGTAGCTGCTATGATTGTTATTGTGGTTAATGCTTCTGCTTTGCCGGCAGGTCTTGCTGAGATTTTCCGCATGGCCTTTGCTCCTGATGCGGTGGCAGGCGGTGTTGGTGGTTCAATTGTGGCTTCCATGCTGACCTCCATGCGCTGGGGTATTGCCCGGGGCGTGTTCTCCAATGAGGCAGGCCTTGGTTCTGCTCCTATTGCAGCAGCTGCTGCCAAGACTGACCATGCTTCCCGTCAGGGTTATGTAAACATGACCGGTACTTTCTTTGATACCATGATTATCTGTGCTTTGACTGGTTTGGTTATCGCTTCCTCCGGCATGCTGGGCACTATTGACCCTGCTACCGGCAAGGCTGTTTCCGGTGCTAACCTGACTATCCTGGCTTTCTCCTCTGTATTTGGCGAGGCTGCCAAGTATATCGTTTCCATTGCTTTGGCTCTCTTTGCTTTTTCAACCATTCTGGGCTGGGAGTATTATGGCGAGAAGTCCCTTGAGTATCTTGTAAGCAACCGTGCCGTAATCATGGGCTACCGCGTGCTGTTCAGCCTGGTGGCTTTCGTGGGTGCAACCCAGACTCTGGAGTTTGTGTGGAACTTCTCCGATACCATGAACGGCCTGATGGCTATTCCGAACCTGATCTGCCTGCTGTGGCTGAACAAGGATATTGCTCATGAGTGCTTTGAGTATCAGGAGCTGGTTGTGGAGAAGGAAAAGGATGGGGAGGATATTGACCTTACTGGTTTGACTCCTTCTATATAATTGCATATTCCGGATGAGAAAATCGGGAGAGAACACCCATTGCCGGATGGTGGTGGATAGGTCGCCGAAGGGGCTGCAGAAACTCTCAGGCAAAGGGACCGGTTTTGGACGGAACTCTGGTTATTCTTAATTAAAGTGTTAAACAGGGGCACAGTTGGCAGGCTGAAATAGGGCTTGCCCTCTGTGCCTATTATTTTTAGAAAATTACGATGCCTGCCCTGCAACAGAGTATCAGGCATGTTTGCATAAATGAGATGGGTATTGAGCAAAAGAGAGGAAGGATAGAGATGGAATTAAAGACACCGCTGTATGATGTGCATGTGGCTGCCGGAGGCAAGATTGTGCCCTTTGCCGGATATCTGCTGCCTGTGCAGTACAAGTCAGGCGTAATTGCCGAGCACATGGCTGTCCGTGAGAAGTGCGGCCTGTTTGATGTTTCCCATATGGGCGAGGTGATGTTTACGGGGCCTACGGCACTGGCAAGCCTCAATCACATGCTGACCAATGATTTTACTAATATGACTGTGGGGCGTGTCCGCTATAGCGTAATGTGCCATGAAAATGGCGGCTGCGTGGATGACCTGATTGTGTACAAGTTTGGTGAGGAAAAGTACCTGGTGGTGGTCAATGCCGCTAATAGGCACAAGGATGTGGCACATATGAAGGAGCATGTGCTGGAGGGAACTACCATTGAGGATATTTCTGACAGCATTGCCCAGCTGGCCTTGCAGGGGCCGAAGGCACCGGAGATTATGGCGAAGCTTCTGCCGGAGGAGTCCATTCCCAAGAAATATTACACCGCCATTGAGGAAGTCTATATCAAGGATTTGAAGTGCATGATTTCCCGGACCGGCTATACCGGCGAGCTGGGCTATGAGATTTATACGGCAGCGGAAAATGGCGCAAAGCTGTGGGAAATCCTCATGGAGGCAGGTGCGGAATACGGGCTGATTCCTTGCGGCCTGGGAGCCCGTGATACCCTGCGGCTGGAGGCTGCCATGCCTCTCTACGGCCATGAGATGGATGATGTGATTACGCCACTGGAGGCAGGGCTGGATTTTGGCGTTAAGCTGAACAAGCCTGAGTTTGTCGGCAGGGATGCCATGATTGCGGCAGGTATGCCTCAGAAGGTCAGGGTAGGCCTTGAGGTGACTGGCCGGGGCATTATCCGGGAGCATCAGCCGGTGTATATGGATGATGCTGAGGTGGGCATTACCACCTCCGGCACCCATTGCCCGTATCTGGGCAAGGCTATCGCTATGGCTTATGTGCCTGCGGACAAGGCGGATCTGGGCACCCTGGTAGAGGTGGAGGTCCGTGGCCGCCGCATAGAGGCGAAGATTGTGGAACTGCCTTTTTACAAGAGAAGCTGACACTAAAAACATTTACTTTTGTACTGTCCTGATAATCTGTCTGAGGATGGAGCTATTGGGCTATTGTAACTATGAGCAGGTAGTGAATGGGTGGTGTGGACAGTGCCAAATGCAGGGCACTGAGACGCGCCTCGGTGCTTAGCAATACGCGAGCCGTAGGCGAAGCGTGAGCTTAGCACCGCTAGGCGTGGATAGTAGCGCGAGCGTGCCTGCATTGGCACTGTCCCACTACCCATTTGGAATAAGCAGTAATTACACATTAAAGTTTATACTTATATGCTAAAAGGAGCGATTTATTATGGCAAGCGTACCAGCAGAACTGAAATACACCAAGTCCCATGAGTGGGTAAAGGAAGAAGGCGGCCTCTATGTAGTAGGCCTGACGGATTTTGCCCAGGAAGCACTGGGAGATATTGTTTTCATCAACATGCCGGAGGAAGGTGACGATGTAACCAGTGGCGAGTCCTTTGCTGATGTGGAGTCCGTCAAGGCTGTGTCCGATGTGTTCAGCCCGGTCAGCGGCACTGTGGCAGAGGTCAACGAGGAACTGATTGACGAGCCGGCCCTGATTAATCAGGAGCCTTATGAGCAGTGGCTGATTAAGGTAAAGGATGTTTCTGATACCGAGGAATTGATGGATGCGGCAGCCTATGAGGAATTCTGTGCCAACGAGGAGGAGTAATCATGGGAAGCTATATTCCATCTACCCAGCAGGAGCGGCAGGAAATGCTGGCCGCCATCGGCATGAGCAGCACAGATGAACTGTATGCTTCCGTGCCGGAGTCAGTCCGCCTCAAGGAGCTGAACATCCCATCTGGCTGCACGGAGCTGGAGGTCAGGGAGAAAATCACAGGCATGGCAGGGAAGAACAAGGTATTTTCCAGCATTTTCCGGGGTGCCGGTGCCTACAATCATTACATTCCGTCCATTGTCAAGACCATCACCTCCAAGGAGGAATTCGTCACCGCCTATACCCCTTATCAGGCGGAAATCAGCCAGGGCGTTTTGCAGTCCATCTTTGAGTATCAGACGGAGATGTGCCAGCTGACAGGCATGGATGTGTCCAATGCTTCCGTGTATGATGGTGCCGTGGCCGCTGCCGAGGCGGTGTTCATGTGCCAGGAGCGGAAGAAGCAGGGGGTTATCGTATCAGGTGCCGTTGACCCGAAGGTGCTGGCAGTTATCAAGACCTACTGTGCCAGCCGTAATGTGGAGGTCAAGGTGCTGCCTGTGGCTGATTATGCCACGGACATGGAAGCCTTGCAGGCTGCTTTGGACAAGACCAGTGCCTGTGTCTATGTGCAGAGCCCGAACTATTATGGCGTGATAGAGGATATGGAGACTGTGGTGGCTGCTTCCCATGAGGCAGGTGCCAAGGTGATTATGGGTGTCAACCCGATTTCGCTGGGGCTTTTGAAGCCCCCTGGGGAGTATGGGGTGGATATTGCCGTGGGCGAAGGCCAGCCTTTGGGTATGCCCCTCGGCTTTGGCGGCCCTTATCTGGGCTTTATGACCACTACCAGTGCCATGGTGCGCAAGCTGCCGGGACGTATCGTAGGTGAAACCAAGGATGCCAATGGCAAGAGGTGCTATGTGCTGACCTTGCAGGCCAGGGAGCAGCACATCCGCCGGGAAAAGGCATCGTCTAACATCTGCTCCAATGAGGCCCTGTGTGCCATGACGGCGGCAGTTTACCTGGCTGCCATGGGACCGAAGGGCATCCGGCAGGCGGCTGTAAATTCCGCAGCCCATGCCCATTACCTGGCTGAGGAGCTGTGCAAAATCCCGGGGTTCGGCCTGGTGACTGATAAGCCGTTTTTCCATGAATTTGTTACCACTACGCCGATACCTGCCAAGATTCTGGAGGAGGATTTGGCGGCAGAGGGGATTCTGGGGGGCCTGCCGCTGGAGGATGGCATCCTCTGGTGCTGCACGGAGCTTTGCACCAAGGAAAAAATCGATAAATTGATACAGGTTATCAAGGCTGTTTGTCAGGAGGTGGCATGATGGAGCTGTTATTTGAAAGAAGCAGGGCCGGCAGGGGCATGGATTTGCTGCCTGGCTGTGATGTGCCGGAGGCGGAGTTTGCTGAAGGATTGCTGCGGCAGGAGGCTCCCAAGCTGCCTGAAATGGCTGAGATAGATTTGGGGCGCCATTATACGGAGCTGGCCAAGGAAACCCACGGCGTCAATGACGGCTTTTATCCTCTGGGCTCCTGCACCATGAAATACAATCCCCGCATCAACGAGGAAATGAGCACGCTGCCGGGCTTTGCGGCAATTCACCCTTTGCAGCCGGAGAATACGGTGCAGGGGGCTCTGCAGGTAATGTACGAGACGGAAAAGCTGCTGGGGGAGATTACCGGCATGGATTCCATTACCTTGCAGCCGGCAGCCGGTGCCCACGGGGAATACACGGGGCTGCTGCTCATCAGGAGCTATCACCTGTCCCGGGGGGACGTGGGCAGGACAAAGATTATTGTGCCTGATTCCGCCCATGGCACCAATCCGGCTTCTGCCGTAATGGCAGGGTTTTCGGTGGTGTCCGTGCCTTCCAATGCTGATGGAGGCGTTGATTTGGAGGCCCTCAGGGCGGCAGTAGGCGATGATACTGCCGGGCTGATGCTGACCAATCCCAATACCGTAGGTATTTTTGACCCGAATATCTTGGAGATTACAAAGATTATCCATGAGGCTGGGGGACTTTGCTACTACGATGGTGCCAATCTGAACGCCATTATGGGGGTGGTGCGTCCCGGGGATATGGGCTTTGACTGTGTCCATGTGAACCTGCACAAGACCTTTTCCACTCCTCATGGAGGCGGCGGCCCGGGCAGCGGTCCCGTAGGCTGCAAGGCGTTTCTGGCGGATTTCCTGCCAACGCCCCAGGTAAGGATGTCCCAGGGGGTATATTCCCTGTATGCTCCGGCTAATTCTATCGGGCAGGTGCGTAGCTTCGGCGGCAATTTCCTGGTGGTTGTGCGCGCCCTTGCCTATATCCTGACTCTCGGCAAGGAGGGCATCCCGGAGGCTTCCACCAATGCGGTGCTGAATGCCAACTACATGATGAGCCTTTTGAAGGGCAAGTACGATATGGCATACGATACTGTCTGCATGCATGAGTTTGTCATGACCTTGGAGAAGCTGAAGCATGATTACGGGGTGGCTGCCATGGATGTGGCCAAGCGGCTGCTGGATTTCGGCATCCATCCGCCAACCATGTATTTCCCGCTGATTGTCCATGAGGCATTGATGATTGAGCCAACGGAGACGGAAAGCAAGGAGACTCTTGACAAGGCGGCGGAGCTTTTCCTGAATATCCTTGAGGAAGCCAAAACTGATGGCGAGGCACTGCACCATGCTCCTCATGACTGCTATATTGGCCGTCCTGATGAGGTAAATGCGGCCCGGAAGCCGGTACTGACCTATAGCTTTGCATAATTTGCTAATTTGCTAATTTGCGTAAGATATTTTGCATAAAATAATTTGCCTAAAATGTATTTGTAAGGACTGATGAGTGATGATCAATAAGCTATTCGTAATTGAGGGTAATGGCAACAATCCCCATCGCAATCTGGCGTTGGAGGCTGTGCTTCTGAAAAAGCTGCAGCCGGGGGAGTGCTACCTGTACCTGTGGCAGAATAAGCATACCGTGGTTATCGGGCGCAACCAGAATGCCCTGGCTGAGTGCCATGTGCAGCGGCTGGAGCAGGACGGTGGCTTTCTGGCCAGGCGGCTGTCCGGGGGCGGTGCCGTGTACCATGATTTGGGCAATTTGAATTTTACCATGATTATGAATACGGAGGATTTTGATGTTGACAAGCAGACCAGCGTTATCCTGAGGGCTGTGCAGATGCAGGGGCTGAAGGCGGAGAAGAACGGGCGCAATGATCTGACTGTTGAGGGAAAGAAGTTTTCCGGCCATGCTTATTATCATCACGCTGGCAGAAGCTACCATCACGGCACGCTGATGATGAACGTGGACATGAGCCAGCTGCCAAAATACCTGAATGTTTCCCCTCTGAAGCTGAAGGCCAAGGGGGTGCAGTCGGTGCAGTCAAGGGTGTGCAATCTGGCGGATTTGAATCCTCAGATTAGCGTGGCAGCCATGAAGGACAGCCTGCGTGAGGCTTTTTGCGAAGTTTACGGGCTGCCTGTGGGAGAACTGGCACTGACGGAGGCGGACAAGGCCTTTTGGCAGTCCGAGGAAGCCAGGATGTCTGCGCCGGAGTGGCTCTACGGGGAGGTAAAGGTGCTGGATTTCAGCAAGGAAATGCGCTTTGGCTGGGGCACTGTGCGGATGGATTATACCCTTAGCGGTGATAAGCAGTCGGTACAGGAGCTGCAGCTTTGGACGGACGGGCTGGAAGCGGAATTTTTGCAGGATGTGCCGGGGCTGCTGCAGGGCTGCCCTATGAACCGGGATGCCATTTTGGCACGGCTTTCCATGAGCGATGAGGCAAGCCCTCGGCTGGCAGGTGATATTGCAGCCATGCTGCTGCCTGCGTAACATATTCGCTTTGGCGTGTCTTTGATGAAGATTGATGTGGACACAGGGATTGCTGTTCAGGGATTGCTATTTGAATTGCAGGGATTGCTATTTGATTTGTGGTTATTTGATTGTGATGAAGGAAAGGCAGGAGGGCTATGAAGTATGATATTGCAGTAATCGGGGCAGGGCCGGGCGGTTATACGGCAGCTGCCAAGGCTGGCAGGCTGGGAAAGAGCGTGGTGCTGTTTGAGAAATCACATCTTGGCGGTACCTGCCTGAACCGGGGCTGCATCCCTACCAAGGCACTGCTGCATTCGGCAGAGCTGGTGGGAGAAATTAAGTCTGCCGGGCGTTTTGGCATCAGGGTAAGTGATGTGGCGGCAGACCAAAAAGCCATGCATCAGCGGAAGAATGAGATTGTGGAGTCCCTGCGGGGGGCTATCGGCAAGCTGATGAAGGCCGCCAAGGTGGAGGTTGTCCAAGGTGCTGCCCAGATAACGGCTCCCGGCGTCATCACCTGCAATGGCACTGAGTATGAGGCGGAGAATATTATCGTGGCGGCAGGCTCAAAGCCCTCCATGCCGCCTATCCCCGGCAGTGACAGCAGCGGCGTCTATACCAGCAATGATTTGCTGGAGGGCGAGGGCAAGGAGTTTAAGTCCCTGGTGATTATCGGAGGCGGCGTGATTGGCGTTGAGTGCGCTTCTATCTATCTGAACCTGGGCTGTCAGGTGACTATCGTGGAAATGGCGGAGCATATCCTGCCGCCTATGGAGAAGGAGATTGCCCAGCGGCTGGCCATGCGGCTGAAAAAGATGGGGGCGGTGATTGAGGCCTCCTGCCAGGTTAAGGCTATCAGCGGCGAGGCTGGCAGCATGTCTGTCACTTATCTGGATAAAAAAGGCAACGAGAAGACGGCAGAGGCTGAGGCGGTGCTGATGGCAGCCGGGCGCAGGGCGGCTCTTGAGGGCCTGTTTGGCGATGGTGTAGAGCCGGAGATGAGCCGGGGGGCACTGGTGGCTGATGCTGACGGGCGTACCAGCATTGATGGAATATATGCCATCGGTGATGCTGTGGCTGGCAATATCCAGCTGGCTCATGTGGCGGCTGCCCAGGGCGAGAACGTGATTGATGTGATTTGCGGCAGCAGGGGTGCTGTGGATATGGGGGTAGTGCCAAGCTGCGTGTATACTTATCCTGAGATTGCTACAGTGGGACTTAGCCAGGAGCAGGCAAAGGAACAGGGGATTGCCGTGATGGTGAAGAAGCTGCCTACAGGCAGCAACGGCAAGAGCTTGATTGCCGGTGGTGACGGAGGCTTCGTGAAGCTGGTGGCAGCTGAGGATGGCACTTTGCTGGGGGCGCAGCTGGTGTGCGACAGGGCCACCGACATGATTGGCGAGCTGGCGGTGGCTGTGCGGCTGGGCCTGAAGCTGGCGGATATTGCTGCTACCATTCATCCCCATCCTACCTTTGTGGAGATGATTGGGCAGGCTGCCAAATAAGGTTATTCAGCTACAGCTTTTGTGGCTTTTGATATTTTGATATTTTTGATAATTTAATGTTCTTGAGGTTTTTATATTTTTGAGTTTTTTGAGGTTTTGGTGTTGTGGTATTGTGATATTGTGGAGGAATTGCTATGAGTTTGATGAATACATTGGCTGGCACAGATAGCGAGGTTTTTGAGGCTATTGGCAAGGAGCTGGGCAGGCAGCGCAGCAAGCTGGAGCTGATTGCTTCTGAGAATATTGTCAGCAAGGCTGTGATGGAGGCTCAGGGCAGCGTGCTGACCAACAAGTATGCCGAGGGGTATCCGGGCAAGCGGTATTATGGCGGCTGCGAGCATGTTGATGTAGTGGAGCAGCTGGCCATTGACCGTGCCAAGAAGCTTTTTGGGGCGGAGTATGTCAACGTGCAGCCTCATTCCGGTGCCCAGGCGAATATGGCGGTGTTTTTTGCCCTGCTGACGCCGGGGGATACTGTCATGGGCATGAATTTGACAGATGGCGGCCATCTGACTCATGGCTCCCCGGTGAATATGTCCGGCAAGTACTTTAAGATTGTGCCTTATGGTGTCAGCGCCGGGACGGAAATGCTGGATTATGACGAGATTCAGGCTATTGCGGAGGAATGTAAGCCTAAGCTGATTGTGGCCGGTGCTTCTGCCTATGCCCGGGTGATTGATTTTCAGCGCATGGCGGAGATTGCCCATAGCGTTGGGGCGTATCTCATGGTGGATATGGCGCATATTGCCGGCCTGGTGGCAGCCGGGCTCCATCCAAGCCCTGTTCCATACGCTGATGTGGTTACGACCACTACCCACAAGACATTGCGCGGGCCTC
>JBJDWY010000028.1:0-4016 GCA_051866255.1 Anaerovibrio sp. | reverse complement strand
TTATACCAAAAATTCAATAAAAATGAAAATCATACAGCACGGCTTTGCTCAAAAAATGAATCAGGAGAAATTTTATTGCCAGATGTACAGGGAGGTATGAGAATATGGCAGGAAGCAGCATGGTCATTGATGGTGCAAGAATCAATGATGAAATGATTTTTGTAGGGCAGAATTACAAAAACAAGCAGGTCTACAAGATTGAGTCAACTTCCACCTCCCAGGACAGGGAGACGGTAGAAGAAGTGGTTTTGCTGTCAACAGACCGCATAATTGCTGTCATGCGAAATTTTACAGATACTCAGTCACGGCTGGAATATAAGCCAGGGACTACGGTAGTAGAAAAGATTACGTTTCATGGCAACGAGTACCGTACAGGTCAGCGTGTCAACGGTCTGCCAATAAAAAGAATAGGTGTATTTCGCACAGCCAATGCACCTGACAACAGGATTTATTTTTCTGATGCTGCTGGCAATTATATTGCGTATGAGGAAATGTGCGATTATGTTGAAATTTGGTACAGGCCATATTCATTGCCATTCTAAGCCGGAGGCATGAAATGGAAAACGCGGAGAGCATAGAATATCTGAAAAAACGCATAGCCAGCCTGGAGATGGATTTACATTCATCCCATCAGAAGCAACATGTCTTGTTGTCCAAAAATCTGGCTGCCGAAAAGAAGCTCAGGAATATGGAGGCGATTTTTGCAGCTAATCAGCATGA
This sequence comes from Anaerovibrio sp., assembly GCA_051866255.1. Classification (GTDB taxonomy): domain Bacteria; phylum Bacillota; class Negativicutes; order Selenomonadales; family Selenomonadaceae; genus Anaerovibrio. Next base: position 3,296 of record JBJDWY010000028.1, on the reverse strand, counting down.
CACGCTGGAAGCATTAGTGGATAACTTTATCACAGATGGCAGGGTAGTTTTAAAGAAAATTTCTCAGCAGGTGCATATTATTGAGTTTGATGTGGAGAACGCGGCGAGCCTGCAAAAGATGATTGATTACCTGCAGCATGTGATTGCGGAGCTGGAGAGTTTAAAGGAGAATTATCAATGAAGACAATAAGTTTTATAAATCTAAAAGGTGGCGTAGGCAAGACCACTATATCTGTGAATTTTGCCTATGCAGTAGCGAAGATGTATGGCGAGAAAATACTGTTCATCGACAATGATAAGCAGGGCAATGCCACGGACTGGCTCAGCAGGCACGATGGGGGCGAGTATGGCAGCATTACCCATATCCTGATGGGAGATGTGACGGCAGATAACATTCAGGAAGCTATCCAGCCTACAGTGCATGAGAATATTGACCTGATTGCAGGTGACATGGGGATTATCGAAGCCCATGCCAAGCTGCTGAAGTCTGACAACATCAACCAGGCAACGGTTATCCGGGATGCGCTGAAGCCGGTGACAGATAAGTACAAGCTGTGCATTATCGACAATCCGCCGGACATTAATCTGTCAGTATTCAACACACTTTCCATCACGGATGATGTGGTGATTGTGACAACTACGGAGAAAGACTCCCTGGATGGTATGTACCTTATGCTGCAGCAGGTGAAGTCATTGCAGCAGTATAATCCATACTTGAACCTCAAAGGCCTGCTCATTAATCAGTACCTTACCAGTGCTGAAAATTATAATCTGTTTGACAGATTACAGCAGGAGAAGCTGCCAATTTTCAATACCAAAATCAGATATGCCAGCCAGAAGGCAAAGAGGCACATGGATATGGCACGTAAAGAAGGCAAGACATTGCTGGAGAAATCTCCTAACTGTCATGTCGCAAGGGATATAATCAAGTTTACCAAGGAATTTTTCGGGGAGAGGTGATAAGGAATGGCATTGCCGAAATATGGTGGCGGCCTGGCAGATTATCTCAATTCCAACACCAGGGCTGCTATCAGCAATATGGGAACGCGAGTGGAAAATATAGATTTTCAAAATCTTATTCCGCATGAAAATAATTTTTATGGCATGAGGGATATTCCGTCCTTGGCAAAGGACATGCGCATGTCCAACTGGGTTGAGCCGCTACGAGTGCAGAAAGCTCAGGAGCCGGGAAAGTATATTATTCTTTCAGGTGAGAGGCGTTACCGGGCAGTTATGTACCGGTATGAGCATGGTGAAATTGAGAGCCGGGAGATACCCTGCGTTGTCACGGAGGCACCGGCAGGGAATGGGATGCTTACCGCAGAAATGCAGACTGATATTGCTATAATCATGGCAAACTCCCACCGGGTAAAGAATTTTTCGGAGAAGCTTCAGGAAATTGAAGTGCTGGAGCCCATGGCGAGGATTTACTACCAGAAGGCAAAGGATGAAGGGAGTTATGCTGGTGCTTTCAGGGATTACTTTGCGGAGCAGATTTTAAATATCAGTGCAACGCAGCTGCAACGGCTGCGCTCCCTGCGGTCTTTGCTGGAGGATTTCCTGCACCTGCTGGACGATGGCAAAATCACCCGGCGTGCTGCCGAGGAACTGGCACGGCATACTGCGGATGAGCAGCTGGCTTTTCAAAACGCGATGAAAAATTTTAACAGGGAATGTGATTTTGATTATGATGATGTGGTTGCTTACTTTCATATTCCGTCAAAGACTGCTACGTCCGATGAGCCTGGAAAACCTGATGATGCAGTGGAGGCTGCTGAAGATGGCAATAGCAGGGCAGGCAGCAGTCAATCGGAGTATGACGGGGCATCAGAGCCGGTTCGGGACAATCCAGTATCAGGCATAGACGAGGGAGGAGAGGCTGGTGCAGAGCCTGATATGGAAGATGAGCCGGAAATAAATGATAGGCCACAACAGGATAGTATCGATGACGGTGATGATAACGCTCCTGATACTTTTCCTGATAATCAGGGCAGAGCTGCTGAATATGGCCGGGAGGAAGATGAGGTGCCGTCATTAACGCAGAATGCGAAAGATGATGGAGATGAGGCACCGGCTGCAGCGGAAAATGTCAGCAGCCCTGTTACCTCGGTTGCTTTGGATGATATAGCCAATAGCGGCATGGCATTTGTCGTAAAATACCTGGAAAAGGGCATGAAAGAAAGCGAGGACATGCTGGATATTGCCAGGGAAACTGGTGATGAAGTGAGCATCGCCCAGTATGAGATGGAAGTAGCTTCCTTCAAAAATGCTATTGTCAGGTTGTCACATTAACAGGTCAAGAATGGAGGATTTTTATGTTGGAAACATTAAAGAATTTACAGCAGTCAGAGGACGTGCTTGAAGACTATGAGCATGAGGACGGCAGGCAGGTTATGGATGTCAGCGATACCATCCCGGAAGATGAATTTTACGGTCAGGTGATTTATGCCGGGGAGGAGCATGGCCTGGTATCTCCAAAGGAATATGAGCTTATCCAGAAGGAGCAGGGGCAGAAAGCTGATGACACGGAGTGACGAGGGCATACAAGGCTATTATTAAATCTTTGTTCACAATATCTATCATATCTGCGTTGACATTTACATTCATGAATTTCACTTATGCAGAAGCTCATGATTTGCCGGTGACGTCACCCTTTGGGTGGCGTTACCACCCTATAGACGGGCAGTACAAGTTTCATACAGGGGTGGATCTCGGCTATGGTTATGGCGATAGTGTTCCTGCCCTGTTTTATGGGCAGGTGGTGGCTGCTGGTGACTATGGAGATGGCTACGGGTGTCAGGTGATGCTGTATCATCCTGAAAATGATACTTATACAAAGTATTGCCATCTCAGCAGTGTTTATGTTGCAGTGGGAGATTGCGTGGTACAAGGGCATATTATTGGCAGTGTAGGCTCCAGTGGATATTCCACGGGGCCTCATTTACATCTTGAGTATATTGTGCGTGGTGCAGGGGGGCAGTATGAATTTGCTGATCCGCTGCAGCTGTGGATGTGAAAAGAATAAAAAGAAGAAGGAGCGGAGCATCATGGGCGAGCGGTTTAACATCAAGGACATAGACAGGGAACGGTATATAGCTATACCGATGGCACTATTTACACAGGAGAATTATGCAGGGCTGGACAACACAGCCAGGCTGATTTATGGTTTCTTGAAGTCCCGGTTAAATCTCAGCCGTATCAATAAATGGTTTGACGAGCGTGGTGATATTTTTTTTATTGCCTTAAACTTCCCACATCGTAAAATGGTGTAGTTCCTTGAAAACTGTATATTTCAG
>JBJDWY010000027.1:0-4067 GCA_051866255.1 Anaerovibrio sp. | reverse complement strand
TGCATAGTAGTTGGTAGTATCAGGTCTCGTCAGCTTCCCGGCTCCCCCTTTTCAGGCTTGCTAGTAAAGTATCATTATGTTGCTATGGCAAAATATAAGGGATTGCTGATAAGTAAGTGGGGATCTGTCGCAGGATTGTAACTGTTAGCAGATGATGCGATGGGCGGTTGACTTTATAAGCAGATTTGTGAAATTTGGTGTCAGACCTCTTAAAGAGTATCAGGGCATGTACCATTCGCATGGCACTGAGACGCGCCTCGGTGCTTAGCGAGTCGCAAGCCGTAGGCGAAGCGAGAGCTTAGCATCCGCTAGGCGTGGATAGTAGCGCGAGCGTGCCTGCGATGGTACTGCCCTGGTGCTCTATAAAAAGGTCTGACCGTAAGTTGATGCACAACAATGCAAAAAAGTGACCGCCCATTGAAGTATTTGCTGATATTTTTCTGACAGATCCCCTGCACTAATCAATAAAACTTACATACATCGCCAAAGTAACGATCAACCACTACGACAAACTGAAATTCACTTGCGTTTGAGGTACCCCACTCCGCACACGAATGCCGCCAGCAGCGCAGACATAATATAAGACGCATGGCTTCCCAGCAAGTCAGCCAGTACAATGCCCAGCCTCTGGTCATGGCACAGCATGCTGCCGGCCGTCCAGCCAAGGATGCCAGAGCCCAGATAAATCAATATAGGCCACCTGTCCAGCAGCTTGCCAATCAGCTGGCTGCTGCCCACCACAATAGGAATACTGATAACCAGCCCGATCATCACCAGCAAAAAGCTTCCGGAAGCCGCACCGGCAACCGCCAGCACATTATCAATCCCCATGGCGGCATCCGCCACGATAATCGTCCTGACCGCCCCGCCAAAGGAATCGGCAGCCTCCACATGCTCCTCATGCCCGGCAGGCTTCAACAGCTTGATGCCGATAGGAATCAACAGCAAGCCTCCCAATGCCTGCAAATAAGGAATCGTCAGAATATACACCGCCAAAAGCGTCATGATAGTGCGCACCACCACGGCACCCACCGTGCCAATCCAGATAGCCTTCTTGCGCAGCCCATCCGGCAGCCTGTGGGATGCCATGGCAATCACTACCGCATTGTCCCCCGCCAGCACCAGATCCAAAAGCACAATGGACATCAGCGCACCAAAAAATTCCACACTAAAAATTTCCATGCACAATCCTTTCCTGCCTTTTCTTCAAAGACATCGAAGACATCACTTAAAAACATCACAACGCCCTAATTTTATAAAAGCTTGATGAAATTTACATGTAACGGCAAAAACTGCAAGGCACAGCCAGCTTAAAACAGCAGTTTCCGCACCATATCCACCGGGATGACCAGTGCCGCCAAAACACCGCAGCACAGCCAGGTTTTCACTGTCAGCGGCTCCACGCTGAGCACCTCGCCCCCCAGCTCCACAAAAAGGAACTGCCCGGCAAAAATCAGCAGCGTCACCAGCAAAAAGGTCTTATTTTTGCCGATATGCTGCAGCACATTCACGCTTTCCGTCCTGGCATTAAAGCCGTTAAAGGCTATTGCCATCATAAAGGTGGCAAAAACAGCCGACTTCATATAGGTAATGTCCACATCCCCAAAGAACTGATGCACAGAGGGCAGGAACAGTATTCCCAGGCAGATTGCCGTAATATACAGGGAGCAGACCATAACCTGTCCCAGCATTTTCCTCGTCACGATGCTCTCACGCCGTGGCACAGGCACCTCCTGCATGTATTCCTTCAAGGCAGGCTCACCGCCAAAGGCAATGGCAGCCAGGGTATCCATAGCTAGGTTCACCAGCAGCAGCTGAATTACCGTCAGCACCACATTTTCTCCCAGCAAAGGCCCGATAAAGCAGATCAGCACCGCCGCCACATTAACCGTCAGCTGAAAAATCAGGAATTTGCGGATGCTCTTGAACATGGAACGCCCATAGAGGATTGCCTTCTCAATAGAGGAAAACCTGTCATCAAGGATAGTAATATCCCCTGCCTCCTTGGCCACCTCCGTGCCGCTGCCCATGGCAAAGCCCACATCAGCCTTTTTTAATGCCGGGGAGTCATTGACGCCATCCCCGGTCATGCCCACTACATAATCAAGCTCCTGTGCCAGCCGCACCAGACGGCTTTTATCCGTAGGCAGTGCCCTGGCCACCACCCGGAGCCGTGGCAGCCTTTCCTTCAGCTCATCATCCGTCAGGCAATTCATGTCTGAGGAGGTGAGGACAAGCTCCCCTTCCTCCTTCAGAAGCCCTGCCTCCCTGGCTATAGCCATGGCAGTCTCCCGCTTGTCCCCGGTCACCATTACCACCTGGATACCGGCCTTCTGCACTTCCTCAATGGCAGACACCGCCTCCTGCCGGAGATTGTCACGGATGCTGATGATGCCCACCAGCACCAGTTCCTCCGGCATGACCAGCTCTCCGGCCTCATTGCGCCTTGTCCTGCCTGCCGCCACCGCCAGAAGGCGCATGGAACGCTTTGCCTGCTCATTGGCATACACCTGCAGCTTGTTCAGGGTTGGCAGGGGCTGCAAGCTGCCCTCAGCATCATAATAGCTGTGGCAGCAGCTCATCAGCACCTCCGGCGCCCCCTTGACATAGGTCAGCTCAGTGCCCTTTATCTCCACAGCGGCATACTTGTCATGGGAATTAAAATACCGGCAATCCGCCGCCAGCTGCTTATCAATTTGGCCTGACAGTCCCTTCTCCGCCAGAAAGCCCATGATGGCACGATCAGTGCTGTTGCCGCCAATCACCTTGCCGCCGCTGGCACTGGCGCTGTTATTCAGCCCCAGCCCCAGCAAAAGATGGTGCAGATACTCCTTGCTGATGCCCTGCAAATCCTGCACGACACATTCCTCATTCCCATCCCCGTCATCGCAGGCACGGTACAGCACGCTGCCATCACCTGATGCCAGCTCCGCCACGGACAGCTTCCCTTCCGTGATCGTTCCCGTCTTATCGCTGAACAGGATGCTCAAGCTGCCGGAGGTCTCCATGCCGTTGATTTTCTTCACCAGCACGTTGTCCTTCTCCATCTTGAGGCTCTGGGCAGAAAGCAGCATGGAGGTAAGCATAGGCAGTCCCTCCGGCACGGCACAGACAATCACTGTTACCGCCACCGTCACCGCATCCATAATCAGGCGTATCCACTGGAAAAGCCCGGCAGGCAGCTGGCCTGTCACAAAGGTTTTCAGCAAAATCCCCAGCACGATAGCCACTGCCCCCACATAGCCGAAGGTAGAAATCTGATGGGCCAGCCTGCCAAGCTTCACCTGCAAAGGGGTCTTCCTGGTATTGGACTGCGCCTCCAAGGCCAGTTGCCCGAACAGAGTGTCATCCCCCACCACCTTGATTGCCAGATAGGTTTCACCGCTGCATACCACCGTACCACGGTAAACATAGTGGGGATTAAGCAAATCCAGCCTGTCATAAGTGGCATTCTCTCCCTCCGGCACAGGCTTTTTCGTGATTTCCTCCGTCTCGCCATTCAGCACCGACTGGTCTATCTTTACCTTGCCCTGCACCAGCTCCCCATCTGCCGGAATGCGGTCACCTGCCTGCAAGAAAACAATATCGCCAGCCACCACATCATTGACAGGAATCTCCTGCAAGCCACCCTCACGCAGAACCTTGGTCACATCCTTGGCAGCCTCCTCCTCCCGCAGTGAAAGAGCCTTGCCCTCCTGCTGGCTTTCACTGATTGCCGCCACGCCATTGGCAAGCAGGATGGCAATCAGCACACCGGCTGCCTCGTACCACTCCGCCTGCCCCAAAAAGTACAGCACCGCCTGAATAACCAGCGCCGCCAGCAAAATCATGATCATCGGGTCCCGGAAGCCCTGTAAAACCTTTTTCCACAGCGGCTCCGGCATAATCTGCGTCAGGCTGTTGTTGCCATGCCGCGCCCTGCTCTCTATTACCTCTGCCTCCGTCAAGCCTCGTAATTCCATCTATACCACTCCCTAGCTAACACACAAAAAAATACCTTTTCATTATACAACATTAGGGCGTGTTGATTAAAGCATATTTTCAGCAATATCCTGTATAATTATTAC
>JBJDWY010000026.1:0-4070 GCA_051866255.1 Anaerovibrio sp. | reverse complement strand
GAAAAAGTTGTATCCTTTTTATGTATTTTGAGAAATTGTGACTCCACACCTTTAGTATGAGGTGCGCTAAAATAATATTCTTTGCCTAATTCAGCTTCCAATACCGACAATAATTTCTCATAGTCCTTGCGTGGCATATTTAAATCTAAATCATCATCCCAAGGAATAAAGCCCTTATGGCGAACTGCCCCCAGCGCAGAGCCACCACCTAAAACGATTGTAAGATTATATTTGTCGCACACAGCTTTAATGTCACAATACATCCGCAAAAGACATTCTTGCAGCTTGAATAAATCTACATCGTTTATTATTTTTAGTTGCCTTTTCAAATCATATCAGCTCAATTCTTTATTTTTGCCAGTAAACCTTTTAAAGTTCCAAACCCATAAGCCAAGTGCACCGACAAACATATAAATGCTACACAAAAATATGCGGAATTTTTATGCTTAATAACAGATAATCCTGCCATAACTATTTGTAGCCCACCATATAAAACTGCTAAACCACATAATGGCCAAACGATGCCTAGCATAGCTAACAGAATCGCTGCAAATAGCATAACCACAAAAACTGCTGGCACATAATAGTAAAAACTTATGCAAGCCGGATTTATAAACGTGGTTTTTCCCACCCAATATCCATTAGAAAATTTTTGTATCAATATGTGCATCCAAGATGGACGCACATATTTATATGATAAAATATCTTTATCATATAAATTTTTATACCCAGCCTCGATAATTCTCTGATGTATATCATTATCTTCTGTACGCCCTAATCGCTCATCAAAGCCACCTACTTTATCAAAAACTTCCCTCTTGTACGCACCGTGACACAAAGACTTGACATACCGTGTTTTATCACCATTTCTAAAATCTGAAATACCGCTACCAAACATAGCATTCTCTGCTTCCAGCAATATAGCTGCCCAAAGTGACTTATCTTCTGACATATATGGGCATCTTCCACCACATACATATTCACCTTTTGACAAGCATTTCACATTTTTCTCTACAAAATCTGCTGGAATATGCGCATGAGCATCTATGCGAATGAGCACATCTCCCTCATAATTTTTTATGGCTACATTCCAGCCGCAAGCTTGTATTTTCTTAGGATTATCCAATACCTTGATATCCCAAAACAAAGCTTTATTTTCCCTTTTAAAGTCCATCATGATAGCTTTGGTTTTATCAGTAGAACCGCCATCTATCAATAACAGTTCTACCATTTTCAGTGGATATGTCTGCTTTAAAACGTCCGACATAATACCTGAAATATATTTCTCTTCATTTAGGGCAATTATGCCTATTGATATCTTCAAATTACAGCCCTCACAGTCTCCACCATCGTCCCAAATTCCTTTATAAAGGAAAACTCCCTTATCTCCCTCAGGTTATATGCCATCTTACCCGGCAATACCGTCTCCACATAAGTAACATCCACATTATTGCTTTCCGTCAGCAGTTTTTCCTCATCCTTGTAGTGGATGCTGGCCTGGCTGGTCACTCCGGCTGGCAGCAGCAGCGTTGCCAGCATCTCATCTGTATAATGCGCTACATATCTTGGAACCTCCGGCCTTGTTCCCACAAAGCTCATCTCGCCTTTCAGGATATTAACAAGCTGGGGGATTTCATCCAGACGGCAGGCACGGATTTTCCTGCCCACATTCGTTACCCGCATATCCTGCTGAGTAGTGACCTGTGTGCCAAGGCTCTCGGCATTTTTGACCATCGTGCGGAACTTGTAGATGCGGAACCGCCTGCCATATCTGGTCACACGCTCCTGACGGAAAAACACTTCCCCGGGAGAATCCAGCCTTATCCATGCCGCCACCAGCAAAAACACAGGAGACAGCAGTACCAGCAGCAGTAATGCCATTACCCTGTCAAAGATAAATTTCAGCAGCAGCATGCCCTGCCGCCTCTCCAATACCTCATAATAAGGCCGTACTGCCTGACACCTCATTTGCTCAGGCAAATCTTCCCATCTGCACAAAACCATAAGCCTACTGACACTCCATCTCCCTGTATACAGACCTGAATACCTCTAGGATATAATCAACATCCTCATCACTGAGCCTTGTATGAAGCGGCAACGTAATCTCGTTCTCATACATGGCATAGGCATGAGGATAATCCTTGATATCAAAGCCCATAGCCTTGTAGGCAGTATGCATCGGCAACGGCTTGTAATGCACATTGGTTGCAACACCATGCTCCGCCATTTTCTCAATAAAGCGATTTCTATATTTCACATCCTTGCCAGTCAACCGAACCAGATACAGATGGCCGCTGCTGATATGCTCATCTGTATAGTGAGCCAGCACCTCTACCGGCAAATCCTGCAAGCCTGCATCATACCTGCCGATAATCTCCCTGCGCCTTGCCAGCATTCCCGGATAGCGTTTCATCTGAATCAGCCCCACCGCAGCCAGGATATCCGTCATATTGCACTTGAAATATGTGCCCTTGATGTCATATTCCCATGCCCCCATCTTCGTCTTGGCCAGGGCATCCTTGTTCTGGCCATGCAGGGAAAGCAGCTGGTATTCCTTGTAAATATCCTCATCAGCAATACCATCAATGCTGTTCCAAAGAGCCGCGCCACCCTCTGCCGTGGTAAAATTCTTCACTGCATGGAAGGAAAAGCTGGTGAAATCCGCCACGGAGCCAATCTTCTTTCCCTTATATACCGCACCAAAGGCATGGGCACCATCAGCCAAAACAGCTACACGGCCGATAGCCCGCTGAATTTTATTGCGTGGGAAAAACTTGTCCTTCTGCCGTTCCGCAATGGCAAACAGCCTGTCATAGTCACACGGAATACCTGCCAAATCCACAGGTATCACAGCCTTGGTGCGCTCCGTAATGGCAGCTTCCAAGGCAGCATAATCCATCTCCAAGGAATTTTCTGCCGTATCCACCAGCACCAGCTTCGCCCCTACATGAGCTACAACACTGGCACTTGCCGTATACGTATAGGCAGCGGTAATGACCTCATCCCCCGGCCCGATGCCCAGCACACGCAGAGTCATCTCAAGGGCTGCCGTGGCAGAATTCAGGCATACAGCATTCCTGTTATCACAAAATGCCGCCACCTGCCGTTCCAGTTCCTTGGTTCTCGGCCCCGTAGTAATCCAGCCGGAGCGCATGGCACCAGCTACCTCCTGAATTTCCTCCTCGGTAATGTCCGGCGGTGAAAAGCTGATTTTTCTTTCCTCATTAGTGCTCATGAAACTGCCTCCTCCAGCTGCTTACTCTTGTAAGTAGGTATCATACGCTTTATGGTCTGCAGAATAACCATCGCATCCCTGCTATTCGCCAAAATCTGCAAATCCCGGCTCAGTTCATCTGCATCCAGCGGATTTATCCTTGCCTTGAAAATCTTCTCATGCCTGGTGCTACTCGTTCCTTCCTCGCTGGTAAGGAGCTCCTCGTAAAGCTTCTCACCGGGACGAAGACCTGTATAGACCAGCCTGATATCCTTGTCCGGCTTCAGTCCATGCAACTGAATCAGATCATATGCCATGTCCTTTATCTTCACCGGCTTGCCCATGTCAAAGAGGAAGACCTCTCCCCCTTCTGCCTGGCTGCCAGCCTGCAGCACCAGCTGCACCGCCTCTGGAATGGTCATGAAGAAGCGCGTCATCTCAGGGTGAGTAATGGTCACAGGCCCTCCTGCCGCAATCTGCTTCTCAAAGAGAGGCACCACGCTGCCACGGCTCCCCAGCACGTTGCCAAAGCGCACAGTGACAAACTTGGTGCTGCTGTGCTGATTGATTTCCTGCAATACCAGCTCCGCACAGCGTTTGGTAGCCCCCATGACGCTAGTAGGATTTACCGCCTTATCAGTGGAAATCAGCACAAAAATCTCACTGCCGAACCTGTCTGCCAGCTCTGCTACATTCTTCGTGCCAAAAACATTGTTGCGCACAGCTTCTGCCGGCTGCATTTCCATCAGCGGCACATGCTTGTGGGCAGCCGCATGGAACACCACCTGGGGCTGATATCTTGCAAAGACTTCCTCCATGCGCCGGGCATCGGTAATATTGGCGATTACCGTCCTAT
>JBJDWY010000025.1:157-4114 GCA_051866255.1 Anaerovibrio sp. | reverse complement strand
TACGAGAGTCTTCTTCATAAAGAAATTCCTCCTTTTACAAATAAAAAACACTTATTTGTCGGGGATGAATTTAGAAGCCTTATCCCAAGAGTTGCCATGTTTCCTCTGCGATGTACTTCGTCTTCATCTCTGACACAACCACATATTAACATACCTGAAACATAAAATCAAGCCCGCTGAACAAATTTTAATGAATCTCTAATAATTTCTAAGAAACACCGGCAAAACAAAAAGCATCCTGCCGAAACAGGATGCTATCTTTCAAATGGTGACCCAGGAGGGACTCGAACCCCCGACCCTTTGATTCGTAGTCAAATACTCTAATCCAGCTGAGCTACTGAGTCAATCAACGTTACATATAATATCATTCTATACCATAATTGTCAAGTTTTTCTGGAAAATTCTTCACATTACTCGTTTTTTGGGTAGCAAAGAGATTCCTGCTTTACCAAATGAATCCCTTTGCTATCATTTGCAGTAACACTCTTATTCCGTTGAATCTCTTTAGACTTACTGCCCATATGACTGCATAGCCTTTCTTATTTCCTCACCCACTACTCGCCAATCATGAGCTAAAGTATCGCAATCGGTGATACCACTATTTGGATAATCATTATACATTGTCATAGTAGAACCTAAATCCAAAGAATGAGCCATGCCGCTGAAAAAGCCTGTATCTGCATATAACAAACTACTGTAAATGTTCATAACTATCCCTCCCTATCTCTATTATAAACAGGTCATAGAACACTTGTCAACATAAAACATCATTGCAATTCCGCATATAGGAAAGTATTTCACAAGCTTGCCTTGCTCACCCCGTCAGGCACCAGGGCGGAGCTCATCTGCACCCAGACCTTGTCCTGCTCGCTGCAGGTAAAAATCCGCTGGTGGTCAGCCGGAATGACCTGATTTTCCTCCGCAATGCTGATATCCAGCTGCAGGCGGTTGTTTTTGTCCCGGCGGAAGGAATACTCCCCACGGGTGGACAGCCACTCATTGACCATTTCCAGATTGACGAAAGAGGCTTTCTTGTTGTAATCCTTGTACACATCCGTAGCAGCAGCAGCGGCCTGCTTCATGTCACTGAAGATGCCCAGCAGGGAAAAATCAATGCTTTCCTCCGTAGTCACCAGCTTTGTTACCACATAAGCCAAAATCCATTGCACCCTTTCACATAATTATGCATCATTTTAACATCACACCTATTACTTTAACATCATACTCATTATTGTAACATCATGCTTTACATCACGTTTCCCATTACTTCTTCCACGGCAGCCGTGATTTCTTCACATTGGCATTTTCCCACATGAGAATAGCCTCCAGCACGGAGCCGGAAATGCAGCGGGACTTGGCAGAAATGGTCACGCAGTTGGTAGGCATGGTGCTAGGGTCAATCTCCGCAATCTTCAGGCCTGTGCGCACCGGGCAGCCGTCATGCAAAAGCCCTCTGAGCACACCTTCCACAGGAGCCTTGATTTCAAAAACATGCCCCCCATCCATGTGCAGCTTGGCAATAGTTTCATTCTTCTTCACGATATAGGACAGAGGATGGCCTGCTTCCAGATAGCCGTCACAAGGAGCATTGATGGAGTGGGATGCACGCATCAGGGCACGGACCTCGATGGTTTCCTTCTCCGGCAGCGCCTGCCCCTCATAGATGAGGCGCCCCAGGTTGTGGCCACGGGTGGTTTCCACCACGCAGTTCACGTCCTTGCCGGCAGTAAAGCCCGGGCCGATAGCTATGGTAAAGTCCGCCATATCCTTGCTGGTGCCCATATTGCGCTTGGCATAAATGGCATCCACCAGAATACGCGGTTTCAGCTTGGCGAGGCATGCCGCCTCCGGGTCCACCATAATCACCAGCTTGCCCTCCTTCAGCATTTTCTCCGCCTCAGAAAGATGGGCTGCCTTGTAGCAGGTAAGCCTCTCCACCTTCTTTTCGCCCTCATAGACAGCCTCTGCAAAGACAATGCTGCGCCTGATGGCGGAAGGGTATTCCTTTTCCAGCATCAGAACCTGATAGCCCGTATTGTACAAGCGATGGGCAATGCCGGTAGCCAGCTCGCCGCCGCCGCGAATCACAACCAACTTTTTCATGCTTTTTCGTCACTCCTGTCACTATCACCAAAATCAGCTGCCACCAAATCAGCCTTCACCAAAATCAACTGCCATTAAAATCAGCTGCCATAAAATCAGCCGTCACAAAAATCAGCTATCATAAGACCATCTGTCACAAAATCAGCTGTCCTCATAAATGCGTACTCTCAGCTGCAGGCCCTTTTCCTGGCAGAGCTTCCGGCAGGCATCAATCTCAGCCTGGTCCTCCACCTTTTCCACCACCGTCAGCACCACATTGGGAATATGCTCCTTGCAGTCCATGGCAAATTTCAGCATTGATTCAAAGGCACCGATGCCGTACTTTGCCCTGGTCAGCTCCAGATAACGCTCCGCATTGGAAGCGTTCAGGCTGATGGAGATGGTATCCACCAGCCCCTCAAAATCCCCTGCCACGGAACGGCCATAGATAAGGTCAGCCAGGCCGTTGGTGTTCAGCCGGATAGGCATATCAAGATGCTTCTGGCGCACATAGGCCATCAGCTCCAGCAGCACATCCAGCCGCATGGTAGGTTCCCCGAAGCCGCAGAAAACAATCTCCTTTGCCATATCCCACGGGAACTTGTCCAGCTCCGCCTTGACCTCATCCACTGATGGCTCCTGCTTCAGCCACAGGGTGCTTTCCTCCGCCATGTGCTTCATGGTGCGCAGGCAAAAGGTGCAGGCACAGTTGCACTGATTGGTAATATTCACATAAAAGCCGCGCTTGCCCTCAGGCTGCTCCTTCAGGCTGTCTGCCACCTGCACATAGCGGCCGCCCTCATGCACGGCATAAACCAGCATACTCAAATTCTCTCACTCCACATCAAAAATATAACAATAACACGCCATCATATACAAATCATATACAAACCATTACAAATCATATATAAATCATACACAAACCATACACAAACCATGTGTAAACCATATCAAAACAGCCACAAATACTAATCCAGCTCCGTCAGGTATTCCTCAAAGGCAAGCCCGTAATTCCACGGCAAATCCAGCTCCACCGTGTATCTGAGTGCTTTGGTAATAAATCCTGCCGCCTTCTCCACCGACTCCTGCAGGGACAAGCCCCTGACCAGGCCGCCAGCCACAATGGCCGCAAAGGCATCACCTGTGCCTGACCTGTCACCGCCGATTTTCGGCTCCCGGACAATGGAATGGCTGCCTCCCTTCTCATAGAGGAAGTTCAGCACCTGCCCCTCCCCCTGCAAGCCGGTAATCACCACCTGCCCAGGGCCTCTTTCTGACAGTTCCTTTGCCATCTTCACCAGGGCATCCTCGCCAATCATCCCGTTCTCAGGATATGCCTCATCCAGAAGCTGGCAGGCCTCCGTAAGATTCGGCGTCACCAGGTCGGCATGCTTCAGGAGCCTTTTCATTTCCCGGCAGATTTCCGGCGTATAGGAGGAATACAGCTTGCCGTAGTCACCCATCACAGGGTCCACCATCACACGGGTAAAAGGCTTCTTGAACCGCTGCACGAATTCCTCCACGATATTGATCTGCTCCACGGAGCCCAGGAAGCCGGTACAGATGCCATCAAATTCCAGCCCGTTCACCGCCCAGTTCTCCATATAAGGGCGCATCCTGTCGGTATAGTCGTCAATATAATGCTCGGCAAAGCCCGTGTGCACGGACAAAACCGCCGTAGGCAGGGGACATGCCTGAATCTTCATGGCAGAAATCAACGGCAGCTCCACCGCGATGGAGCAACGGCCAAAGCCTGTCATATCGTTTATCAGCGCAATGCGCTTCTGTCTTTTCATCGCCATATTATCCATATTCTCAACCATCGTCTTATTCATAGTCACAGCCACCGTCATTAACTCTTTTCACCATGTCATT
>JBJDWY010000024.1:0-18870 GCA_051866255.1 Anaerovibrio sp. | reverse complement strand
CTATAAAAACATCCCCACCTGACAACAGATGGGGATGCAATAGATATTTAACTTTTAGCCATTAGTCAAACAACAGGAGATAGGATTAAGCTACACCCAGGGCACGAGCTACAATAGCAGCTACCAGAGCGCCAGCCATAGGAGCGATACATGGAACCCAAGCATAACCCCAGTTGCCGCTGCCCTTGTTAGGAATAGGGAGGATAGCAAAAGCAATACGAGGACCCAGGTCACGAGCCATGTTCATAGCATAACCGGAGCAGCCGCCCAGGGAAAGACCGATTGCCACGATGAGCAGAGCTACGCAGTAAGGACCGAAGCCAGCTGGCAATGGACCATTAGGAGCAGCAAAGATCATCAGGATGCAGAACATCAGGAAGAAAGTACAGATAAACTCGGAGAGGAAACCATTGAAGATACCGCCAGTTGCAGTACCGGTAGAGAAGATACCTACCTTGCCGCCCTCAGTCTCAGCCCAGTGGCCCAGGAAGCAGAGGTAAACAATGATGGAACCAACAACACCGCCAGCAGTCTGCACCAGCATAGTAGCAACAAACTGAGCAGGAGTATAAGTACCGAGATACATCTTTGCAATAGTAACGGAAGGGTTGATATCAGCCTGCGGAGCACCCAGTGCTACAGAAGTATATACACCCAGCAATACTGCGAGACCCCAGCCCCATGCTGTACAAATCCAGCCAGCACCTCTTGCATAGGATTTCGCCAGGTTCAGGTTGGCGTTAACGCCCACACCGAACACCATCAGAACCATGGTTCCCATGAACTCGCCTAACAGATTATCCATTTTACATCCCTCTTTCGTATAACGTAATAAAAAATTTCTATACAGGCACGCCCCTCAGCATGCCCGAATTCATACCTGCTGCCGAAAGAACCGGCAGCAGGTACCGAATTCAAAAACAACCGTTCAATAGATCTCTTAACAAGCGTTTACCGAATAAGGATTACTCCTCGTCATCCAGCCAGTGCATAGCATGCTTAACAGCCTTTCTCCAGCCCTTGTAGAGCTTAGCAGCCTCCTCAGCAGGCATTACAGGCTCGAAGCGTACATCCAGCTTCCAGGCAGTCTTCAGCTCCTCCTTGCTGCTCCATACGCCTACAGCAAGACCTGCCAGGTAAGCAGCACCGAGAGCGGTAGTCTCGATAATCTGAGGACGATCTACAGGAACGCCCAGAATATCAGCCTGGAACTGCATCATCAGGTTGTTGGCAACAGCGCCGCCGTCTACCTTCAAAGCAGCCAGCTTGATGCCGGAATCAGCTTCCATTGCACCCAGAACGTCCTTGGTCTGATATGCCAGGGACTCGAGAGTTGCACGAACGATATGAGCCTTGGTAGTACCGCGGGTAATACCGATAATCATACCACGGGCATTGGAATCCCAGTATGGAGCGCCCAGGCCAACGAAGGCAGGAACCAGATATACACCGCCGGTATCGCGAACCTTCTTGGCAACCCACTCGGAGTCAGGTGCAGAATCAACCATGCGGGCACCATCACGGAGCCACTGAATGGCGGAACCAGCAACGAAGATGGAACCTTCCAGAGCGTACTCAACCTTGCCATCCAGGCCCCAGGCAATGGTGGTAACCAGGCCGTTCTTGGAGTCATAGATGTCAGTACCGGTATTCATCAGCATGAAGCAGCCAGTACCATAGGTGTTCTTTGCCTCACCAGGGTTGAAGCAGTTCTGGCCGAACAGGGCAGCCTGCTGGTCACCGGCAGCACCTGCAACAGGAATCGGTGCACCCAGGATGGAAGGATCAGCATAGCCATAAACGCTGGAAGAAGGACGAACCTCCGGCAGCATGGTCTTTGGAACATTCAGGTGAGCAATCAGCTCGTCATCCCACTTCAGCTCCTTGATGTTATACATCAAAGTACGGGAAGCGTTGGAATAATCAGTTACATGAGCCTTGCCACCAGTCAGCTTCCAAATGAGCCAGGTGTCAATAGTACCAAAAATCAGGTCTCCTGCCTCTGCACGAGCGCGAGTACCCTCTACGTTGTCCAGAATCCAGGTAATCTTGGTACCGGAGAAGTAAGCATCCAGTGTCAGACCAGTCTTCTGCTTGAACTCATCCAGATAGCCCTTTGCCTTCAGGTCATCAACGATGCCGGCAGTCTGACGGGACTGCCACACAATTGCGTTATAAACAGGACGGCCGGTGTTCTTATCCCAAACTACTGCGGTCTCACGCTGGTTGGTGATACCCATAGCTGCGATGTCGCTTGCCTCCAAACCACTCTTTTCCAAAGCGCCCTTCATTACCTCGCACATGGTGCTCCAGATTTCATCTGCATCATGCTCAACCCAGCCAGGGTTAGGGAAGTACTGAGTGAACTCCTTCTGTGCAACGCCTACAATCTTGGAGTTCTCATCAAAGATGATTGCCCTGTTGGAAGTGGTACCTGCATCTAACGCCATTACATACTTCTTTGCCATTGTGAAAATCCCCCTCTTGAAAAATAAATAATTACCTCTCGGAAAGCCCTCTCTTAAAGCTTTTCCTTTAATATATGAATGGTACCGGCTTCAGAAAACACCCCTGTTTCCTTGCCTTGAAGCGATACCGCTCATTACGCCTATCGTATTATATCACATCTTATAAAAAATGTTAAGACTTTTTATAAGCTTTTGCCAAAATTCTTATCGGATGGATTGCCTTGGTATCCGTGCCATGCTCAATCTGCATACGGCAGGTACCGCAATCACAGACAACCTTGTGATAGTTATCCCCGTTGATGGCATCAAACAGCTTCTGGCCCACCTTCATGGATGTCTCATAGTTATCCTTGTGGAAGCCGTAGCTGCCGGAAATGCCACAGCAGCCTGCATCAGCATTGACGATGTTCAGGCCGGCCTTCTCCAGAAGGTCAAGAGCCGGCAGCCCGATACCCTGGGCCCGGAGATGGCAAGGTGCATGATAAATGAACTTGTGGTCGCTGTTGATGCTTACCTTCTTCAGCTTGCCCTCATAATCAAGCCGTGCCAGGAACTCAAAGGCATCCCACACATTCTTTGCCGCTTCCTTCATCTCGGACTGGGCAAACAGCTCCGTGTACTCAGTCTTCAGCATCAGGGAGCAGGAGGTGCAGCAGGCAATCACCGGAATATTCTTCCTGGCATATTCCTGAATCACAGCCACATTGGTATCGGCATGATCTCTTGCCTCATCCAGATAGCCGCCTACTACCAAAGGAGAACCGCAGCATACGAAGCGGTCATCCATGAGAACCTCATAGCCATTCTCATTCATGACCTTGACGAAGGCAACGCCCACCTCAGGGTCATTGGTATCGATATAGCAGCCAGGGAAGAACAGAACCTTCTTGTCAGAGGAAGGCTGCTTTATCTTCTTGAACATATCGCGGAAATAAGTGGAAGCATAGCGCGGCGTCTTCCGCGGTGCCATGCCCATGATCCCCATCATGCCAGTAGCCTCGCCGATGGACATGCCCAGGTTGGCAAGCTGCTTGCCAAAAGGAATGCTGTTCAGCATATTTGCCATCTTGAAGCCATGGCTCAGCATCTCATCCTCCGGCTTGTGAGCCTCAGGATGGGCCTGCAGGTACTTTGCCCTCTCCAGCATGTTCAGCGTGGAGACAGAAACGCCATTCGGGCAGGTAATATCGCAGTTCTTGCAGTTGGAGCACAGCATCAGGGTGTCCTCATAGTCGCTTGGATCGGAGAAATGCATACGGCTATGAGCAGGTCCTACAAGCTTCGGCCCCTTGTATTCAGGATTGGCAGCAGTAACAGGGCATGCCGCAATACAGGATGTGCAGGCAATACAGTTATCTGCTGAATCTCTTGCTCTTTCTTCTAACTCCATAATATAATACCCCTTTCCATCAAGCCCTGGCTGCCTTGTATGCAGAGGACAAAGCCACACCATTGCCGGAATGCTCAAAGCAGAAATCGTAACCGCTCAGGTTGCGGCCAACAACGTAAACATTCTTCAGAACCACGTTGCCGGACTCATCCACTGCCCGGAGGGAGCTGTCCACCCTCACGCCAGCCATGGCAAATGCCTGCTTCTTGTCAGAGAAAAGCTGCTTGTTTACCCACTTCTCCTCGGTGCAGTCACCCTCAACAGGCAGGCCGAATACCATCTCCTTGTACTCGCCAAAATCCCGCATGGTGATGCCGCCGCTGTAGAAGCCGCCTGTAGCCAGGATAAACTTATCCGCCTCATATACCTGGCTGCGAACCTCGCCACCAGCCTCAATGGCAGTAACCACATCGCCCTTTACGATAGCCTTCTCAGCCTTTGCATTCTCAATAACCCGGATTCCCTTCTTCTTCAACGCACTCAGGAGTACATCACGGAGACGGATGCCGTTTACGGATGGAGGCATGCCGGTAGTCTCAACCACGCTGCAGCCCAGATCCTTAACCAGCTTGTTATAAACCGTGTAATCGCCCTTAGTCCCTAAAATCTGAGGTACGATAACAACCTTGCCAACGCCAGCCTGGCCCTTCAGCTGTGCCAGGAATTCCCCATAGCCTTTATCGCTTTCAACCCATCTTGCCACATCCCGGGTAGTCAAATCACGGCCGGTAATATAGGTGTCCACCGTAATAGTGGTATATCTCTTATCCCCACCCAATTCCTTGGCAAGATTTTCCTTGACCATATCTACATAAAAGTCCTTCAAGCCCTTGATGCCAACAATCACAATCTCGTTGGCCTTGAAGCAATCAGATGCCTCCAGGGACTCAGGCAGCAGGCAGGTAGGCTTCAGTGTGCCCACGCTGGTCACCAGCCACTGCTGCTCCTTAATGGAGCCGGTATAAGGGAAGCCTTCCCCTGCCACAACTCTCTTGAAAAATTCTACAGAATCCTGAATGGCAGCCATGCCAATCTTCCTGTATGGGTGATTTTCAGCCAGCTTGCCGATGCCCTCAACAGGATTCTCCACGGCCTTGCCTGCATCATCATAACCCAGAATATCTATCACACCGCTGTTCAACGGGAATGTACCTGCACCGTAGGACAGCAGCGTCACCTTCTTGCCTTCATCGGCACTTACCAGCGCAGCCATCAGGCCTGCCACGCCATTACCGATAACAACTACATCAGATTTGCTCATCCTCGTCTACCCCCATTTACGTTAAACAACAGCTCGTACATGCCTCTTGTCATCTCTGCCTCCCGGAGGGTTTTGCCTGCCATAACAGGGGTAATGCCCTTCCATCTGGCCTGGAGGAAGTTCTTCATGTCGCCCAGGGAATCACTGCATCCCTCCAGCTTGTCCTTAAAGAGCTTGTTGGCTACGGCAGCGCTGCGCAGGGCACAGTAGTTGCCCTGACAGGTACCCATGCCCAGACGAGTCCTTCTTCTCACATCAGCCACGCTGTGGCTGGTAGGCTCGGCAGCAATCCGCTGAATCTCAGCCATGGTAACGTTCTCGCACTCGCAGAGAACCTCCCGGGTTTCCGGCTGCTCCTTCAAGGTCTTCACTACATCGCCGAACTTGTCAACGCCCAGACGGGTGGCTGCCAGATTTACGCCGTAGGATGGGAAGTACTGACGGGCAGCCTTCTTCTCTGCCTCCGGCACCTCCGGCACCAGGTCTTCCTCGGCGGTGCGGCACTTGGCAGTATTGTTCAGCTTCGGAGCCAGCACATCGCAGAATTTCTCCGCCATCAGGCGGTAGGTGGTGAACTTGCCGCCGCAGATGGTCATCATGCCCTTCAGGCCGTCCTCCTTCTCGTGGTCGATGGTTACGAAGCCGCGGGAAGCATTGCGTCCGCCCTCGGCACCCTTCGGCACATACAGAGGACGGGAACCGGCAAATACACGGAGAATGCGGTAGTCGCGCAGATGCTCGAATACGCCCTCGCCGGTCTTCATCAGCTCCTCAACCTCCTCCCAGGAAGTGGATGTATCCTCAGGATCAGGAATGGTAATGGAGGAAGTGCCCAGGATGGTAATGGAGCCATGCGGCACGAAAATATCACCATTGGACGGCTTGCGGAGACGGTTGACAACCCGGTTGGAAATGCGCTGGTTGAAGGCAATCAGCGTACCCTTGGAAGGGCTTACGTTGCACTCCAGGCCTGCCATGTGGGCAACCTGCCCGGCCCAAGGACCGGCAGCATTTACCAGGATTTCGCACTCAATCTCGTATTCTTCCTTGGTAACATTGTCGCGGACAGTAATGCTCTTTACTACCGCATTCTCAATGTTCACCCCGATAATCTCGGTATAAGTCTTGTAGCGGCCGCCATAACGGGCA
Organism: Anaerovibrio sp.; assembly: GCA_051866255.1. Lineage (GTDB taxonomy): Bacteria > Bacillota > Negativicutes > Selenomonadales > Selenomonadaceae > Anaerovibrio. The sequence goes on along the minus strand of JBJDWY010000024.1, from coordinate 12,602 downwards.
GCAGACTGCAGATTCTGCCAGGACATGCGGAAGCCGTCAATAGCTCCGTCCGGCACCTCATAAGCTACAACCAGCTTGCGGGAAAGGTTAGGTTCAATGCGCAAAGCCTCCTCCTTGCTGATTTCACGGGTTGGAATGCCGCTTTCCTTGCAGCCCTTCAACCACGGCTCAACAAAATCAGGATCATCGCCCTCAACCTGCACAAACATGCCGGTGGTAGCCTCGACACAGGATTTGCCTATCCTGCGCAGGATGGTGTTCTCCTCGATACACTCCCTGGCAGCCTCCTGGTCCTTTACCGCATACCTGGCACCGCTGTGCAGCAGGCCGTGATAGCGGGAGCTGGCGCCATTTACCATATCCAGCTTCTCAATCAAGAGTGCATCAATACCGCGCATTGACAGATCGCGCAGGATACCGACGCCTGTAGCACCGCCGCCGACGATGACAACCGTAGCCTTGTCCTTTACCATAACAATCCCCCATTTTCTATAATACACACAGAAGCCGCAGCCCCCTCATGAGATAAAGCATAAGACCAATGAACGCTTAACGGATAATTATTATCAATAACTATTATCTCACATTTGAATTTTATTTCGATTGCACATTGTAAAATTCCAATCGCAACAAAATTTCATCTACACACATATATTACCCCATCAACTTCAAGAAGTCAATAAAAATAATATGAAAAACGAGATTTTTCTTCCCCACTACTACAAACACGCCATCCACCCCTTTAAAATAAGACAAACTTACCATGATTTCGTTGCGAATTACTACCTATAAACTTATTTTCACACAATTCCCAAACATGCACATTATTTCTCGTAATATGAAAAAATGCTCAAATTATCCGTTTCCAGATAATCTGAGCATTTTTTACGCAACACCGGCAAATACTTTTCCAGTCATTTGCCAGCCATATACAAAGCATTGCAACAAACCAAATCAGAAGGTAGCCACAACTGCGCCGTTATACTTTTCCTCGATGAACTTCTTCACCTTCTCGGACTGCAGCGCCTTGATCAGTGCCTTGATCTCAGGACGCTCCTCATCACCATTGCGCACGGCAACGATGTTTACATACGGGGAAGTGGCATCCTCGATGAACAGGCTGTCCTTCACAGGATTCAGCTGCACCTGCATAGCGAAGTTGCTGTTGATAACTGCCAGGTCAACATCATCGATGGCACGAGGTACCTGGGCTGCCTCCAGCTCCTGGAACTTCAGATTTTTTGGATTCTCCACTACATCCTGAACAGTAGCAGCTATGTTGGTATCATCCTTCAGCTTGATGAGGCCTGCCTTGCTCAAAAGGATCAGGGCACGGCCGCCGTTGGTAGGATCGTTAGGGATAGCCACGGAAGCCCCCTCCTTGACCTCTGCCAGGCTCTTTACCTTGTGGGAATAAACGCCCATCGGCTCAATGTGGATACCGGCCGCATTGGCAACCTTCACCTCAGGATGCTCCTTGATGAAATTCTCCAGATAAGGTGCATGCTGGAAGTAGTTGGCATCCAGCTCCTTGTCATTCAGTGCCAGGTTCGGCTGTACATAGTCATTGAACTCCACAATCTGCAAATCGATGTTCTGTACCTTCAGATCCTCCTTGATCTGCTCCAGCACCTCTGCATGAGGCACGGCAGTAGCTCCCACCTTCAGCACCGTCATCTTGCCCACAGCCTGATCGTCACTGCCGCAGCCGGCCAATGCCAGCACTGCCACAGCCAGGGCTGCCAAAACTGCTAACAATTTCTTCATAAACAATTCCCCCTTGATAGCTTGATAAAAAATTATAATTTCCTCCTAAAGAGGCAATAAACGCATGAACAAAATTTCTCTGCCAAGCACTGCCATTTTGCCGATTTGTTGTACAAATTTGCCAAAATGCTATACTTTTCCCCGGTGCTGCAAACAAGCCGCCTACCGCTTATCCAGCTTCTTTGCCAGGGCATTGCCGGCAAACTGCACCACCTGCACCATGACAATCAGCACCACCACAGTAGCAATCATGATATCAGGCCGGAAACGCTGATAGCCGTAACGGATAGCCAGGTCACCCAGGCCGCCGCCGCCAATGGCACCTGCCATAGCAGACTCGCCCACCAGGCTGATAACCACCGTGGTCAGCTGTGCCACGATATTCGGCATGGCCTCCGGCAGCAGCACCCTGGCAATAATCTGCATAGGCGTAGCGCCCATGGACTGGGCCGCCTCCACAATGCCCTCCGGGATTTCCCTGAGGGAGGTCTCCACCTGCCGGCCGATAAACGGCACGGAAGCAAGCACCAGAGGCACCATAGCCGCCGTAGTACCGATAGAGCTGCCCACAATCAGCCTTGTCAGCGGAATAATCGCCACCATGAGGATGACGAACGGAATGGAGCGCACCGCATTGACTACGGCCCCCAGCACCTTGTTCAGCACCAGGCACTCCAAAATCTGATTTTTATTGGTGGTGTGCAGCAGCACTCCCAAAGGAATGCCGATAATAGCAGCAATCAGCATGGACACCGCCACCATGTAGACGGTCTCTCCCAAAGCCTTACTGATGAGTGGAATCATGTCTGCTGACATAACCAATCACCTCCACCTTCAGATTTTGTTTCTGCACATATTCCAGTGCCTCCTGAATTTCCAGCTGCCTGCCGTCCAGGCTGATAATCAGCCGCCCGAAAGGCACGCCCTTGATATCATCCAGGCTGCCAAAAAGAATGCCCACATTCAAATCAAAATTCTTGATGAGCCTGCTGATGACCGGCTCATTGGCAGATTCCCCGATAAAGGTAATCCTGATCAGCAGGATGCTGCCGCTGAACTGCTCCTGATGCACCTCACGCTCCCGGAAGCCTACAGGCAAATCATTGCTCAGAAGCACACTGATGAATTCCTTGGTGATAGGCTGCTGGGGATTGGTGAACACATCCAGCACATTGCCCTTCTCGGCAATCACGCCCTTATCAATGACAGCCACCTTGTCACAGATGTCCTTGATAACCTGCATCTCGTGGGTAATGACCACCACCGTCAGCTTCAGCTTGGCATTGATATCCCTGATGAGCTGCAAAATCGCCTTGGTAGTCTGAGGGTCCAGTGCCGAGGTTGCCTCGTCGCAAAGCAGAATCTTCGGCTCGCTGGCCAGTGCCCTGGCAATGCCCACACGCTGCTTCTGACCGCCGGACAGCTGGCTTGGATACTGGTTTGCCTTGTCAGCCAGCCCTACCAGCTCCAAAAGCTCCGTTACCTTCCTGTCAATCTTCTCCTTGGGGGTATTCACCAGCCGCAGGGGAAAAGCCACATTCTCATACACCGTGGCAGAGGACAGCAGGTTGAAATGCTGAAAAATCATGCCGATGCTTTTCCTTGCCTGCCGCAGCTGGCTCTCGCTCATGGCTGTAATATCCTGACCGTCCACCGTCACCTTGCCGCTGGTAGGCCGCTCCAAAAGGTTGATGCAGCGCACCAGGGTAGACTTGCCGGCACCGCTGAGGCCGATAATGCCGTATATCTCCCCCCTGTTTATATGCAGGCTGATATCCTTGATGGCTCTCACGGGCCCGGATGGACTGTCATAGATTTTCTCAATATGGGATAAATCAATCACAGGCTTCAACTCCTAAAAACATTGTTTTCCTGTATGTTTTGTATAATAGCACATTTTTCTCCTCAGGTCAAGAATTAATTAACTACTATTTCAATATGTAAAATCATCTTCCACAAACCAAAATCATACAATACATATTATACCGATTTTTCCTGCAAAAGAAAACAAAAAAGACTGTTATCTCCAAAAAGAAATAACAGTCTTTTGCACATTCATGATAGCCAGCCCCTGCATCCTGCAAGGATGACGGGCAATCACCTCCGCTGATTCCATGCTTTACTAGAATGAGCAATCACACCTCCGGCATTAACGCAAGAATCGCTCCTGAAACAGCTGCTGCCGTGTAGAATCATCGAGGCTGCTGAACCCTCTTGCTGCCGCCACCATGTCCAGGTCATCATCAGCCAGCAGCTGCTTCTCATCATACTTTGCCAGCAGCCTTTCCTTCAGGCTTGCCTGAACCTTGGAAAACTTGCTGAAATCTATCTTCGGTTCCATAACTTCCACCTCGCTTCACTATGCTTATCACAAGATGCTTACAATGCTCTTTGTCCTTTATACGCGCAGAAACAAAAAGCATTACAAAAAATCTCAAAAAAATATCTGATTTTTTACAAGGTGTAGCCGCTTCCCTCCAATATGGCTTTCAGCTTGTCCAGTGCCCGGTGCAGCACTACCCCCACATTGTTGGCAGTCATTTCCTCCATTTCGGCAATTTCCTTGTTGCTGATGCCAGTAAAGTATTTCAGGGAAACAATCCGCCGCTCCCTGTCACCCAGCTTTTCCAGTGCCAAAAGCAGCTGGCTGTCACCTTCATCGGACAGAACCTGCTGCTCCGGCGTCTTCCTGCCGTCAGCAGGCTCAAAAAATTCCTCCCAGGCCGCCTCATTCAGCTGCTTGTTTTTCCTGAACAGGCTGTTCATCTCATTGAGGGCAATCCGGAAAATCCAGGTGGAAAAAGCCCCCTTGCCGCTGTCATAATCCCCCAGCTTTACAAAGACCTTTTCAAAAGTCACGCTGATAATATCATCCGCCTGCTCCGCATTTTTTACCTTGGCAAAAATAAAGTTATAAACCCGCGGAAAAAAATAATCATACAGCTCGCCAAATGCTTCCTTATCATACCTGGCCCTTTCCGCCAGCTCATTATAATAAGCACCCTTGCGCTCCGCAATGCTCTCCTGCATATCCAACATCCCAAAACCTCCTATGTCATCTGCCGCTTCGCCAGCTGCGCAAACATGCCATCCATCTCCATCAGCTCATCAAAGCTGCCCTGCTCTGCCACCCTGCCGTCATCAATGACCACAATCCGCTCCGCCTCCCTGATGGTGCTGAGCCTGTGGGCAATCACGATACGGGTAGCCTTCATGCGGTTCAGGCTCTCGGTGACGATAGCCTGAGTCCTGTTGTCCAGCGCACTGGTGGCCTCATCCAGCATGATGATGGCAGGCCGCCCGGCAATAGCCCTGGCTATCAGGATGCGCTGCCGCTGTCCGCCGGATATATTACCGCTGCCCTCGCTAATAACCGTGTGCATCCCCATAGGCATGGCACGGATATCATCCGCAATCCCTGCCAGCTCCGCCGCCTCCCAGGCATCATCCATAGTCAGCGGTGAAGTTCCTACTATATTAGTATATATATCTCCCGTCATTAGCTGCCCATTCTGCAGCACCACCCCCAGCTGGCAGCGCACAGATGCCAGGTTCAGCTCCTGTATATCCTGATAATCATAGTATATCACACCCCGCTTGGGTGTTTCCATCCCCAAAAGCAGCCTCAGCAAAGTGGACTTGCCGCAGCCGGACTTGCCTACGATAGCCACGTTTTCCCCGGCACGAATATCCAGGCTGATATCCTTCAGCACATCCGGCAGGTCATCCCCATAGCTGAAGGTTAGATGCTCAATCCTGACGGCCCCGGTCAGCACATCCGCATCCTGCTTGTCCTCCGTCACCTCCGGCACCTCCTCCAGGATAGGCCGCAGGTTATCCACATGAGGCTTGATGGTGAAGAACTGAGCCACCAGCGGCACTATCCCCACAACCGTGCTATTAAAGGAAGAAAAGGCTGACTGAAATGCCAAAAACTGGGGATAGCTGATATGCTGCACCACCTGCCCTGTGGCAGTAGTTTCCTGCATGCCGTACATAGCAGTATAATAAAGCAGCATATTCAGGATAAAGGGCTGCACCGCCCCGATAATGCCGTTATAATTGCCCTGCCAGCGCAGCTTCATCTTCCACTTCCATTCCACGCCAAATATCTTTGACCAGAGATAAAACGCCTGCGCTTCTGCACCATGCACCCGGAACTTGGCCAGCCCGGTAAAAATCTGCTGCAGAAGGCCTGCCGTCTGGTTGGCAGCCTTCAGCATTTCCCGCTGAAAATTAATCAAACGCCGGTAGATAAATGCCACTACCACAAAATAAACCGCCCATACCGCCAACGCCTCCAAGGTCAGCTTCCAGCTGTACCACAGCATCAGCCCTATGCTCCAGAAGGAAAAGACAAAGTTGAACATCTGCCCCACAAACTGCCCCGTAGCCATGGACTTGATTGCCTCGATACCATTCATGCGCTGCAAAAGCTCGCCGGTTTCAAAACGGCGAAAAAACTTTGCCGGCAACTGCAAAAGCCTGCCCCATAGAGCAGCCTCCACTGACATGTCAAGATGATTGGTAATCCGCAGCACTGCAATGGAACGCACCAGGGAAAGAGCCGCCGTGGTAAAGCCCGTAATCAGCATAATCTGGGTAACTGCCGCCAGGCCCACATGGTCCCGGATGGGGATAATATCGCTGAAAACGGTTTCCGTAATAATCGGCGATACCAGAGGGATAATGCCTGCCGCCAGGCTGCACAGGATAATCGCCTGATAGTCACGCTTCCAGCAGCGCCTGAACATAAACGCCAGCAGATCCCTGACCTTCAGCTTTCTCGCCGGAAACCCGGCATAACACTGAAAGCCATCACTATCTATCCGGGCTGCCAGGCCGCTGTCCACCATCACCCCCTCCGGATGGTCGTAGTCATACATCCTGTAGGATTTTTCACTCTCCGGCACCAATGCCGCCAGCTCCTTTTCCTCTCCCACATAGCCAATCAGCACGCCGCAATCCTTTTTATGCCAGTCATCAGACAAGCTCACCAGCCGCATGGTCATGTTCCCCTTCTGCACCAGCCTCTTGATGAGCCCCAGCTGGTCCAGCTTGCCAGCCAGCTCCGGATTCAGGTGGATATTTTCCAGCGGCATATCCAGCGCCTTCGCCACAACACGCACAATAAAAGCTGCACGCTCCTGCTGCCTGCCTTCTCCTTCCTTGCGCTCAATGACCTCCCTTTGCAGAAGGTTATTAATGGAAGCATCCACCAGCTGCTGCCTATAATCAGCTGCTTTATCAACCATAGCTTCCTTGGCGTGCTGAATAAAATCAAAATGCCTGCGCAGCCTGCCAGCCAGCACCTTCTGCCTGTCCTGCCAGAAGCGCAGCAGCTCATCGTATTTCATGGAGGATATCTTTTCCTGCATCCCCTCCCAGTAGGCCAGGGCTTCCCTGCTTTTAAGTGCCTCCCTGCTGATAAAGGAAATGTCAAACAACTTTCTATACCAATGACTGAGCAAATGTCCAAGTTCCTGCTCATTATAATCAGTGGGATTGGCAGGACACAGGCTGCTCTCCTCTACAGCGTACACATATATGCTTATTTTCTCATCATTTATGGGAAAAACAGGATCCCCGGCACGAAGCTCCATCAAAAACAGCTGCCGCCCGGTCCCGGTATCCTCTGCATACAGCTCGCAGCAGCCTGACTCCACCAGCATCAGCTCAAACTGCTCCGACAGTCCCATGCGTTCACCGGGATAAATGCTCAAGCCAATTTCTGCTCCTGACATTTACTCACCTCCCATCGACTGCTTATCTTCTGCCACCTTTTGCTGCTCCATAATCAGGTTATAATAAGCACCCTGCTGCCCAAACAGTTCCTCATGAGTGCCTCTCTCCACAATTTTGCCCCATTCCAGCACTATAATCTCATCACAATCGCGGATAGTGCTGAGACGATGGGCAATCACCAGGCAGGAACAGCCCCGGCGGCGGATATTCTGCATGATTTCCGCCTCGGTCAGAGGGTCCAGGGCACTGGTAGCCTCGTCCAGCACCAAAAAGCTTGGATTGCCCGCCAGAGCCCTGGCTATCTCCAGCCGCTGCCGCTGACCACCGCTGAAATTTCTGCCCCCCTCATCCACATGTGCCTCATAGCTGCCATTCAGCTGCACAATATCCTGATGGATGCAGGCATCCTTTGCAGCCCGGATAACATCATCCCTGCTGATGGTCGCATCAAACATGCTGATATTCTCACGCACCGTACCGCTCATCAGGAATACCTCCTGATCTACGGAGGATACGGAATTCACGATCACTCCGTGGGGAATCCTTTCCCGTTCTGTGCCATCGAAGAGAACTTTCCCCTCCCATTGCTCATACAAGCCCGTTACCACCCTGCCAAGGGTTGACTTGCCGCTACCGGAGGTTCCTACCACGGCAACCCACCTTCCCGGCTCGATAGACAGGCTGATATTCTGCAGAAGCGGTGCAGCCAGGCGGCTGTAGCCAAAGAAAATATTTTCCAGCTCCACACTGCCCATGAGCACCTTGCCGGGATAATCCGGCTCCGCCTCCCGATAGTTCAGCCTGTCAATCTCATATTTTCGCACATCGTTCAGCCTCTGCATCTGCATTTCCGTAGACTGCAGCTCCTGCCCCAGGCCCACCAGATTATTAAAAGGAGTCTGAAAATTGCCCATCAGATTCTGAAAAGCCATAAAAATACCGGCAGTCATAGCTCCTTCCATAATAGAAAAACCACCTATGGTCATGATAAGGGCACTATTGAGGCCGCTCATCAGCATGGGAATCATGCCGGTGCTCTGGCTCAGCAGGGCAATCTCCTGGGAGCTGGCCAGTACCTTGGCATGGTAGCCTGCCACCTTGCCAAAAAAATCCGCCTCATTGCCATTTGCCTTGATAGTCTCTATCATCTGCAGGCCGTTCATGGAGTTGCCATACGCCTTGCCGGCCTCCTGCTGCACACGCATGGATAAATCCGTCATGCGCCGCCTGAGATAAAAGAAAACGCCCAGATCCACCAGGCTGAAGCTGACACCGATTACCGTCAGGCTGGGGCTATACTCGTACAGCAAAAACAGGAAAAACAGTGCCGTAAAGAAATCCAGCAGGCAGGTAGCGGCAGAGCCACTCAAAACAGCCGCAATAGACTCCGTAAAGCTAGCACGGGAAGCAATCTCCCCGGCAAAACGCTGCTGAAAAAAATCCATGGGCAGCTTCAGAAGATGCCAGAAAAAACTGCCTGAGTCAGACAGGGTAATCTTCTCCTGCCACCTGGTCAGGCACCAGCTGCGCATAAAGGAAAGAATGCCGCTCAGCACAAAGGACAAAGTCATGGCAAGCATGAGATTAGCCATCCAGTCAGGATGCTTGCCGGTCAATATATCATCCAGAAAAATCTGCCCCATCACAGGCGATGCCAGCTGAAAGACCAGCATGCCAATGCCAATCAGCAACACAAAAAGCACCGCCCATTTATCCTGCCAGAGCTTGCTGCCCACATCCTTCAGCACGTTGTAACGATGCCCTATGGGCTGGAAATTCTCCCCGGGACGGATTTCCAGGGCAATACCCGTATAGGAGCCTTTAAAATCCTCCCAGGTAACGGTACGCCTGCCTATAGCCGGATCATTCAGGTACACCGTATTCCCCTTGATACCCTCCAGCACCACAAAATGATTAAACTCCCAGTGAATAATCAAAGGATATTTTTCCTCCCTGAGTTGGTCTGCCATCATGCGATAGCCTGCCGCCTCACAGCCCAGCTTCCTGGATGCCTTCAGCACATTGCTTGCCTTGGAGCCATCACGGTTCACGCCGCACTCCTGCCGGAGCTTTTCCAGGGGAATCCACATGCCGTAGTAAGCCAGCACCATGGCCAGGGAGGCGGCACCGCACTCGGTAGCCTCCATCTGAAGAATAACAGGCACCTTGGCACGGCTGCCCTTGTCCCCCTGCAGCCTTTCGGCCAGGGCAGCCTTTATATCATGCAAAAAACTAAATTTCATATCCATGGCAATCACCTGTTCCTTAGCCACTGACTTGCCTTATAGAATACTTTTTCAATAGGTGCTTTGCGGTCAATAATCACGCTGCCTGTCACATAGGTACCAGCCGTAACCGGCTTGTGCTCGCCAATGACGGAAGTCCAGAGATACCCGGATGCATCATTTTCATTCTTTACCAGGTCAAACCTCACCTCTACCACGGAATTCTGCACCTGCTGCAAAATCGTCTGCGCCAGCTGGGCATTGCCCAGATTGCGCACCATGGCTGCCTGATCCACGGGGTAATCCGACACAGAGCGCACCACCCCCAGCAGGCTGCCCGTCTGGCTGATATCAGCCCCGTTAGGTGCCAGCTGGACGCTCATGCCCGGCTCCAGCCTCTTGCCCTTGTCCACCGGTACATACATGATGCCGGTCAGGTCACTGCGGCCTTCATCCAGCCGGATAGTGCATAGCTCATCCCCTGCCCTGACCACAGTGCCCTCATCTGCCAGAAGCTCTGTAACCACGCCTGTATAGGGACTGTAAATCTGCTCATTGACAGCTTCTGCCATGCGCTTGGCATCATGGGCGTTTACCCTCTGCTCCACATCGCTGCGGTTAGCTCCCAGGTCAATGCTGTTCCTGACAGCGATGGTGTCCATGGTCATATTCACCTGGTCTATCTGGGCAATCTGCTGATTTTTCTTTATTCTTGCTCCCTTGCTGATGTACAGCCTGTTCACCTGGCCGGCATTGATGACAGTCACCTTCCTGACACCGCCGGCATCCATAATCAGGCCATAGCCATCAGCCTTGACAGTGAAGGAGCCCATGACAGACCACAGGACAACTCCTGCCAGAAGCAGCAGGATGGCAGACAGGCCTATCCAGCCGATGGGATTGGTCACATGGAGCAGGGTATCCAATTTTTCAGGGGAACGCATCTTGTCCAATGCTTCCCTGCTGAACAATCTATCGGGATTCATCATTTCATTCCTCCCCTTCTTCCAAATTTGCCTCTACCTTCTGACCTTCCTTCAAGCCGTCAATGCCGGATACTACCACTATATCTCCCTCCTGCAGGCCGGACAGGATTTCTGCGTACTTCTCCCCTATTGCTCCCACTGAAACATAGCGTTCCTCCAGCTCCTGATTGCTGTTTATCACATACACATTACCTGTATTGTAGTTGTTCTCAAGGGCTTCCACAGGCACGGCCAGGACATATCGGGGCTGAGTGGCTGTCAGCACCATATCCTCATAGCTTCTCGCCTCCAGAATCCCTGCATCGTTATACAGATTGAACACCACCCGGCGCATAGCCGCAGGCTCTGACAAGGCAGGATAGATGCCATAAATATCCACAGCAAAAACGCTCTTATTGCCTTTGTTGCCGGAGCTGTATTCCGTGTTATATGCCTTGACAAAATCAGGCCGCTTGAAGGACAGGGTAAATTTCCCCTGTTCCCCTGCCTCACCTAGCAGCGACCTCAAATCACCATCATCCATATTCAGGGAAAACCACAGGGCCTTGAAATCACCAATCAGGCAGATAGGCGTGCCAGCCGTAACAAAATTTCCTTCCTCCTTGTAGCTGACCAGCACATAGCCGTCAGAACTTGCCACCACCCGCAGCCTTTCCTGATTGAGCACAGCCTGCTCGTACTGGGCCTGGGCGTTGGCTACATCAGCCTGGGCCGCTGCATAATTGGCCCTGGCCTCATCCAGCTTTTCCAGGGATGTAGCATTCTGCTCAATCAGGCTGCTGTAGCGGCTGTAGCTGTTCTTTGCCTGCAGCTCCACCGCTTCCGCCCGGCGCAGGGCACTCTCCGCCTGCTTAATTTTCAGGGGCAAATCCTCATTGGTCAGCTCAACGATTACATCCCCTGCCTGTACATGCTTATTCTTGTGGGTGAATTTCCTGGTGATGACGCCGTCCACCTTGGCAATCACATCCACGGACTGCCGGGAGTACATGCTTGCCTCCGGAAACTCATACCTGGCATTAATCTGCCGCATCTTCACAGTGGTGGCATTTACCATCACGGAGCGGTTATTCATTCTTTCCAATATTACGCTCTCACCCTTGTAATTGACAAAGATGCCGTAACCGATAATGGTCAATGCCATGATAATCACCATAATCATGGCTATATAAAAGTATTTTTTCAAACACACCGCCCCCCTGAAAATACGCACAAAATATATCCCATATCAGTCAATAATCACATATCCCATATCATTCAATACTCATAATCACACTGTTATATTCTACAATAAATGAGAAATTCCTGCATAAAAAAATAGCATTGCCCTCTGTATACACAGAAAACAGTGCTATTTTTTGCCACATACATACATACATAGATTCATGTGAAGTAGGAATTGAAATTATTCCGGCAGCAACTTATCAGTACATTCCTTCCCAGTTCACCAATTTGGCAAGGGAAGGAGAACGCACAGCCATTCCAGCAGCAACATTGTCCAGAGCATCTTCGGATAACTCAACCTTGGCTGAACCGGAAGCTTCTTTCTTCAGCATATCAATTACAGCATCAATAGCCTCTTCTGAAATTCTGATGCCGTTAGCCAGCAAAAATTCTGCCACCTCTGCGGAAGTCTGCTTCTCAGCAAGCACTTTCGCAAATACCTCGTCCTTCCCAAGCTTTTCCATGAGCTTCTCCACGTTGTCAAGTAATTCCTGCTTATTGATTTTCATAATCCAAACATCTCCTATCATATTTTAATTGTTTTGTGGTTTTGCTATTTATACGCAAATACTCCTAATTCATTACATACATGGCAGAAATTTTCAGTTTATCGTCGTGAAGGTACGAGACTTTGGGAACATTAACGGATGAGTTT
>JBJDWY010000023.1:0-4154 GCA_051866255.1 Anaerovibrio sp. | reverse complement strand
CCCTTTATCAGAAATGGTAAAGTGCAATCTCGTGAACGCTCTAGTCAAGCGGTGTACCAAAAGGTGCTAACGGTAGAAGTTAAATAAGACTGGTGATATGACAATTATCATCCTTTAGTCCATAGGCGAATACGCTTCGTAAGAGATTCTACGGTCTAGTAATAGATAGCAGATGATACCGTGCTAAGCAATGAAAGTGTAACGACTAACCCGTGAGGGTGTAGGGTGGATATGACTACCACTCAAAGCGCGAGATGCCTACGTCAGCGATGATATGGCAAAGAGATAGTCTACTCCTTATGGAAACATAAGGTGCTAAGGATAGACACTGATGTATCTACAGAACACAGAGGAGAAATCATAAACTATGTAAAACAAAAGTATGGCTATATTTGCAAGGTCATGACCATCGGCTATACGAAGAATCCTGAGAAGGACGATGTTGGCAAGGCATCCGTGCAGAGGGCGGGGAAAGCCTTGAAGCTCGAAGCACAGGCATTGAGGTCGCTGGTCAAGCGTGTGAACAATAGCCTCGAAGAAGTTCTTGAGTGTCCTGAGTTCGACAAGGCTACTCTTGAGAAGCTATATGATGTGGCAAAGCATTTCAATTACCGCCTTGACAAAACAGGTGTGCATGCTAGCGCAATCCTGGTAACGCCAGATGCGATTGAGAACTATACGCCATTGGAAGGCTGTTATTCTAACGATACTTCCACAGGTGAACGTACATACATCCGAGCAGCAGCGTATACATTCCATCAATTGGAAGCCATGGGATGCTTGAAGCTGGATATTCTTGGACTGAATACACTGGACATCATGAATGACTGCTTGCAAAAGATTGGCATGACTGTCGATGACATTCCGATGAATGACAAGAAGACATTTGAAACGTATGCCCAGGGGAACCTTGCTGGCGTGTTCCAGATGGAGTCCGCTGGCATGCAGAATGTAGCCAAGCAGTTAAGGGTGTCCAACTTTAATGACATTGCAGCGTTGGTTGCCTTGTTCCGTCCGGGCCCTATTGACTCAGGGATGCTTCAGCAGTACATAGATGCCAAGAATGGCGCGGAAGTACATTACCCATGCAAGGCTGTCGAAGAGCTTGCAGGGAATACCTTCGGGGTTCTGGTGTATCAGGAGCAGGTAATGAAAATTTCCATGCGTATGGCCGGGTATTCCCTTGGTCAAGCTGATATGCTCAGGAAGGTTATCGGGCGTAAGGAAATCACCAAGATTAACCAGGCTGTTAAGGAATTCGTGGAGGCGTGTGTGGCAAATGGATACGAGGAATCCGTTGCTCAATCCGTGGGGGAACAGATAAGAGCCGCTGGTCGCTACCTGTTTAACCTTGCTCATTCCACTGAATATGGACAGTTATCCTATAAGACCGCATACCTGAAAACCCATTATCCTGTGGAGTACATGTGTGCAGTGATAAATTCCAAGGGCAAGCAGGAGGATATTCTGAAGTACCTCCCTGAGCTCAGTAGGCTTGACATAGATATATTGGAACCAAGCTACAAGGTGGGCAACATGGAATGGCAGGTGGAAGGCAAGAATATCCGTATGGGCCTTGGCTACATCAAGGGCGTAGGGAAGAACATCGTACTCGGATGCGCTTCATGGAAAGAGTTCGTTGATAAGAACACGAAGACCGTTGGCATGGCACTGATAAAAGCAGGAGCCATGGACTGCATCGGTAAATCCAGGGCATGGATGATTGCAAATTTCGAGGATGATTCCAAGAAGCTCGCCAGAGTCAGACAATGCAGTGAGCGTATAGAACACTATAGCCAGCTCGGTGACACCAAAAGAGTTGAGCAGTGGCAACAGAAGAAAAGCGAGGTACAGCTGAGTATCAACGCTGAAAAGGAATACGATGAAGCCAAGGGGGAAATGGAAGTGCTTGGCATGTCATTCCATAAGTTGCCGAAGATACTCGTGGGCATCGCTGATTCCGTGCAGGAGTTCCAGGATAAGAAAGGGAACACCATGGCGAGAATAGTTTTCAAGACGGATTACGGTGAATTCAAGGGAGTTGTCTTCGCAAGCAAATGGAAAAAGGAATCCGCATGGGAACGCGGAAAAGGCAAGGTCCCTGGGATAACCGTTAAACAAGGTCTGAAATATGAGTTCATTATAGACAACGGTGTGTTCGTTGATGCAAGGGATTGCTAACGTATTACTAACAAAATAGCCGTGGAAGCCCATGAATACTGGGGAGTTGCTTTCATCTTTGTGTAAGGTTATAATAGTAGAGTAAATTTATTTTGTGATGGTGATGTAAATGCTTATTTGTAATAAATTGAGTGAGGCAAGGCAGGTTTTGAACGGCAGGGCAACGGCGGTGGCGCTGGGAACCTTTGACGGTGTCCATGTGGGGCATCAGAGCATCATACGGCGGGCCATTGCCCTGGCAAAGGCGCACAAGCTCACCAGCGTCGTGTACACCTTCAGCAACCATCCTCTGGCAGTGGTGGCACCAGAAAGGGTACCCATGCAGATTGGTGACAATATTTCCAAGGCGGATATCATGGCTGAGCTGGGGGTGCAGGTGCTGGTGAATGTTCCTTTCACGGAGAAGCTTTGTCGCCAGTCACCGGAGGATTTTCTGCTGGACCTGCAGCAGTTGCTAAATCCGAGATATGTGGTGACAGGCCCGAACTTTTCCTTTGGTGCCAAAGCAAAGGGAAATCCCAGAATGCTGGTGCGCGTAGGGGGGGATTACGGCTTTCAGGCAGAAATCGGGCAGGCAGTGCAGCTTGATGGCAAGATGGTCAGCAGTACCAGGATACGCAGCCTGATTGAGTCAGGCAATCTGGAAAAGACCAATGAGTACCTGGGACGTTTTTTCAGCTTCGGGGGGCGTGTCATTCATGGTGACCATCGGGGCAGGAAGCTGGGCTTTCCTACGGCAAATCTGGCTATTGGGGACAGGCGTGCCATGCTGCCCAATGGCGCCTACGCGGTAAAGGTGCTGCTGGACGGCAGGACATATAAGGGGATTGCCAATATTGGTGACAATCCTACCTTTGAGGGATGCAACAGGCGTCTTGAAGTAAATATTCTGGATTTTTCCAAGGATATTTATGACTGCCCGCTGACAGTGCAGTTTGCTGCCAAGCTGCGTGAGCAGAAGAAATTCAGTGGTGTCGAGGCATTGGTAAAGCAGCTGTATGCAGATGAGGAAAAGGCGCGGCAGCTGCTGGTAAATCTGTAACTATCCTCTTGTAACACCGTTCATAGGGTTGTTTCAGCTAATAGGTTTGCAAATTTCCGCCGGACTCTTTACAATTTTGTAAAGTTATGCTATAGTATTCAAAGTGTGCTGTGCCTGTTGGCATGGCAATACAAGCAGCCTTTTGCTAAGATTGGCGAAACTCCAACGCTAGTCCCAGCTTGAGGATCAAAAACATTTTAAGAACATTTTAGGAGGAATTTTCACATGTTGACACAGGAAGCAAAGCAGGAAATCATTCAGAAGTATGCAGTTCATGAGGGCGACACTGGTTCTCCGGAGGTTCAGATTGCAGTTCTGACTGCTCGTATCATTTATCTGACCGAGCATCTGAAGGAGCACAAGAAGGATCATCATTCCCGTCGCGGTCTTTTGAAGATGGTTGGTCATCGCCGTCGTCTCCTGGCTTACCTGAACAAGGTAGATATCGAGCGTTATCGTGCAATCGTTGCCAAGCTCGGCCTGCGCAAGTAAGAAAAAGGTTCTGTAAAATTTTACAGGGTTTTCCACGGTTTTATATCGGCATGGAAATAAGAATCCCCTCGCTTCGGCGGGGGGATTTTTTGTGTTGTTTTTATTTTTGCATCAGATTTTCGGTATGCCTGCGGCAAAACAAAAGGAGGAGGAATGATATTCCCCCTCCGAATGGATACAGGTCAATGGATATTCAAAATTGAATACCATGTATATAAGAATTAGAGACGGCCGTTCTTCTCAAAGAAGTCCAGAGCAACCTGTGGGAACAGGGCATAGGAGAGTACATCCTCCTCCGGAATCTCATCAATCATCTTGGCAATCTGGGTATCACGAACCTGCTCATAGATACCTGCATCTACGCTGGCCAGGTTAGCCTTGATAGGAGCAAGCTTCTTGTCAACCTTCTTGGCAGCCAGTTCCTTGCGGAAATCAGCCA
>JBJDWY010000022.1:0-4157 GCA_051866255.1 Anaerovibrio sp. | reverse complement strand
ATAAGTTTTGTATACAAGGCGGATATCTTGCTTACAAAACTTATTATACGAGGAATATTAATATGTTCTGTGAAAGGTGCATTGAACCTTTGCTGATAGATTTGCTGATGATTTTGATTGTCCTTGTAGTATATTTTTTTTAGTGATACATATCCCATGCCATTCACCTCGCTAACGGAAAAATAAGGAAATGATAGAATTTGTCGTGAAGTTGTCAAAAAACGGCTTTTTTGATAACTTTACTACCTAACATATCAAAAAACGTCATTTTTGACAAGAAGAAAGATGATGTAGTATATTTAGGGTGAAAGCCATATCATGTATGGTGTTGCACGTGAAACATCATATAGAAAAGAGATTTTTTCTATATGATGCTTAGGTATTGGCAGTGATGTGTTTAATCATTAATGAATGGAGGAGAGGTTATGAAAAAATGTCTTTTACTTTTGCTGATGCTGATTACCCTGGGGGCAGGGACGGCACTGGCCCATGGAGCTGATGGGCAAATGCCCCAGGTGATACCGTACCCGGAGGGACTTGATACGAAATCCGAGGGGGCATCTGCTGCACCGCCGGAGATTAATCACCAGCCATCCAGGTATTTTACGGCACTGGATTATTACAACATGAAGTCAGATGACAACCTGACTATACTGTTCCATTATCCTACCTACCAGCAGGCAACGGAGTATACCTGTGGCCCGGCGGCAGGACTGACGGTGCTGCATTACTTTGGAGTTAAGCAGTATGATGAGATGGGGCTTGCCAAGGAAATGAAGACTCAGGGGTATCCGATTGGCAGCAATCCGAAGGATATGGCGGAGTTTTTCAGGCGCATTGGCTGGCATGTGGAAACCAGCCTTGATGGCAAAGGTTTTGACAGCTATGATGCTTTTGCAGGCTTCGTGCAGAAGGAGTTGAAGGCTGGCCATCCGATTATGGTGGAAAACGTGGAGTGGGGCGGCCACTGGCGGGTGATTATCGGCTATGATACCATGGGTACGGAGAGTACCCTTGATGATGTGCTGATTTTCATGGACAGCTACGATACCAGCGACCATCTTCAGGATGGCTATACGGTAGGCAACGGCTGGCGGTTCTTTGCCATGTGGTTTGACCATTCCATGCTGCCGGAGGAGCAGAAAAATCAGCCGTTTATTCTGGCATATCCTGTAAAATAATATCTGTCAGCAGAATTGCATATTGAGGTATAGAAAAAGTGCCTGTTTGCTCATAATGTGTAATATGAACAAATCAGGCACTTTCATTATGTGTATATCTTGCTAATTATCCACAGGTCAATGTGTATAACCTGTTAATATGTGGATAAGCCTGTGGATAACTTTGATTAGTGGTGGAAAAGTCTGATGTGGGTGAAGGCCATAGCGATGTTGTACTTGTCAGCGGTTTCGATAACATTGTCATCACGGATGGAGCCGCCGGACTGGGCAATAAATGAAACACCGCTTTTCTTGGCACGCTCAACATTATCACCGAACGGGAAGAAGGCATCGGAGCCCAGTGCTACGCCGGTAATGGTCTTGAGGTATGCCTTCTTTTCCTCACGGGAAAGAGGCTCAGGCTTCTCGGTGAAGACACGCTTCCAGTCATCTGTCTCCAAAAGATCCTCCCACTCATCGGAGATGTATACGTCAATGGCGTTGTCACGGTCCGGGCGGCGCACATCATCCTTGAATGGCAGAGCCAATACTTTCGGATGCTGGCGAAGATGCCATACATCCGCCTTGTTGCCTGCCAGGCGGGTGCAGTGCACACGGGACTGCTGACCGGCGCCGATGCCGATAGCCTGTCCGTCCTTGGCATAGCATACGGAGTTGGACTGGGTGTATTTCAGGGTAATGAGGGCAATCAGGAGGTCACGTTTTGCTTCCTCGGTAAAGGTCTTGTTGGCAGTAGGGATGTCGGTGAGGCAATCCTCATTGATTTCCACGGTGTTGCGCTTCTGCTCAAAGGTAATGCCAAAGACTTCCTTCTGCTCCAGCTCTGCCGGCTGGAAATCAGGGTCCATCTGGAGTACCAGATAGGTGCCCTTGCGCTTGCCCTTGAGGATTTCCAAAGCTTCGGCTGAGTAAGATGGGGCGATGATGCCATCGGACACCTCCCGTGCCAGGAAGGAAGCAGTCTGGGCATCGCACTCGTCAGAAAGTGCTACAAAATCGCCATAGGAAGACATGCGGTCAGCACCACGGGCGCGGATATAAGCTGTAGCAACAGGGGAAAGCTCAATGCCCTCTACGAAGTAAACCTTCTGCAAAATCTCAGGCAGGGGAGCAGCCACGGCAGCTCCGGCAGGGCTTACATGCTTGAAGGAGGCAGCGGCTGGCAGGCCGGTAGCCTTTTTCAGCTCCTGCACCAGCTGCCAGCTGTTCATGGCATCCAGCAGGTTGATGTAGCCAGGCTTGCCGTTCAGTACAGTGAAAGGAATGTCACCATCCTTGACAAAAACGCGGGCAGGCTTCTGATTGGGGTTGCAGCCATACTTTAATTCTAATTCTTTCATGTATATCTCCTTTGTCTCGAAAAATTGTGATACATAATATTACTATATATAATTCTACCTGTCATAGCTCCATTTGTAAATATCAGTGTCAAAAGAAATATTGTTACAAATTTGGAAAAAGTGTTGAGTTTCTTGGAAAATGTATTAAAATTAGTATAAGAAGTCATTTTTCATTAGAGATTTGTCAGTAGTTTGTTTCATATATATAAATATGCTTTATAAGACTTTATTTTATTGCTAAAATGATTTATAATGCTATAGGAGCAGAAATGATATTGAAATAGAGTACCTTCTATTGACAGAACTTCAATTTATCATTTAGCCATTATTTTTCAAACCCACAGGGAGGGTATAATATGATCAAGAATATCGGTGTATTAACAAGTGGTGGCGACAGCCCTGGCATGAATGCAGCAGCTCGTGCAGTAGTGCGTACTGTTCTGTATGAGGGCGGCAAGGTTTGGGGTATCTATGATGGATACCGCGGCCTTTTGGATGAGAAGATGGAGGAGCTGAATTCCCGCAGCGTGGCAGATATCCTCCAGCGTGGCGGTACCTTCCTCGGTACAGCTCGTTGCAAGCGTTTCATGACTCCGGAAGGACGCATGGAAGCTTATGAGAACATGAAGAAGCGCGGCATTGAGGGCCTGGTTGTCATCGGTGGTGACGGCAGCCTGCGCGGTGCCAGCAAGCTCAGTGCAGAGACCGGTGTGCCAATCGTCGGACTGCCTGGCACTATTGACAATGATGTGTGGGGTACTGACTACACCATCGGCTGTGATACTGCAGCCAACACCATTATCGATGCTATCAACAAGCTGCGTGATACTGCTTCTGCTCACAGTCGTATTGCTGTAGTAGAGGTTATGGGACGCCGTTGCGGCTGGCTGGCTACCCTGGCAGGTATTGCAGGTGGTGCAGAGGTTGTGCTGATTCCTGAGCGGGAGTTTGATTTGGATGATGTATGTGCTAATCTGGTGAAGTCCTATGAGAATGGCCGTCGTTATTCCTTGGTTGTAGTAGCAGAGGGTGTAGGCAGCGGTATCGACATCGGCAAGTACATCGAGGAGAAGACTCAGATGGATGTGCGTGTATCCGTACTGGGCCACATTCAGCGCGGTGGTTCCCCGACTGTACAGGACCGCGTAAAGGCAAGCCAGCTGGGTGAGAAGGCTGCCCTGGCTCTGATGGCCGGTCAGACTGATGTAGTATTCGGCTTTAACAAGGGCAAGGTTGTAGCTATCAATCTCCATGATGCTATCACCAACAAGAAGCCTTTGGATCCTGAGTATATTGAGCTGGCAGATATGCTGGTTTAATGTTTCGTGTTTCACGTGCAACAGTGACTGACAGGTGGGAAGCCTGTTATGGTGCTTGGCTTGCTGTGAAGCAGTGAGTTGTGGATTTTAATATGGGAAATAAAATTGTCGTGCAGGGGTGTTTTCTTGCACGGCAATTTTTATAATTTCAGTTTGTCGTCGTGGGTGTATGATACTTTGGGAATATTAACGGATGAGTTTTGTGAGTTTGTGCACTTTGTTCAGACTAAAATGGGATGGGGCGGCAGGTGATGATAGAATGATTGAAAATTTTGTGGTACGGGCTCCCGGGACGGACATACTTTTTCTCCATTCGC
>JBJDWY010000021.1:0-4203 GCA_051866255.1 Anaerovibrio sp. | reverse complement strand
TCCAAAGCAATCCGCAAGCTGCAATATAACAATATATTTTTATGCGAATATTTTCTTTAACATTTCCCTGAAAGTAAAAATCAATAATTTTATCAATTTGTTTTTTATCGTACCTTGAATATACACAAAACATAGCAATATCAATATGCGGGTCATGCATACCAGAATATTCCCAATCTATAAGCTTAATTGTTTCAGTATCATCAGACAACGGCACGAAAAGAAAATTATCACATACCGAATCAATGTGTGCTAACGTTATATCTTCTATATTATCATTTATATATTTTTCCAGAGAAAATATATTAGCTTTAGTTTGCATATAATCGCTGTATATAGATGATTTATTTTTGCGTAATTTTTCATAGGCATCAATTTTCTGAAATAAATAAAAGATATGGTCTACATGCAGCCTCTGGCTATGCAAATCACGTAAAAATGCTATACAACGTTTTACATCATTTGCTATATAAGGATTACACGTTCTTGCATTAGGATAAAATTTGGTAATTTTATAGCCAGTGTCGGCATTAATATATACAAGCTCATCGCATATCTCCCTGCTTTTTATACATTGATAAACTTCAAACTCTTGCTCTCTGTCTATTAATTGATTTGACCCGATGCCAGGAATACGAATAATGTACGTCATATGGTTGTACTGAAACGTATATGACTTATTAGTCAAACCTTTTTTCACTACACACAAATTAGATATACTATCTTCATTTGTGTGCATAAGATCTGCAATTATTTTTTTAGATATGACACTTTTATCCATATATCTTCTCCATTTTTTCAGAACACACGCTGTCATCTCTTAGCAGCCAATATATATCGATACAAATCCTCTACATCCCTGACATAGTTTCTGCCAGCCAGCAATGGAGATTTCTGCACCATGCTGCGTAAATTATCATGCAAAAAAGCCAGCAATTCCCGGTCAGCTGCCAAGCCGCAGGCTAGTTGCACGTACTCCCCCAGGTCAGCAGACGCCAATGCTGCAATACCTATATTGCAAAGAAAACTCAATCCAAACCGCGTGCCGTGGCGATTGCCATAAAGGCTTACCACGGGCACCCCCATCAAAAGTGCTTCAACAGTAGTCAGGCCACCTGTATACGGATATGTATCCAAGGCTACATCAACATCATTATATTCCTGCAGATAGCCAGCCGAAAACCCGCGTAGCTCTATACGTTCCACCGGCAAAGCCAGCCTCTGCATCCTGGTTATTGCCCACTGCCTGCCCTCTTCGCTGTCAAACAATTTATGTTTTAGCAACAAGCGGCTGCCAGGACAGCGACATAAAATTTTCTGCCATGCCAGCAGCATTTCATCCGTTACCTTGCTGAAATTATTAAAACATCCAAAAGTCACATAACCATTTCTTTCCCAAACCATCTGCTCACTGATAGCCGGAAATTTTTCAAATTGACTATAGCAAAAATGGGTATGAGGCAGTCTTAAAAGCTTCTCTGTAAAGGCAGGCTGCGTTTCCTGGGGACTGCAATACACATCAGACAAAAATCCATCTATCTCCATGCCCAGGCTGTTAAAATAGCCTATGCCTGATAAAATCACCGGTGCTGGCCTGTAGGCAAGTACCGGCAGCCTATTTCCCTTTGTATGTCCTGACAAATCAACCAATATATCAATTTCATCAGTTGCAATCTGCCCAGCCGCTTCTTCGTCCTCCATATCAGCGATATACCTTGTACAATTCGCCCAGCCCTGCAACCGTTCCGTTACACCATCTTGCTCTACATTGGACCTGTACAGATAAACCTGAAACTGTTCCCTATCATAAAATTCCAGCAATGGCCGCAAAAAATACGCCACCGGATGACTGCGCAAATCCGCCGACAAATATCCAACACGAATTTTTTCATGACTATATCGATCAGCCTCTGATAATGGCAGCTTCAAAGGAACAATGTCTTTTAAAAGCTGCCTGTAACCAGCATACAATTCCTGCCAACGCTCGTCAGAAACATCACTGCAATAATTGGCCGCAAAGATAGCATTGCTGTATTCCTCACGTTTTTTCTTGATATCACGTTCCATCCGGGAGGATTGCAAAAAGGCATCCACAGCCAGGCTGCATTCCCCCAGCTTGGCCAGCACTTCTCCCAGCAAGCTCCAAGCTTCGGCAACCATATCATCATCGCTTTCGCTCTGCTTCTCCCTTTCCCCTGCCCTGACCAGCAAATCCTGCAATACGTTCATTTCCTGCACAGGACAGTTCATTTTTCGCCAAATATATGCCTGCAGCAACAAGGGCCGCAGCCAGTCCGAAGCAAGCCCCTGAACCTTATCCAGCACCGCCAATGCCTGAACCAGCTCATTGTTATGATATAAAGCTAACGCCCTATCATACAAGGAAAATACAGCTGAGAGACTCTCCCTTATCTCGCAATCTTCATTACTGCTCTGCCAAATAAACATATTTCTTCTCCAGCTCCTCCATATACTTCCTGCCGTTCATAACATCTGACCGCACCAGCAAATAGCGAAATCCAAGATGAAAGTCATTCAGTAATCTCCTATCTTCTGCCAATGCCACAGCCAGTTCAATATAATTTTGCACATCAGAAACCGCCAGCCAAGAAAGGCCGGCATTGGCTAAGATACTAAGCCCGAAACGGGAGCTACGCCTTCTGCCATACCTGCTGACAACTGGCACTCCCATATACAGGGCATCCAGAGTAGTGCCACCGCCTGTATATGGATATGTATCTAAAGCTATGTCAACTGCCAGATACCGCTGCATATAATCCGATGAGGTAGGCTCCAAAAGAAGTCGCCAGCTTTCAATGCCATGCTTTGCAAATCGTTCAGCCATCTTATGCCGCATACTTTCATCCAAAAAGACCTGACACTTCAGCAGCAGCCTTGACTCAGGCACCCGCTGCAAAATCCTGCTCCAGACAGCTACCATCTCATCAGTAATCTTATGGTAGCTGTTAAAAGAACCAAATGTTATATAACCATTTTTCAAACAAGGAGCAGAACCTGCATCAGGCACGCCCTCCGCCCCCCGATAACAGAACTGACTGCTTAGAAATAATGGTTTTTCACAAAGATAGCTGTGATAATCCTCAGCCTCGCCATCCAGATACTTGTCCGTCAGCAGATAATCCGTAGATGGAAATCCTGTGCTTTCCATCCAGCCCAGCCCGGAAATCTGCACCGGTGCAGGGTGCAGGGCAAACACAGGCAGGCCGCTGCCCGTGCTGTGCCCTGCCAAATCAATCAAAATATCAATCTTATCCTGCCGAATAACCGCTGCTAATTCATCTAATGACCAAGCAGCCGCCAGCCGCCAGCTATCAACTGAGGACTGCATTTGCCTGGTATATTCATCCTGAACCCCGGACAGGCTATAGCAGGTAACATGAAATAACACCCTGTTATAGCAAAACAGCATATAATAATAAAAGCCGTACATGACATGCTGGCGAAAATCCGGGGAAATATAACCAATGCGTATTTTGCCTTTTTCCTGCCTTTTTCTCCCCCGAACATCAGCTTTTTCCGGTGCAACCTCAGCAAAATAAAAAAGCTCCTGCTTAAAAAAATCCAGAGGAACATCCAGCCCCGCCAAAGTAAGCAAATATGAGCCATAGGCAAAAGCGCGCTTACTATGCTCATGACTGTCATATAATTCCACTGCTCGCCTGTATCCCTCTGCCGCCTGCCAAAGATTGCCAATGTTTCTATTGTACATTCCCTGCCGCAGTCGTATAGAACGCTGAAAATCCTTGGTGCCCTTATCCTGCGACTCATCCAGCAGGGCACATGCCTCATTGATGGTTTCCGCAGCCAGCCAGAAATCATACCCTGTATTATAGGCATCCGCTAAATACAAAAGAATTTCCAAATGCAGCGGTCCATTTTTCTGCAAGGCCTTTTTATAAAAAGCAATGGCAGCCGCATACTGCTTTTGCCCAAAACAAACAAAGCCCTGCCTGAGCAAAGCCAGCTGACTGCAATCGCCCTTGCCGTATTCATCTGCACACACAATATCCTGACCTTCTGCCAAACTACTCACATCCCAATAGTCAAGACAACACAGAAATACACTGCTCTGCATCCTCACAAGATTGATGATAAACATATTTCTTTCCCCGACATGAAAAATAAAAAGAAATATTCGTCATGCCTGACTTGATAGGATAAATCTCCTTGATATCACCCTTG
>JBJDWY010000020.1:0-19124 GCA_051866255.1 Anaerovibrio sp. | reverse complement strand
GGCACGCAGCATGCTCTGCTTGACATTTTCCCCAGCAGAATAAACCGGCAGAATACCGCATTTTGCTTCCATATCAGCCCCCTCATCCTCCACAATCTCAAAGGAGGTCATCTGGCTCATGGCAAGCTGCCCCTGCCCGCCATAGGCGTAGGCTGTCCTGCCGGAAGCAAAAATCCTTCTGCCGGTTTTCAATTTCTGTTTTAAAAATTTTTGGTTGAACCAGGTAAGCTGCAGGAAGCCTGTCCCATCCGAGATAGTTGCCGTCAAAATCACCATGCCCCGCCGCCCGGCGCGCTTTTCCTGCAGCCCGGTAATGACACCTGCCACCGTTGCCCTTTCACCGGCCTCCAGCCTGCCGATAGGCGTAATGCTGCTCTGATCCTCATAACTTCTCGGAAAGTGCGTCAAAAGGTCAAACAGGCTGCAAAGCCCCAGCCCATGCAGCTGCTGCGCCTTCTTCGGCCCCACGCCCTTCAATACCTCTATATCATCTGACAGTTCCATCTCTAAAATCCACACCTAAATATCACATTGGTCAGCCGCACCTCAATCAATGTCCTATATCACATCGGTCAGCCGCACCTCAATCAATGCCCAATCAGCATGGCAAGCCCCACGAAAATAACTACCAAAGCGGCAGTCAGCCCCACAAAGCCGGCCGCCAGCCGCGGCCAGTTGGTCTTGTCCCGCAAAAATTCCATGGCCTCCGATTCCCGGCGCGGTGCTGCCTTTTCCTGCTCCGCTCCGCCAGCAGCCTCCCCTGCCTCATCCAGGGCCACATCCATCGCTTCTATGGCAGCATCCGAAATATTGCCCAGAGCAGCCTCCGCTACCTTTTCCTTCTCAACATCCACTATGGTCATAACAGCCCCGGCACCTGCCTTGGCATAGCCTGTAGCAGGCCTGATTACCTTGCCGTCAAGTCCGCCACAGATGATTATCGGCGTAATGGGATTTATCCCCTTTGCCCTGGCCTTTTCCAAATTAAACTCAGCTATCATATCACCAGCCTGAACCCTGTTGTTTATTCCCTTATGAACAGTACATATATCCGGATCCAGCTTGCTGTCCACGCCAAAATGCACCAGCACCTCCAGCCCGTCATCAGAGGTGAAGCCAAAGGCATGCTTGTCCTCGGCAATCACATTGATATAGCCGGAAACAGGGCTGAACATAGTCCCATCCTCGGGTATTATCGCTACGCCATCCCCCATCATCCGCTCAGCATAAATAGGATCAGGCACCTTGCCCAGGTCCACCACCTGCCCCGCCATAGGTGCAAATATTGAAATCTTGTAATCTTCCCCCATAGATACTTCCCCTTTTCTATCTGACTTTGCCAGCATGGGCTGCATAGACAACAAACTCATTCTCACCGTCCAACCCCAGCAGCTGATTGATTTCCTCATCATTGAAGTGTCCCACAGCACATACCCCTGTATCTATGGTATATGCCGCCAGATACAGGTTTTGGCACACATGGCCTGCATCAAGGTACAGATACTGCAAGGCACGTCCCCCGAAATAATACTCCATCCTCTCCAGCACCGCCGCCCAGATAAAGGTTACGGCACTGGCACGGTACATATTGAGCTTATTAAATCCCGGCTGAAGCCACTCCTTCACATCTTCCCCCAGCCGCACAGGCAGCAGGGCATGCTCCACTGCCAGGAAGCGGTAAAGCCCCGGTGCCAGCCCTTCTACCTTGTCAATATACAGATATGTCTCAAAAGCATTCCTGGCACCTGCCGATGGCACTGTCCTCTTGGTGGCACCGGCAGGCAGCACCATCTTGATGCCCTGGGTGCACCACAGGAGATAGCTCAGCTCTTTCATGGTCAGCTGAGTCTCGCTGTAGTCCCTGATGGTGGCACGCAGCTCCATCAGCTCCAAAAAGCTCACCTGATGATCCTCCAGAAAATCCGGCTCCGGCAAAGGTATGAGCCTGGCATCCGCCGGATAAGGCTTCTGGATTGGCGGCGGCTCAAGGTGCTGCAGCTTCCCAGTATTCTGATTATTTTTTACCATGGCAGCCTCCTGCCACTGATGAAACAACGCCTTATCCATACAAACCTCGCCCGCCTTCACACAAAATATTTTACGCCCTCAATCACGCAGCAAAAGCCACATAAACTTACCTAAATTATCGGAAAATTTTCCGCATACCATTATAGCAAAAAACAAAAAAAATTACAAACAAATATGCTCCATGCAGGACAAAAATCCCCACACGGAGCATAAAAACATCAATATCTCAAAATAACCTCAGCACATATCCGGGCACGCCCTCAGACATGCTTCACCGGGAACTTCTTCCGCATCAGCACCCACAGCGGGCTGGCGATGAAGATGGAAGAATAGGAGCCGCTGGCAAAGCCCACCAGAAGCGCAAATGAGAAATCCTTGGTGGTATCGCCGCCAAAGAAATACAGGGCGAAGGTGGTGAACAGCACCGTGAACACGGTGTACAGGGAACGGGTAAGAGTCTGATAGATACTGCGGTTTGCCAGCTCGTTCAGATCGCCGCCCTTCCTGAAATGCAGCCGCTGGTTCTCACGGATTCTGTCAAAGATAACGATGGTATCGTTGATAGAATAACCAATGATGGTCAGGACTGCCGCCACGAAGCTGGAATCCACCTGCTTCTGGGTAAAGGAGAACACAATCAGCACCACCAGGATATCGTGAATCAGCGTAAGAATAGCTGAAATGCCGAAACGCCACTCAAAGCGGTAGGACACATACAGGATAATCAAAATCCAGGAAATCACCGTAGCCATAACCGCATCAGTAATCAGCTCGCCGCCGATGGTAGCACCCACCTTTTCCTCACGGAGCACCGTGTAGGCACCCACCTGGTCATTGAGGCTTGCCATGATTTCCTTGCGCTGGTTTTCCTCCAAATCAATAGTACGGATCATCACATCCTGGGAGGACTCCACATTGCTTGCCTCACCGGACAGCTGGATGGTGGCATTGTCCAGGTTGTACCCCTTCAGCACATCGCGGATTTCCGTCAGGGTTACCTGCCGCTCAAAGCGCATATCCATGATGGTACCGCCGGTAAAATCTATGCCGAAATTAAAGCCCCTGGTAAACATGCAGAATAAGCCAAGCACAGTAATCGTAAGGGAAATCGCGAACCACAGCTTGGAATACTTCATAATGTCAAAACGAATTTTTGGCAGGTTCTGCTGCACCTTCATCTTAGCCAAAGTGCTTCACCTCTCCCTCTGTCTCAGGCCGCTTGTTGATGCCATAAATCCAAGGATTCTTGAAAATATTGGCTGCAATCAAATTCTTGGTCATGAACTGGGTAAGGGTAATCGCCGTAAACATGGAAATCACAACGCCCAGGCCCAGGGTAATGGCAAAGCCCCTGATACTGCCGGTACCGAAGCAGAACAGCACGGCAGAAGCAATAATCGTGGTAATATTGGAGTCAAAAATCGTGGTAAAGGCACGGGAGAAACCTGCATCCATGGACAGGCGCAGGGTCTTGCCGCTGAGATATTCCTCCTTGAAATGCTCAAAAATCAGCACGTTGGCATCTACCGCCATACCGATGGACAGGATAATACCTGCCACGCCCGGCAAAGTCAGGGTAGCATCCAAAAGCTTCAGGGCAAACAGCAGGATAATAACATACGCCATCAGGCTGATATCAGCCACGATGCCGGACACACGATAGAACAGTGCCATGAACAGCACTACGGCACCCAGGCCTACAGTGAAGGCAAACACTGACTTATCCTTGGAATCCTGCCCCAGGGAAGGTCCCACGGTGCGAGTTTCGATGATGTTCACCTTTACCGGCAGGGAACCGCTGCGGAGCAGGATAGCCAGATTGTGGGCTTCCTCCAGAGTCTTGTTGCCGGTGATTACTGCCTTGCCGCCGGTGATTGCCTCGTTGACGCGAGGGGCGGTCAGCACCTCGCCATCCAGGAGGATAGCAATGGTTCTGCCCACATTCATGCTGGTCAGCACGGCAAACTTCTCAGCCCCCTCCGGGCTGAATTCCAGGGCTACCACATTCTGTCCCTGCTGGTCAGTCTGCTCACGGGCATCCTTCAAATCCGTACCATTGAGAACGGTTTCCCCTTCCTCATTCTTGAATTCCAGCATAGCGGTCTTGCCGATTACCTGGATTGCCTTGTCCGGGTCCTTGATGCCCGGCAGCTCCACGATAATCCGGCGGTCGCCCTGGCGCTGCACGATCGGCTCTGCCAGGCCAAGCTCATTAACACGCTTCTCCATGATGCGCACCACGCGCTCCATGGCATCCTCATTCACCTGTGCCTCCGGCGTATCCTCCGCTTCCAGCACCACATGGGTACCGCCCTGCAGGTCCAGGCCCTGCCGGATGGAAGTTGCCAGAGGTGCTACAAAGGTGAAGAATACGGCAACGATGACTGACACCGCTGCCAGAAGTTTCAACAAACTGTCTTTCCTCAACTACTTCAAGTCCTCTCATTATAAGCTGTAAAATAAGTTTTAAAAAATTATATATTATATCTCATATACGGTTTTTTCCGTAAAAATATAATCCATAGGCTGGTCATGCTCATCGGCCGCAATATTGCCAAACAGCTGGCACTCATAGGCAACTGCCGCCCGGGCAGCCCTGGCAGCCCGCCCCAGGAACCGGTCATAATAGCCGCCCCCCATGCCGATGCGGTGCCCGGCACGGTCAAAGGCACTGCCCGGCACGATAGCCAGGTCAATGGCAGATGGTTCCACCTGCACCACCTTCTCAGGTGGCAAAGTGAGGATATTGTACTCACCTGCTACCAAATCAGCCATATCCTGCAGCTGCGCGGCACACATCAGCCCATTTGACTTATCCAGCACATAGGGAATGGAAACAGCCTTGCCGGCAGCCAGGGCCGCCTCAAGAACCGCCTCCGTATGCACCTCGTTTTCCATGGAAATATAGCAGAAAATGGACTCCGCCTGCCGAAAAAGCTCCGAATGAATCAGCCTCTCAGCAATGGCGGCACTTTTCTCCTGCCGCTGCCCGGCAGTCAGGCCGCGCCTTCTTGCCATTCCTTCCCTGCGAAGGAGCTTCTTGTCACAAATCTCCATCTTGCCAACCTCTCAGCCAATGGTCTGCTTGGAATTATAATTGTACTGATCCAGAAATTCCCGGCGGAACTGGCCGAAGCGGTCCTCCATAATCGCCTGCCGCATCTCCCTGGTGAACCGCTGCAAAAAGCGCAGGTTGTGCAGGGAAAGCAGCCGGAGGCCAAAAATCTCATTGGAGCGGATCAGGTGCCGGATGTAGGCCCTGCTGTAATTGCGGCAGGCGTAGCAGTCGCAATCCTCCTCAATGGGCCGGAAATCATGGGTATACTCCGCATTTTTCATCACCATGCGCCCCTGCCAGGTCATGGCAGTGCCGTTTCTTGCCACACGGGTAGGGAATACGCAGTCAAACATATCAATGCCGTGCATAACGCCCTCCACCAGGCAGTCCGGCGTGCCCACTCCCATCAGATAGCGTGGCTTGTCCTTTGGCAGCTGCGCCACCGTATGGTCCAGCATCTCGTACATCAGATCCTTTGGCTCTCCTACGCTGAGGCCGCCCACCGCATAGCCGGGGAAATCCAGCTCCACCAGCTCCTGCACGCTCTGGGTGCGCAAATCCTTGAACATGCCCCCCTGCACGATGCCGAACAATCCCTGATGAGGGCTTGTCATGTAGTCCTTGCAGCGCTTCGCCCAGCGGGTAGTGCGCTCCGTGGAGGCCTTGGTATAGGCATAATCGGCAGGATAGGGAATGCACTCGTCAAAAGCCATGACAATATCCGAGCCAATGTCCATCTGCACCTGCATGGAAACCTCCGGGGAAAGGAACTTCTTGGAACCGTCAATATGGGAGCGGAAGGTTACCCCTTCCTCGGTGATCTTGCGCAAATCCCCCAGGCTGAACACCTGGAAGCCGCCGCTATCCGTAAGGATGGCACCGTCCCACTTCATAAACTTGTGCAGCCCCCCGGCCTCCTTCACCAGCTGGGAGCCCGGACGCAAAAACAGATGATAGGTGTTGCTGAGCACAATCCCTGCCCCCAGCTCCTTCAATTCCTCTGGTGATACGCCCTTCACGGATCCCTGCGTTCCCACCGGCATAAAAATCGGCGTGGGAAAGCTGCCATGAGGTGTATGAATAATACCGGCTCTTGCCCCGGTTGCCTCATCCTGCTTAATCAATTCATAAGTTATTGCAGGCAAGCTATCGCCTCTCTTTCCAAAACTTTAATCTTTTTTATCGATTGTAAAAACCTTTAACCGCTCCATAATATCACAAATATCATTTTCTTTCAATATGGGCGGCACAAGCTATGCATGTCAATAGCAGAACTGCTGGGCATCAGGCGCCTCGGACTCCAGCACCTGCACCTCCAGCTGCCCGTCCTGCATGATTCCCCCAGTGCCCGGCCGGATGCGGTTCACAAAGCCTTCATCATCCAGCCGTGCCATAATCCTGTCAGCTTCATTTTTATCCTTTGCCACAAAAATCGAAACCCACATGCTAAAAACCTCCCAAGCAAAAGAACCTGCATATCTGATTATCTGCTTTTCAGGCTGTCCTCTCCCAAAAGCTTCCTTATCTCCGCCTCAGCCTCTGCCGAGCCATCCAGCCAGTAACGCTTTTCATTTTTTATCAGCTTTTTGGAGCCATAAAAATACATATAAACCACCCGGCTGCCATGATGCTGCTGAAAAATCCGCCGCAGGCCGTCAAAAATCTCCGGCTTTTCCTGCTCCGGCCTCAGGGCAATATAATAATCTGGCTGATAATCCTCCAGGCTGATGATATCCTCTGCAATCAGCTGGATTTTGTCCCGCTCATCATCGCTGAAATCCACCTTGCCAAAAACCACAATCCGCCTGTCCTGCTCCGACAGGTTAATCCTGCTGTAAAACACCTTGGGGAACACCACCACGCGGATAGTATTGGTATAATCCTCCAGCCGCAGGAAGCACATCATATCACCCTTCTTGGTAGTGCGGCGGATGCATTCCACCACGATGCCACCCAGCCTGACCTTGCTGCCATCGGGCACCTGCCCCTCCATGACCTTGGATACAGGCGTCAGCCCTGCCAGCTTGGCCTGGTACTTGTCCAAAGGATGCCCCGTAATATAAAAGCCGGTAATTTCCTTCTCCCAGCCAATCATCACCTCAGGCTCCGCCTCAGGTATATCCGGCAGCTTGATTTCAGCCACCTGCCGGACCTCCTCCGCATCAAAGAGCCCAATCTGGCCGTTGGCCCTGTCCCTCTGTACCGCAGCAGCCGCCTCGGACACACTGGGGAACACTGCCAAAAGCTGGGCGCGCTTCGCCCCCAGGGAATCAAAGCAGCCGCAGCGGATAAAGTTCTCCACTGACCGCTTGTTGACCGCATGAAAGTCCACCCGGGAGCAGAAATCCATCAGGGACAGGAAGCTGCCCCCTTTCTCCCTCTCTGCCATCATGACAGAAAGTGCCGCCTCTCCTACATTCTTGATAGCTGCCAGCCCGAAGCGGATAGCCCCCTTGTCAACGCTGAAATTCACCTGGCTGGCATTGATATCCGGAGGCAGTATCCTGATGCCCATGCGCTTGCACTGCTCTATGTACTGGCTTACCTTGTCCGTATTGTCCATGACACTGGTCAGCATGGCCGCCATGAAATCTGCCGGATAATTGGCCTTCAGATAGGCGGTCTGCCATGCCACCCAGGCATAGGCGGCACTATGGGACTTATTGAAGCCGTAGTCCGCAAAATGCTCCAGCAGCTCAAAGATGCGCTGCGCCAAATCATCGTCAATGCCCTTCTGCCTGGTGCCCTGCAAAAAATTCTCCTTCTGGGCCATCAGGATGGCCGCCTTTTTCTTGCCCATGGCACGGCGCAAAAGGTCAGCCTGTCCCAGGCTGAACCCTGCCAGCACCTGCACAATCTGCATAACCTGCTCCTGATACAGCACCACCCCGAAGGTCTCACGCAAAATCGGCTCCAGCAGGGGATGCAGGTACTCCACCTTTTTCTCCCCATGCCTGCCGTCAATAAAATCATCCACCATGCCGCTGCCCAGAGGCCCCGGACGGTAGAGTGCCACCAGCGGAATCAAGTCAGTAAAGCCCTCCGGCTTCAAGTCCCGCATAATCCGCGTCATACCGGCAGACTCCATCTGGAACACCGCCCCGGTGCCGCCGTCGCACAGCATCCGGCAGGTCTTTTCGTCCGTGTGGGGCAGCCGACGCAAATCAACATCAATACCGTGATTCTGCTTAATGTTTTTCACCGCATCATCCAGGACAGTCAGGGTTCTAAGCCCCAGAAAGTCCATCTTCAAAAGCCCCAGCTCCTCCACCAGGTCCTTTTCAAACTGGGTGACCAGCGCACCATCAGCAATCATAATGGGCATGTAATCGGTAATGGGATTCCTGGCAATCACGATGCCTGCCGCATGCTTGCCGCAGTTCCTGCGAAGCCCTTCCACCCGCTTTGCCATGTCCACCAGCCGCTGCACGCTGAAATCTTCCTCGTAGAGCTTGCGAAACTCGTCCACGCTGTCCAGTGCTGCCTGCAAAGTAACCTTGGGGCCGCTGGGAATCAGCTTGGATACCCTGTCCCCCTCGGCATAGGACATGCCCATAGCCCTGGCCACATCCCTGACGGCATTCTTTGCCTTGAGGGTGCCAAAGGTAATAATCTGGCTTACATGGTCCTCCCCATAACGCTGTTTTACATAATCAATTACTTCCTCCCGGCGCACATAGCAGAAATCTATATCAATATCCGGCATGGTAACCCGCTCCGGGTTCAGAAAACGCTCAAAGAGCAGGTCATACTGCAACGGGTCCAAATCCGTAATCCCCAGGGCATAAGCCACGATGCTGCCGGCAGCGGAGCCTCGCCCCGGCCCTACCGGTATATTGACGCTCCTGGCGTAGTTGATAAAATCCCACACAATCAGGAAGTAGCTGTCAAAGCCCATGCTGTGGATTACGCCAAGCTCATATTCCAGCCTGTCCTGCACCTCCTGAGTGATATTTTCGTAGCGTTCCGGCAGGTACTTCTCGCAGAGCTGCCTGAGGTATGCCTCATCCGTCAGCCCATCCGGCAGGGGGAAATTCGGCAGATGGCGGTGCTCAAAATCAAACTCCACATGGCACCGTTCTGCAATCTTCACCGTATTTGCCAGTGCCTCCGGGTATTCACTGAACAGCCCCTGCATTTCCTCCTGTGTCTTCAGGTAAAAATCATCACTGGCAAACCGCATCCTGCCAGGGTCATCCAGAGTCCTGCCGGTCTGGATGCACAGCAGGATTTCGTGGAACTCGCTGTCCTCACGCTTCAGGTAATGGGCATCATTGGTAGCCACCAGCCCCAGCTGATATTTTTTCGCCAGCTCCAAAAGCCCTGCCATGACCTTTTTTTCCTCCGGCATGCCGTGATTTTGCAGCTCAATAAAAAAATTCTCCCTGCCAAAAATCTCCAGATACTCCTGCAATGCCTTTTCCGCCCGGAACATGTCCCCCCGGATAATCCAGGCCGGCACTTCCCCGGCAATGCAGGCACTGAGGCAGATTAGCCCCTTGCTGTATTTCCTTAAAAGCTCCTTGTCCACCCTGGGCTTATAATACATGCCCTCCGTATTGGCCCTGGACACCAGCTGTACCAGATTTCTATATCCCTCATTGTTTTCCGCCAGCAAAATCAGGTGGTAGTACCTTGTACCATCCACCTCGTACTGCTCATGGCGATCCCGGGGCGCCACATATACCTCGCAGCCGATGACAGGGTTGATGCCCTCCGCCTTGCAGGTCTTATAAAACTCCATGATACCAAACATATTGCCATGGTCCGTAATGGCGATATGCTCCATGCCCAGCTCCTTCACACGGGCAATCAGCGGCTTGATGCGGTTTGCCCCATCCAGCAGGCTGTACTCAGTATGAACATGCAAATGCGCAAAAGGAACCGAACCTGTCATTATTGTTATCCTCCTACCAAAACCAAAACCAAAATCGGGCTATCCGCTAAAGGATGCCCTTGTCCATCTCCCGGAACAGCTTCTGCAGCTCCTGATTGCCCAGCATGCTCTGGGGATAATACATATTCTTGCCCAGTATATCACGCCAGATAGCCGCATCCTCCGGCTCAAACTCCCGGCAAAACGCCTCCACTGCCTTGTCCGTCTGCACAGACTGCACTATTTCAAGCACATTCCCGGCTTCCCCGCCTGGGAAATGCCTGCCCCCGGCAGTTCCTCCTGTGCCCTTCTTTGCCAGCTTCACCGGCTGATACAAAAGCATTGCCTTGTACATGGGCACCGCCAGCTTCAGCTCCATGCCTGAGGGAAGGTTCTGCCTGATGGCATACCACAGGCTGATGCCCTCATAGCTCATGTTGCCAAAATACCAGATGCAGTGCTTGTACCACTCCCTGCCAATCTGATAGGGCAGCTGGAAAAGATTGCCTGCCAGCTTCCAGCCTGCACCATAAATCACCGAGGCAAACCGCGTCCTGTTCAGCACAGGATACAGTCCGTAATATGCCTCCTTGGTCTCCACGGCAAAGTGCTGGCACACTCCCCCATGGGGCTGCTTGCCGCACTGCACCGCCAGCATCAGAGGGTCCGGCTGGGCCACGATGTTCAGCTGCTCCATGGAAATCCCCAGCCGCTCCAATAGCTCCGGATACTCCGTCAGCACAGTATCATCGTGAAAAATCTCATAGGAACGCTCCTGCAGGGATGCCCTCTCCGGCTCCCTGCCGCTCATAAGGTAATCGCTCAGGAGCTTGATGTAGTGAAAATCCCGCTCCCATGCCGTAATTGGCTGATTGTAATACCAGCTGTAGGTCAATCTGCCACTGAGCCGCTGCTCCCTCACCATGCCCTGTATCATGGCACGGTTTTCCTCATTCCTGCGCCCCACCGTCTGGCGAAACTGCCTGCCCAGCTCGTTGTAGTCGCTGTCCGGCACATTGCCTGCAATCATCTGCTTTGCCTTTTGCAGCGTCATGGCTGCCTGCATCAGCTTGTCGTAGGACATGCCGGGACAGTTCTTTTCCATCTCGTCCAGCAGTATATCCTTCAGGCGGCTGCCCTTCAGATTCCTGCGCACCGCCTCTATTTCTTCCAATTTCTTATTTTCCATAGCAAATCAATCCATTATTTCTGCTAAAGACCGCACCTTGGCGGCAATATCCTCCGCGCCGGTAATCTCCGACACCACGCATACCGTATCTGCACCGGCTTCCCTGACAAGGTGCAGATTGTGCTCCTTAATGCCGCCTATGGCCACGAAGGGCAGCACCGAATGCTGCCTGGCATACTGCACATATTCCAGCCCCACCGGCACCGCAGTCTTCTTGGTCTGGGTGGCATAGACAGGCCCTGTGCCTATGTAGTCTATCACATCTGCCAGGCTATTGGCAGCCTGCAGCTGCTCCGGCCCGTGGGTGGACCAGCCGATTACCTTGTCAGGGCCCAGAAGCTCCCTGACCGCCCGGGGCGGCAAATCATCCTGGCCGATATGCACCCCGTCAGCATCCACCGCCAGTGCCAAATCCACAAAATCATCTATCAAAAAGGCAGCCCCGTATTTTCTGGTCAGCTCCCTCAGCTGCAAGCATTCATTGTAACGTGCCAGCCCGCTCTTTTCCTTTTCCCGGTACTGCACAAAGCGGATACCTGCCTGCAGCATGGCTTCTACCACTTCCAGATTGCTCCGCCCGGCAGACATGCTCTCTGCCGTAATGCCGTAAACAGGGAAGCTCTTAAAGCACCTCATGGCCTCCTGCCTGTCCATCCAATCACTCCTATCCAGCAAAATTACGTTAAACTAAATTATACCACAAATATCCGGCAACTTATACCAATAATGGAAAATGGATGCAAATTCTAAAACCCATCTGCTAATCAATTATAAACCTGTTTTCACTAAATTTTCTGTAAACCTGCAAAGAAAAACTGCAAGGAAAAAGCCCTCCGCCAAAGCGAAGGGCAAATTCTCCAAAAAATATAAATACTTTGCCTGATATCGGTTATTTCACGACATCAATATTTCCTGCATCCACTACCAGAGGCGTGCAGAGATATGCCGGTACGGTAATAACGCCGTTGTTATAAGTAGTTACATTGTTGATATCAGGCTGGGTACCTTCCACCACTGCCTTGATCATGCGGATGGACTTTGCCACCAGAATGGCGGGGTCCTTGTAGGTGGTCATGGCCTGCTGGCCTGCCTTGATGGCAGCGATAGCCTGCTCCTCCGCATCCTGGCCGGTAATCAGCGGCATCTGGGTATAGCCGCCGGCCGTCAGTGCCTTGCGGACGCCGCCTGCAACGCCGTCATTGGGGGAAAGGACAACATCCAGATGCACACCGGCATCCGCGCCCTGCAAAAGACGCTCCATGCGCTTCTGAGCATTGTCAGGATTCCAGCCCTGAGTAGCAGCCTGGTCAAAGGATGTCTCCCCGGACGGAATCACCAGCTGTCCTTTGTCAATATAAGGCTTCAGCACCTTCATGGCCTCCCCGAAATAGAGATGGGCATTGTTGTCGGCTGTATCACCGGCAAATACCTCCATATTGAAAGGCCCGGCACCGTTCTTCAAATCAAGCTTTGCCTCGATGTACTCGCCCATGGCCTCGCCCACGCCCTCATTATCAAACGAAGCATAATAAGAAACAGCATCCGTGCCCATAATCAGGCGGTCATAGGCAATAACAGGTATCTCATGCTCCTTGGCATACTGCAGCACATCCGCCAGTTTCTCACCGTCAACAGCACCGATTACCAGGCAGCCCGGCTTCTGCTCCAGCTGCGCCTTGATCTGCTCCACCTGCTGCTCAGCGGTATCAGCAAACTGCAAATCCACCGTAAAGCCCTCTTTTTCCAGCAGCTCCTTCATGGTATTGCCGTTCTTCTGCCAGCTGGATGAGGAATTGGCAAAGGCCACTGCTACCTTCTTGTTGCCTGCCTCCTGGCTGCCACAGCCTGCGGATAACACAGCTGCCAGCAGGGCAGTAACCGTGCAGAGGACTGCAATTATCATTTTTATATTCTTGTTGTTTCGCATCTTCATAAAGGCAATCCCCCTCAAATCCTGAACTTGTTGGTGGAAGCAGTAAGCTCCTGAGCCAGATTTGCCAGCTTGTCACTGGCAGTTGCCACCTCGTCCATGGAAGCGGACTGCTCCTCGGTAGCAGCAGAAACAGACTCCGTCTCGGAAGCTACCTCCTGGCTGTTCCTGTTGATGCCTTCCATTACGTTCACCAGGGCATCAGCCTTGGCGGAGGATTCCTTCGCCTCACGGAGAATCTTCTGGGAGCCCTCCGTCAAATCCGTTACGGAACCGGCAATCCGCTCAAAGGCATCACCGGCATTTGCCACAACCCTGCGGCCATTCTCCACCTCGTCCGTACCGCGCTTCATGCGCTTGGCAGCCTGCTCCGTATCCTTCTGGATAGCGGCAATCAGGGAAACAATCTGCTGGGCTGCCTCGTTGGAGCCCTCTGCCAGCTTCCGTACCTCCTCGGCTACCACGGCAAAACCGCGACCTGCCTCACCGGCACGGGCAGCCTCAATAGCAGCGTTCAGGGCAAGCAGGTTGGTCTGGGCGGCAATACCGGCAATGGTATCGCTGATCTGCCCGATTTCGCTGGAACGCTCCGCCAGCTTCTCAATGGTCTCAGCAGACTCGGTAACAGATGCCGCAATCTCTGCCATCTGGGAAACAGCGCCATCAATGGCTGCCCGTCCCTGATTGGCAATCTCAGCCACCTCCTGGGTTGCTGCTGCCGAGCTGGCTGCCGTATGCTCGAAGCCTGTCAGGCTCTGAGCCATGGCATGGATATCATCCAGGGAACGGCTTACCGCATCACCCTGCTGGCTGCTGGAAGCTGCCACATTGGTAATAGAGGTTGCCACCTGCTGGGTTGCCTGGGCGGACTGGCTGGCATTCTCCGTCAGCTGCTCCGCAAAGGTGGATACATCCGATGCCGTCCGCTGAATATCCTGAATGAGCCCCCGCAGGTTGCGGATGGTCTCTCCGTAGGCAGCCGTCAGCTCGCCCATCTCGTCAGCAGTCTTTGGCTCTGCCTCCACAGTGAGATTGCCGCCGGAAACCTCCCGGGAAATATTCATGAGATAGTTGACGGAATTCATGATACTGCTGCTGAGATATACCGCCATAAAGCCGGACAGCACAATCACCAGCAGGGTGCTGAGAATCAGCGTCCACTTGGTAAACTCATACTGGTTGGAAGCCGCTATGCTCTCCTTGAAGATAAAGTCCTTGCTGCTGTCCACGATTCTGTCCAGCTGGGAAGAAATATGCTGATACCTGCTGACAGAATTCTCCAGCAATGCCTGGGCTTCATCTACCCTGCCAGCCTTTGCCAAATCTGCAACCTTGGCTGAATCAGCCTTGTAGGCATCCCAATCCCTGCGCAAAGCATCAAAATCGTCCTTTACCTCCGGTGCTACGGCAGGTGCCAGAGCATCCAGGGAAATATCAATCTGTGCCGCACAATTCTTATTGTCCCTGGCGGCATACAGACGGGCAGGCAGGCTCTTTGCCGTCACCACGCTGAACTCGCCCTGACGGTAGTTTGCCAGGGACTGGCTGCTCTCCATGCCGGTCATGACGCTGCTGAGATGCTCCGTGGCAATGCGCAGGGCACCTGAATTGATGCTGTTCAGGCTGTATCCTGCATAGAGGCTGCTGGCAAGAAAAATAGCCAGAAGCACTCCGAAAACAAGAAACAGTTTCCTCCTGATAGTTAATGAATCCAAAAAAACTCCCCCTTTTGACATGTGTCTCCTGTTAGTCTTCCCCTCTAATCTTGTTTCTTATTATATCATGCGAATGTGCTTTTTTTCAAGTTTATATCCATTTGTGATTGAAACTATTCTTTTGCAAAGACATAACCATAAAACAAGATTAGCTTCGGCACGAATTATTTATCCAGCAAAGGTTTTACCTTCTCCGCCAAGGCTGCAATGGCTTCCTTGACCTTTCGCTTATACATGAGCTTGCTCATCTTGTGTGTCTGCTTGAACTTCTCATAATCATTACCTACGACTATCGGGGCAGACTTTTTGTAGTTCTCCAGCACGAACAGCACTTCATTTTTCTTGACGCACCACTCATTGACAAGCATATCAACCTGCTGATTGATAATGTTATCGATACGCTGCTCAATGACACTCATGGCATCCATGCCCTTGTAAGCTTCAGGATGTGCTTTCATATCTTCCCAGAACTGCCTGATAACAGCTGCCAGGCCCGGATTGCTTTCCGCCAGCTGGTCAATGTACTTCTCAATATTCTCATCATGCACAGCTTCCACAATAATCTGGTCTTCATCAGGAATATGCCGCTGTATCAATGACATGAGATACCTATAGTCTATTGTTTCCAGCCTGATGGTTTCCAGCTCATACTCAATGTCAATGGTTACATCATCACCATCATCAGGAGACTTCTTCAATGCCTCCAGCACATTCTGATACTTGCCCAGATAATCATCAAAATCCTGATGGCTGATGCCATAGTCACGCTCCAAATCCTTGTCAGCCCACTCCATGTAGACCTGAATTTCCCCAAATGACTTGTCCAGCTTCTGGAACTGCTTCACAAACTTTGCCATAGCTGCCCTGTCATTCAGCAGGTTATCTACAGTATCAGGTGTAGGTGCCAGCTTCCTTATCTCCCGGATAGCCTTGATAAAGTCCTGCTCAATCTCTGCAAAAGGCGGAGCACTTACATCATTTGTCCCCCCATTGGAATACAGCCAGAGAGCCTTGTCCACTGCCGTCCTGTATTCCTCGGCTCGCTGGAAGATAACAATCATGCCGTACTTCTTCGCCCTGTCATACAGCCTGTTGGTTCTGGAAAATGCCTGTATGATGTTCTGATAGCTCATAGGCGGCCTATCCACGAAAAGAATACCGCAAGGCGGCGCATCAAAGCCTGTCAGCAAGCGGTCAACCACAATCACAATATCCAGCTGGTTTTCCCGCAGCCGGTACTGCCCCTTCTTCCTTGCCAGCCTGTCATTCAAATCCGTGTTATATGCCCTCTGGCTGTCCAGGCCATAATTTGTCCCAAACATGGCATTATAATCCTGCATAGCCTCCAGCATGAACTGCTGGTTCTGGATAGAAGCATCATCATTCTCGGTAACAGTATGAGTGATGGCAATCCTCGGAAAATCATTCAGCTTGCTGCGTACACGCTCCGCTACCTTGCCCTCCGCCACGAACTGCTTCATCAGACGATAATAGCACTGGGCATCACTGATGGACTTAACTGTCAGTATGGCCTCATAGGCATCGCCACGTTCTGCCGAAAGCCTGAACTTGCCAGCACACTTGTTGATGATGAAGTCAATAACCTCCATGCGGTGAATATCGTTAGCATATGGGTCAGTGTCCTGTGCCTTAACCTCTCCCAGCACCTTGTAGGTAACGTTGCTGCGGTCTTCCCTGACCAAGAGCTCATGCTCCTTGCCTACGCCAATCTGCTCGCCGATGGCGCAAATCTGCTCATAGGAAATGGTGTCCTTGTACTCAATCTGAAATCCCAGCACAGCCTTGTTGTGCAGCGCCTCACGAATAGTATACTTATGCAGGCACGGGCCGAACATGCCCTCAGTAGTCCGAGGCAAGTCCCCCTTCCTGGCCCGCATATTTTCCTTGAAAATCGGTGTGCCGGTAAAACCGTACCACAACGAACTTTCAAAAAAACTCATGATCATCCGCTGGGTTTCAGGCGTCACAGTACGATGGCACTCATCCACCACAAAGCCAATCCGCAGACCGTGGAATTTCTTCGTTTTTGTGCTATCCTTCTTCGCCTCGCTGCTGTATCTCTTAATGAGGATTTGCAGCTTCTGGATGGTGGTGATAATGGCAATGCGGTCGTTGCTGTACAGCTTCTTCACCAGCTCGCCAATATTCTGAGTGTCCTCGATGTCAACGGCATCATTCTCCGCATAAGCCTTGAAAGATGTACTGGTCTGCTGATCCAAATCCTTGCGGTCAATCAAAAAGATGGTCTTATCTACGCTGGGTATCGTCAGCAGGTTCTTGGTGACTGTGTAGGAGGTCATGGTCTTGCCTGAACCGGTGGTATGCCATACAAAGCCTGACTTCCCCTCGCCTGATGCCTTTTTGACCGCCTCAATGGCATGAATCTGGTAGGGACGCAATAACAGCAGCTTCTTCCTCTCGGCATCCAGCACGCTGTAGAAGCCAATCATCTGATGAGCCTCCGGTATACGCAAAACACTCTTGGCAAATTGCAGATAATTTTCCACTGGCTGATTATCCGTATCCACCCATGTAGTGAGAAAATTCTCGTTGAGCCTGTCACCAGTATCAGCAGCAATATAACGAGTATTGCTGCCGTTGGTCACAACATACATCTGCACCAGCCCGAACAAGCCCTTGAACTTGCCCTGCACCTTGTACTTCTTAATCTGGCGAAAAGCGTCCATGAAGGGGTGGTTCTGGTTCTTCAGCTCAATCTGTATCATGGGCATGCCATTAATCAGCAGGGTAACATCAAAGCGGCGTTCCCTGTCATCACTGCCCTCTTTAGCTGACACATATTGATTGATTACCTCATAGCATGAACGGCCGCCAGCAATCTCCCTGCTGCTCACCGCAAATAAATGTATCGTCCCCTTGGCTGCATCCTCACGGGCAAGGGGAATAACAGCCTCACCATTCTCGCCAGCCAGCCATAAAGCCGCCTTGTAGGGAGTCTGAGCCTGTTCCAGCATAAAGTTCTTAATCTGCCCAAACTCCTCATCAGTAATCAGCTCCCCATCCAGCACCGCCTGATTATTCTGATTAAGCTTCTCACGAAAATTCTGCCACAAAGCTTCCTCAGTAGTAATATCCTTGCGGTAAGTCCACTGAGAAATACCTGTTGTAAGCTGCGTTATGAGATTTTTCTCCATTTTCGCTTCAAGTTCTGCCATAACCCCATCTCCATTTGCATTTGATAAGTTGATTATAACATATCAGCGCAAAGAAAAAACCACCTGCAACAAAATCGCAAGTGGTTTTTCCTAAAGACGTCTCCAAAAATCAGAAATGACCGCCTAAGTCCAAAAGAGAGCGGTCATTCTGACTAAACAATCTGAGGGCTAACCGTCTATCGGTAGCACCTTTTTATGCCTCTATTATACAATTCTCCTGCAAAATTTGCAAGGGGTTTTATAACAAACAGATTGCAAAGCGTATATGTATTTGCTATAATATATTAGGTGCTACCAATACGGTAGGCGGTTAGCCCTCCTGAGATCTATTCCGGAGGGACTGTTACCCTCCGATTACATAGAAACCTCTAACGAGGAATCTTAAAAGGAGGGATTGGTGCTTATGTCTATTTCTATAGCTGCATTTATTGTCGGCGCTATTGGCATGGCTATTGCCTGCATTAGCTTCGGCTACCAGCTGGGGAAAGACGTCTCCAAAAATCAGAAATGACCGCCTGAGCTCGAAAATCAGCGGTCATTCTGGCCAAAACTTTGAGGGCTAACCGTCTATCGGTAGCACCTTTTTATGCCTCTATTATACAATTCTCCTGCAAAATTTGCAAGGGGTTTTATAACAAACAGATTGCAAAGCGTATATGTATTTGCTATAATATATTAGGTGCTACCAATACGGTAGGCGGTTAGCCCTCCTGAGATCTATTCCGGAGGGACTGTTACCCTCCGATTACATAGAAACCTCTAACGAGGAATCTTAAAAGGAGGGATTGGTGCTTATGTCTATTTCTATAGCTGCATTTATTGTCGGTGCTATTGGCATGGCTATTGCCTGCATTAGCTTCGGCTACCAGCCGGGGAAAGATGTTGCCAAAAATCAGAAATGACCGCCTCTGTCGCAAAGTGAGCGGTCAATTCTGATCAAAAACTTTGAGGACTAACCGTCTATCGGTAGCACCTTTTTATACCTCTATTATACAATTTCCCTGCACAATTTGCAAGGCAATTTAGAAAAGAAAATCATCACACAAACATCTGCTGAAGCAAGCCCTTCTTAATCTCCTGAAGGTCAGAAAGAATTTGCTTTTCAGCAGTTATTTTTTTGTCGAAAGTTGA